>JAYVYJ010000311.1:0-5724 GCA_043784465.1 Hyphomicrobiales bacterium
TCCCCAACATGGGCGTCGATCTGGTTTATCTGGCGCTGTGGCCCTGGGCGTCCGCGCTGACGGCAATGAAGATCGCCACGGCGCTGGCGATCGTGCTGCCCGCTTTGGGCGCCTTCGCCATCCACAGCGCGCTGTTCGACAAGCCCTCGCCGACGATCTGGATTGTGCCGTTCTTCAGCTACAACGTCGTCACCACGGTGGGGCTCATCAATTTCGCGCTGGGCGCGGGCCTCACGCTGATCGCAATCGCCTATGCGCTCAACCGGCCGCAGGGCCTGAAAGCGCGAGACCTGTTTGCGCTCAACGCCTTCGGCGCGGCGCTGTTTTTCTGCCATCTCATCGCGCTGGCGATGTATCTCGTGCTGCTGGCGGGCGTGCTGGCCATGCCGCTACGTGCGGCCCCGCGTGAACTGATCCGGCGCGCAATCGTGGCGCTGTTGGCGATTGTGGTCCCGACAATTCTGCTGCTGCTGCGCGAGCATTCGCCCTCGAATTACATCATCAAGGATTTCGTCGGAATCAGCTTCATGCTGCTGCCCATCGAGACGATGACGGGTTGGGACAGCGTGTTCATGTTCATGCTGGCCGGGCTGCTGGCGCTGGCCGTGATCCCGGGCGTCCGTGTTGCGCCGCGCGCGTGGCTGGCGCTGCCTGCTTACGCGCTGCTGTGCTTCACCGTACCACGTTACTCGGGGGCGGCGACGCTGATCGACTCGCGGCTCAAGGTCTATCTCTGGTATTTCGCGTTCGCCGTGACGACCATCAAGACGCAGGACATGCGTGAGCGCATGCGCCCGGCGATCGCGGCCGCCGTTCTCGTCGCCCTGGCGTTCCGCATCTGGGCGATGGCTCCGGCGTGGGACGAGTTCAACCGATATGCGATTGAAATGCGCGCGTTTCTCAAGCCGCTGCCTTTAGGCTCACGCGTACTGGTCGTGGATCACCACGATTGCGACAATTACAAAATGGGGATCGTCACCAATCTGACGACTTTCGCCGTCATCGACCGGCGCTCGTTCATCAACACGCTGTTCGCGCAGACGGGAATGCAGCCCGTAGCCCCGACCGATCCGCTGCTGGACGGCGGGCCGACGATCACCATGGATACGCGCTGGCTCGACCCGGCAGAGCAGGAGTTTCTTCCGCCCGTCGTCCTTCAGACCGAATGGGGGCAGGCGTTCAAGAACTGGCGCCAGCATTTCACGCACATCATCGACGCGCATGCGGTCTGCCCCGCGACCCTGACGACGCCCGGCCTGACGAAAATCAGCGCCATGCCGGGCTTCGATCTCTATCGGATCGACTGACTACATCTGTATGAGCGTGCCGTGACCCTTCGGCGTCGTCATCGCCTCGCAGGAGCCCTTGGCGACGTATTTCCAAGCGTGCCCGTCGAAATCCACCGCCGAAGTGCCCGCGCAGGACGTGCCGGCGCCGGCGGCGCAATCGTTCTTGCCGGCAAGCGACACGCCATAGCACTTGTCGGCGCCAGGCTGCGCAGGGGCGGGACCGGCATGCGCGGCGGAAGCGAGCGCGAGGGTGAGCGAAGCGGCGAGAGCGGCGGAAAGGGTTTTGTTCATAGGCGTCCATCCCTGTGACGATTTGCGAACCCCATTGGCTCGCCTCTTTCTTTCGCGGCGCCGGGGCGAAGGTTACGCCGCCCCGGCTTCACGTGATCGTGAACTCTCAGTTCAGCGACAGCGCGATGAAGCGCACGTCGCCCGCGCCATTGCCCACGAGCAGCAAGGCCGTCTTTTTGCCCTGCTTCTTGAGGCCGTCGATGGCGGCGGCGACGTCGCCCGGCTTCTCAACCGCCTGTTGGTTGACCTCCTCGATCACGTCGCCGGGGCGCAGGCCCTTGTCGGCGGCGGGAGAACTGGCGTCGACGCCGGTGACGAGCACGCCCTTGACGCTGTCCTTGAGCTTGAACGTCTTGCGCGCCTCGTCGCCCAACGGGGCGAGGGTGAGGCCCAGCGCCTTGGCGGGGGCGGAGGGCTTGGGCGTATCGGCGGAATCGTCGGTCGGCTCCGCCTTGGCCATCTGCTTCTCGCCGTCTTCGAGACGACCGAGCGTGATGTCGATCTTGATCTGCTTGCCCTTGCGCATCACTGTGATCTGCGCCTTCGTCCCTACGGAGGTCGAGGCGACCATGCGCGGCAGGTCGCGCGATTCCTTGATCGGCTTGGCGTCGAAGGCGACAATCACGTCGCCCGCCTCCACGCCCGCCGGCTTGGCCGGACCCTTGGGATCGACGCCCGCCACCAGCGCGCCATGCGCGTCGCCCAAGCCTAAGCTTTCGGCGATCGTGTCGTCGACGGGCTGGATGCGTACGCCGAGCCAGCCGCGCCGAGTTTCGCCGAACGACTGCAACTGCGTGATGATCGGCGTCACGCTGGAGGCGGGCGTGGCGAAGCCGATGCCGATGGAGCCGCCGGTTGGGGAGAGGATGGCGGTGTTGATGCCGATGACCTCGCCGTCCATGTTGAACAGCGGCCCGCCGGAATTGCCCTTGTTGATGGACGCGTCCGTCTGGAGGAAATCGTCGTAGGGGCCGCTCTCGATGTTGCGGTTGCGCGCCGAGAGGATGCCCGCCGTCACGGTTTCGCCCAGCCCGAACGGGTTGCCGACCGCCATCACGCCCTCGCCGACGCGCACCTTGTCGCTGTCGCCGAATTTGACGGTCTTGAAGGGCTTGTCGCTCTCCACTTTCAGCACCGCGACGTCGACTTTGGGATCCTTGCCCAGCACCTTCGCTTTCAGCTTGCGACCATCCGTGAAGATCACCAGGATCTCGTTGGCGTCGCCGACGACGTGATTGTTGGTGATGACGATGCCCGAGGGGTCGATCACGAAGCCCGAGCCGAGCGAGGAGGATTTGCGCGCCTTGGGCGGCTGGGCCTGCGGGCCGTTCATGCCGTGGTTCTTGAAGAACTGCTCGAACATGTCGTCGAACGGCGTGCCTTTTGGCAGTTCGGGGGGCGAAGAATCCGCAGTCTTGTCGTCAATCGTCTGCGTGGCGGAAATGTTGACGACGGCGTCGGCGACTTGAGAGACAAGATCGGCCAGATTGTTCGGACGGCTCTGCGCCGAAGCTGGCGTGGCGGCGAGGCCGGCGATCAGCGCGAGCGCGGTAACGCTGCGGGGGAGGGCGCGCATGGTCGAATCATCCTTCTACTTGGGTTCGTTTCCTCGATGGCCGAATGTGAGGGCGGAACCCGGTTTTGTCGAGGCGGCGATTCGTCCGGATTTTTGCGCCCTGGCGAAGCGGGGCTGAAGAGCGATGCGAAATACAAGCGAAATGGCGAGGTCGGTCGTATTAACGGCCTTGTAGATTGGGGCGTCTGCGCGCCTGTTGCTCAAGGCCGCCAGTCCATCGGCGAGCCTTGATTTCTTCGCCGTCGCGGGCTATCTGGACCGCTGTCGATCTTGCTTGCCGAACTTTGTTACCGCGCTCATACCGCTCACGACGATTTTCCGTTCCAAAATCGATACGCGTGCGCTGCTTCTTCGACAAGAGCGGCCCTATTCCGTGAACGATTGAAAGGAAATCGTCATGCTCACAGGTACCGTCAAATTCTTCGACGCCAACAAAGGCTTCGGCTTCATTCGCCCCGACGGCGGCGAGCCCGACGTGTTCGTGCACATCTCCGCTGTCGAGCGCGCCGGACTGCGCACGATCGTCGAGGGGCAGAAGCTCTCGTTCGACATCGTCAAGAACGCCCGCTCCGGCAAGAGCGCGGCCGACAATCTCAAGGCGGCCTGAGCCTCTCTTGAAGTTTTAAGAACGGGAGAAAGGTCGGCTTCGCCGGCCTTTTTCTTTTGGCGAGGCGTCTCTAATTTCATCCGGCTACGCCGTAATTTCATCCAGGTCCGCCGCCGTCATGGCGAGCCGAGCCAAGCCATTTCGTCGCGCCGCCTGGCTCGCTCTTTCCGACTTGCGACGCTTGGGGAGGGGCTGAACGGCTTGGCTTGGCTCGCCATGACGAAGCCCCTCCCGGGTCGGTTACTTTACGTCAGGCGCAGGCGCTTCCGCCCTTGCCCCCGTCGGAGACCGGAAATAGCGGAAGAAATCGCTCGTCGGTCCAATCACCGCACGACCGTTCGAAAGCGCCACTTCATAAGCCTGCATGGATCGCCAGAACGCGAAGAAATCCGGGTCGGCGCCATAGGCCTCTGCGAAAATGCGGTTTCGCTCGCCGTCGCCTTCGCCGCGCATCTGCTCGGCCTTCTGCTTGGAGGTCGCGCGCGTCACGGTGGCGTCGCGGTCGGCGTCGGCGCGGATGCGCTGGGCCTGACGGGAGCCGTTGGCGCGGAACGTCGCCGCCGATTGTTGCCACATGGCCTGCATACGGTGGAAAACTGCCTCCGAATTGTCCGCCGGCAGATCGGTGCGCCGCAGCCGCACGTCGATCACGTCGAGACCGAAGCGCGTCGCGCCTTCCTTGGTGCGCTCGCGGATCGCCGCCATCAGCGGCTCGCGCTTGTCGCGCACGATGTCGAGGATCGAAGCCTCGCTCAACACACGCCGCAGCGCCGAGTTCAGCAGACCGCCCAACTGCGATTCCGCCCCCGCCACCGTGCCCACCGATTGAAAAAACAGCAGCGGATCCGAAATGCGATAACGCACGAAGGTGTCGACGTCGAGCCGCTGATTCTCCGCGACCAGCACCTCCTGCCGGTCGTTGTCGAGCGAGAGGATGCGACGGTCGATGTAAACGACATTGTCGACGAGCGGCACTTTTGCGTGCAGGCCCGCAGCGTCGATCACGTTGCCGACCGGCTGGCCGAAACGCAGGACGAGCGCCTGCTCGGTCGGATCGACCGTGAACGTCGAAAGCTTGGCGAGAAGCGCGATCAGCGCGAGGGCGACGAGGACGCCAACTAGAGAGCGATTCATTTCGACGCTCCCGGCGCGGTGGGTTCGGGCACCAGATAAGGCGCCGCCGCTGCGCCGCCCTTGGTGTCGATGATCGTCTTCGACATCGCGGCCAAAACCTTCTCCATCGTCTCCAGATAAAGCCGTTCGCGCGTCACCTCGGGCGCTTTCTTGTATTGCGCGAACACTTGGCCGTAGCGCGCCGTCTGGCCCTGCGCGTCGAGCACGGATTGTTGCTTGTAAGCTTCCGCCTCCGCGACGATGCGCGCCGCGTCGCCTTCCGCTTCGGGCTTGATGCGGTTGGCGTAGGTCTCGGCCTCGTTGACGGCGCGCTGCTGATCCTGTTGCGCGGCGGTGACGTCGCGGTAGGTGGAGACGACCTGCGCGGGCGCGTCGATCAACTGAAGTTGGATCTGCTCGACCTGCACGCCGATGTGATATTCATCGAGCGTCTTCTGCATGCGCGTCAGCGCGTCCGGCTCGATGTCCTTGCGGTCGCTGGTCAGGATGCCGTCGATGGTCTTGAGGCCGACGACCTCGCGCATCACGCTCTCGGCCACCGCCTTGACCGTGTCACGCGGCGTCAGAACGTTGAACACATAATCTTCCGGGTGGGCCGCGTCGATGCGCCAGTTTACGCGGAAGTGGACATTGACGATGTTCTTGTCGCCCGTCAGCATCAGGCTCTCGGCCGGCACGTCGCCGCGCCCGTCGCCGCGATACCCAACTTCCGTGATCTGCTGGTCCTGCACCGGCAGCTTGACGACCGACCCTACCGGCCACGGCCAGTTCATGTTGAGGCCCGGCATGGCGCGGCCGGTATAGCGCCCAAACACGAGGTTTAACGC
>JAYVYJ010000312.1:0-2335 GCA_043784465.1 Hyphomicrobiales bacterium
CACCGAGCCGCCGCCCGCCACGTCGCGCAACCCGGCGCGCAGGATGCCGAGCGGATCGACGCCGAAGTGATAGTAGAACCGCCGGTCCTCAATGGCGACGAAGGCCTTGGGCAGATAAGCGGGAAGGTCGCCAAGCCGCACGGCGGCGCCGCCCGTGTCGCCCCGGTCGGCCAGCACCGAGCCGTCGACGCCCAGAATCTGAATGTCGGGCGGGCGTTTGGGGATGGCGAGTTGATCGATGGGGGGAAGCTGGCTCGCGTAATAGGACAACACGGCGCCCAGCGCGACGACGCCCCAAACGCCGGCGACAAATCCCCAATAAAATAGACCGCCGAGCAGCGAACGCCGACGCGGGCGTTTCTTCCGGGGCTTGTTCTCAGGCTTGGCGCGCACGGGACGGTCTTCGGGATCGGCCTGAAGCCGAGGCGCGGCGTCGTCGAAGTTCGGCTCGATCCGCCGTTTCGACTTAGGCTGGCCCCATCCCAACATCGCCCCTGCGCCTCACGCCGTCCCGTCAGGCGGCATGGGGTTTTAACCCGACGGGATTAAGGCCCGGTTAGGACTCGGAGCGGGCGTCTGCGGACATGGTGAATTTCCCCTCGCCGCCCTTGCGCGCGGGGGGGCGGACATGCAAATTCGCGGCCCCTTCCAGAGGGCGGCGCGAGCCGTCCCCGGCAATTCGCCCGGAGAGCCGAGCAAAGAGATGAAAATCACCCTTGAGCGCAGCGCGCTTCTGAAGGCGCTCAGCCACCTTCACCGCGTGGTCGAACGCCGCAACACGATCCCCATCCTCTCCAACGTGCTGATCGAGGCCAAGCCCGGTCAGGTCGAGTTCAAGGCGACCGACCTCGATCTGGAGGCGACCGAGGTCGTGCCCGCCGAAGTCGCCGTGGCGGGGGCGACCACCGTCTCGGCCCACACGTTCCACGACATCGTGCGCAAGCTCGCCGAGGGCGCGCAGGTGAGTCTTGAGATCGCGCCCGACACCGGCCAATTGCTGCTGCGCTCGGGCCGCTCGCGCTTTTTCCTGCAATGCCTGCCCGCCGCCGATTTCCCCGACCTGACGGCGGGCGAGTTCCCGCACAAGTTTCAGGTGCCGGCCATAGAATTGCGCCGGCTGATCGACAACGCGCAATTCGCGATCTCGACCGAGGAAACGCGCTATTATCTGAACGGCATTTACTTCCATACGGCGGAGGTGAACGGCGCCAAGATGCTGCGGGCGGTGGCGACCGACGGCCACCGGCTCGCGCGCATCGAGATGCCCGCGCCCGAGGGCGCGGCGGGCATGCCCGGCGTGATCGCGCCGCGCAAAGCGGTGGGCGAAATCCTGAAACTGCTGGAGGATCCGACCAAGGATGTGACGGTGGAGATTAGCCCCGTCAAGGCGCGCTTTCGTCTGGGCGACGTGACGCTGACGACCAAGCTGATCGACGGCACCTTCCCCGACTACAACCGCGTGATCCCGGTGGGCAACGACAAGCGGCTGGTCGTCGACAAGGACCAGTTCCAGCGCGCGGTCGACCGCGTGTCGACGATTTCGTCCGATAGGGGCCGTGCGATCAAGCTATCGATTGGCGACAACCGCATGACGCTGTCGGTCAACAACCCGGACTCGGGATCAGCCAGCGAGGAGATCGAGGTCGATTACGATTCGACGCCAATGGATATAGGCTTCAATTCTCGCTATTTGTTGGAGATCGCGCAACAGTTGAGCGGCGACACCGCGCTGATCAAACTGGCCGACCCTTCCTCGCCCACGATCATCATGGACCGCGACGGCGCGCAGGCGCTCTATGTGCTGATGCCGCTTAGGGTTTAGAACGCCGAGCTTTCCGTCATGGCCGGACCTGTTCCGGCCGTCCACGCCGCAGCGCCCTATCGCATATTTCAAACAATCTCGTAGCCCGTCGACTCTACAGACGATCGTAGCTGTTTCCTCTCGGCGTGGATGTCCGGGACAAGCGCAGCCATGACGGCGAGTCACGGCAGCGTCAATCAATCTCCAGACAAACAAAAAAGGCGGCCCGCAGGCCGCCTTTTTCGTGAGTGACCCAACAATCAGCGCGAGTAGAACTCGATCACCTGATTGGGCTCCATGTGCGTGGGGTACGGTACTTCCGACAGCCCCGGAATGCGCGTCATCTTGGCCGTTCCGTGGCCGTGATCGACGTCCATGTAGTCGGGCACATCGCGCTCGGCGAGCGCCGCCGCCTCAAGCACGACGACGAGCTGGCGCGAGGCTTCCTTGATCGTCACGACGTCGCCGACCCTCACCTGATAGGAGGCGATGTTGACGCGACGACCATTGACCTGAACATGTCCATGGTTGACG
>JAYVYJ010000313.1:0-3381 GCA_043784465.1 Hyphomicrobiales bacterium
GAACATGCTCAAGTTGAAAGTCAACGGTCGACAAATGACCGTAGATGCAGATGGCGAGACGCCGCTGCTGTGGGTTATTCGTGACGATCTCGATATGACCGGAACCAAGTTTGGCTGCGGCGCTGGCCTTTGCGGCGCTTGTACGGTGCACGTCGATGGCGTGGCGGTCCGGTCCTGCCAGATACAAGCGAGCCAAGCCGTCGGCAAGCAAATCACGACTATCGAGGGTCTGCACCCGACGGGCGACCACCCGATCCAACAGGCATGGCGCGATCTCAACGTGCCGCAATGCGGCTATTGTCAGGCCGGGCAGATCATGCAAGCGGCTTCGCTCGTAGCCAAGACGCCCAACCCGACCAACGAAGAAATCTCAGAGGCCATGAACGGCAATATCTGCCGTTGCGGTTGCTATCAGCGCATTCACGCGGCCATCCGCCACGCGACGGGAGGAGTGTGAACCATGTTCGAAACTATTCACTCAGAAGCGCTTAAGGCGCAAAACCTCGGCCAGACTGTCGCCGAGAGCATTCAGCTCGTGCGGCCGAACCGGCGCTCGATCCTGCGATTTGGCGGCGCGGCCGCCGTGTTCGCGCTCGCGGCGCGGATCACGCCAGCGAGCGCCTACGTTCCTTATGACGCCGGCGCCAACAAGCAACCCGGCAATGAGCAGCACAATCCGCTGACCTTCGTCTCCATCGCCGAGGACGGCACGGTGACGCTGGTCGCGCATCGCGTCGAGATGGGCACCGGCGCCCGCACTTCGACGCCGCTGATCATGGCCGACGAGATGGAAGCCGACTGGTCGCGCGTCAAGATCGTCCAGGCGGAAGGCGACGAACCCAAATACGGCAACCAGAACAACGACGGCTCGCGCACGATCCGTCATTTCGTCCAGCCGATGCGCATCGTCGGCGCCTCGGTCCGGCAGATGCTGGAGGCGGCGGCGGCTAAGCGCTGGGGCGTCGAGCCGCAGTTTGCCAAGGCCAGGTTGCACGAGGTCTACCGGCTCAAGGACGACGGCGGCAAGCTGGTCGAGACCGGCGAGAAGCTGGGCTACGGCAATCTCGCCAAAGAGGCGATGGCGCTGACTCCGCCGCCGGTCGAGAAGGTCAACTTCAAGACCGACGCGGATTTCCGCTATATGGGCAAAGGCAAGGTGCAGGCGTACGATCTGCGCGACATCACGACGGGCAACGCCCATTACGGCGCAGACGTTAAATTCCCCGGCACGAAATACGCCGTCATCGCCCGCCCCCCCGTTGTTGGCGCGCCGGTCAAGTCCGTCGACGACTCGGCGGCCTTGAAAGTTCCAGGCGTCGAAAAAATTGTGCAACTGCCGGTGACCGGTCTCGGCGCCGTGTTCGCGCCCAAGGGCGGCGTCGCGGTCATCGCCAATTCGACTTATGCGGCGATGAAGGGGCGCGACGCTCTGAAGATCGAGTGGGGCGACAGCCCGCATTCGGTCCTCAACGACGCTCCTTACGAAAAGGAACTCAGCGAAGCGGTCAACGCGCCGGGCAAGGTGATCCGCAAGAAAGGTGATTTCGACGCGGCGCTCGCCTCGGCGGCCAAGACGATCTCGGCTGAATACCATCAGCCGCACTTCGCCCATGCGACGATGGAGCCTTTGTGCGCCAACGCCGACGTCAAGGGCGACAACATCCAGATCATGGCTCCGGTGCAGAACCCCTATCTCTGCCGGCAGGATGCGGCCAAGGCGGCGGGCGTGCCGCTCGAGAACGTGCACGTCAATCCCACCCTGCTCGGCGGCGCCTTCGGTCGCAAATCGCAGCACGATTTCGCCATCGAGGCGGTGCTGCTGTCCAAAGCCATTGGCGCGCCGGTGCGCGTGCAATGGACCCGTGAGGACGATATCCGTCACCCGTTCGTCCATGCCGCTTCGGCCTCCAAGCTTGAAGCGACCCTGGATGGCGCGGGCAAGGTGACGGGTTGGCGCCAGCGGACGGCAGGACCCAGCATCCTGTCGACCTTCGCGCCCGATTCCGGCTACCAGTTCCCCCTCGAATACGGCCTTGGCTTCATCAACCAGCCGTTCGACGTGGCGAACATGCAGATGGAGAACGGAAAGGCTCCCGCGCATGTGCGCGTCGGCTGGTTCCGGTCTGTCAACAACGTTCAACAGGCGTTCGCCCAGCAGAGCTTTATTGCCGAAATCGCTGCGGCGCAGAATCGCGATCCCAAGGACGTGCTTCTGGAACTGATCGGTAAGCCTGGGACGCTCGATCTCGCAACGGAAGGTCTGCCGGAGGACTTTTGGAACTACGACGGGCCGAAGAACGAGTTTCCGATTGATCGCGGTCGCCTCGCCAATGTCGTTGAGATTGCGGCGAAGAACGCAAACTGGGGACGCAAGCTTCCCAAGGGCGAAGCCCTTGGCATCGCCGGACATTACTGCTTCCTGACCTATGTCGCGTCAGTGGTGCATGTAAAGATCGGCGACGACGGGACGATTTCGGTGCCGGAGGTGTTCACGGCTGTCGACGCTGGGTTCACGGTCAATCCGGAGCGCATCGAGTCGCAGATGCAGGGCGCGGCGGTCATGGGTATGACCCTCTCGCTTTTCTCTGGTCTCTCGTTCAAGGACGGCGCCATTCAGGAATCGAACTTCCACGATTACCAGCTGGCGCGGATGAAGAACTACCCGCAAAACGTCAACGTGCACGTGGTCAAGCGCTCGTTCTCGTCCTATCACGCTGGCGGCGTGGGCGAACCCGGCATTCCGCCGTTCGCGCCCGCGCTCGCCAATGCGATATTCGCGGCGAGCGGAAAGCGGTTGCGTAACCTGCCGTTCGGCGACAAGATCGCGTAAGAGCGAACAAACAAGGTTGAGACCATCAGACCCCAGGCGTCCGCGCCTGGGGTTTTTTGCGCGTTGAGAGGAAAGCCGCGCGGAGCGATCCGGCTGAAACGGCTGCAAAGGCGTTTTCTTTCAACGTCGAAAAATGTTGAAAAACTCGAATTGTCCGAGCCGGGGCGGCCACGCGCTGTTTGGACCCAGCTGCCAATGCGTGAAAGCCATGCATTCACAGAAAACGGCAAATTATCTGAAGCGACGGGTTTGGCCGAGACGGCGACTGTTCTCGTTTCAGTCTTGGTTGAAGTTGGATAACGACCGGCAATTTTTGGGTCCGCTTTCAACCCGACAAGCCGACGTACCGGGAACGGTTCGAGATGTCCGCGATACGGCAGGAACTATCGTCGATCAGCGGACAGTTACAGGACGCTCGCGCGAGATCCCGGTATTGGCCGCTTCGTGCCCGCGCGCCAACGCGAACTTTCGCTTGAGAGCCGCCGTTGGTCGACAAATCGCAGGGGGCGGGGAGTGTCGGTCGTGTCCCTTGAGATGGTGTAATTTTCGCG
>JAYVYJ010000314.1:0-8342 GCA_043784465.1 Hyphomicrobiales bacterium
GCGGCCGTCCTCACCGACCAGCGGCTTGATCGTCGCGCCGTCGATCACGTCCAGCGAATAGAGCGCGCCCGAGCGGGAATAGCGCGGATAAAGACACGCTGCGTCGATGACCAGCATGTCCTCGATCAGGATGCGCAGCCAGGTCGCGAAATCATGCCGCCGGTCGGGCCGCATGAAAAGCGCGTGCGCGGCGGCGCAGCGTTCGGCGGAACCCGCTCCCGCATATCGCGGGCGCACGGTCCAGTGGAGCGCCGAGATCTGATCCTTGCGTGTTTCGATCACCGCGCGCAGCAGCGGCAGCGCCTCCGCCAGCGCGCGCAGATCGCCAAACGACAAACCACAATCCGAGCGCGGCGTAGAGTTGATGTTGACGCCGAACGGATAGTCCCACTGACGTCCCTTCACCTCAGCCGGCGCCTGGGGCGCCAGCGGCTGCTGCGGCCCGAACCAGCTTTCCGGCCCCGCGCCCGAGATCACGAACCGCGTCGCCGCGCCCAGCCGCGCAAACAGGCTCGCCGGAATCGGCGTTTCGACGCCCCCTGATGGCATAAGACAAATCCTTGGTGAGAGGTCTCGGGAGGGGCTGCGAAGCTGTCAATCAAAAAGTCGAGGACGTCGGGTTGGCGAGGCTCACTTTCATCAGCGCCATCGTGCGCTCGTGCTGCGGCAACGCGCTCAGCATTTTAACGGCGGCCTCGACCCCACCGTGCGCGGAGACCGCCGCGCCGTCCGCTTCGCGCGATGCGGCGCGCAGCGCCGCGCGGGGCGGTAGCGGCTGCGCCTCCAACGCGGCGATGCGTTTGGTCAGCGCAGCCAGTTCGGGCGTCACAAGCCACAGCGTCTCGCGTAGCCGGGAATTTTCGTCAACCGCCTTCTGCAATTTGTCGGCGGCGCTGGCCATTGCGAGCGCGGCCTTCGCCAGCACTTCCGTCAAGGAAATCTGCGACGCCTCGGGAGGCGGCGGCGGCGCCGCAGGCGCTGGCGATTCGCTAAGTGTCTCAGTTCGCGCAAAAGCGCGCTTTTCAACGACGCCCTCCTTCACGACGTCGAAGGTGGCGCCGGGCAGGCAGGGCACGTCAACCAGCGAAATCTCGGTGGGCTCCGCAGTGTAGCGCATCATGCCCGTCGCCTCGTCGCTCCAGCGCTTCACGTAGCGTCCGCCCTGACTGAAGCCGGTGTAGACGCCTTCCATAACCTTTTCCCATTCGGCGTCGTCGACGATTTTCGCCGACACCAGAATGCGACGGTTGACGTCGTCGAAAGAAATATCGGTGAGCTTGCCGGCCGCGATCCGGCCGTGCATGGCGCGCACCGCCCCGAGCGACTTGCCGCCGCTTACCGCGCGCGTGTCGTCGGACCAAGACTGGAAATAGGGTTTGGTTGTTTCATAGTCGCAGATCTCCCCGGCGCGGTCGGGGCTTTCGGCGGTGGCGACGCCGTGCACCATGCGCGCGTCGACGTCCACTTTGGTGAGAGGCAGGAACAGATCGAGCGTTGACATCGGGGCTCCGGCGAAAACGCGCGAAACCTCGCTAAGCCGTATGGCCCCGAGGTTTCGCGCAGTCAGGATCGAAGGGAGGAGAGCGCTGGGGAGGAGCGGCGACTTTCGCCATCCGCACCATCTCCAACATAATTCACATTATAGGGGACGGCGTAATCGGTCAACAAAAAGTTCCGTATTTGTTCTCGCGTCCGCTTGCGCCGCGCCGCGCCGCGGCGTAACCGCCAGGAGGGAGCGCTTCATGCATTGGGTTCTCGTCGTCCTTGTCGCCGCCGCTCAACCCGCCTCGAAAGGCTGGACGTTCTGCATCGCCGAGGCAGGTGACGACATCTTCGTCACCGAGGTGTTCGAGGCCACCCTCGACCGCGAAAAGCTCGAAGCGTCCTTCACCGCCCGTTTGCGCCCGCGCGCTGCGGCGCGTCCTGACGTTCAATGCCCCGCCCCGCTTTTCAACAAAACCGACGCCGTCAACGCCCAGTTCACCGCGATCGCCTTTCAGCGTAAACTCGGCCGCACCTTGCACGCCGAACCTGCGCTTTCGCTCAGGCGCTGATTTCGCGTTTGATGAAGTCGAGGAAATCGCCGGGCCGGGCCGGTCCCGGCCCCAACAGGTCGCACACCGCCCAAACAAGAGCGTCCGCGCGGTCGGGCGAAAAGCCAGCGGCGCGCGAATCGAAATCTGCGACAAGCGCGCAGAGTTGATCTTCAAGTTTGGGGAACAATCCGCAATGAAACACGGCGCCGCGCTCATAGGCCGCCGCGACCGGCTCTGCGCGCAGAAATTTTCCGCGCGTCGCGGTGACGGCGCGCACGGGAAGCTGTGCGTCGTGCTGGCGCATCACCTGCGCCACCATCTCTCCGCCGTTGTTGATTTCCGCCACCACCCGGTTGGCGCGAAAATGACGATAGGCCTCGACGACGCGCGCCGACCATTGCCCCGGCGTCTCGCCTTGACTCGTGAGGTCGGCGATCACATGCACCTCGCCGCCCACCATGCGCGCCACGACGATGATCCCGCATTCGTCCGACTTCGCTCCCGAGCGCGCCGGAGGATCGACCCCGACGACGATCTCGGCGTAATCCTCCAACGGACGCGGCTTCAGCAGGCGCTGGCGCTCTAGCAGCGCGCGCGTCCACAGCGCCCCCTGCGCCTCCTCCACGATGTCGCCGTAAAGTTCCTGCCGCCCCAGCGCACGACCTTCGAACTGCGCGGCGATCCGTTGCAAGAAGGCGTCGGGCAGAAAGCGCGCATTGTCGAAGGTCGTGCCGCGGGTGACGATCGCGTTGGGGTCGGCGACAAGGCGCTTGATGAATTGAGTGGGACGCGGCGTCGTGGTCAGGACAGCCTGGGGCTTTTTGCCGAGACGCAGGCCCAACGTCGCCTGATCGAAAGCGTCGGGGTCGCGCCAGGCGGCCAGTTCGTCGGCCCAGAGCTTCGCATGTTGTTTGCCGCGCAGCCGATCCGGCTCCTCGGCGGAAAAGATCTGGCTGATCGCGCCGTTGGGCCATTCGAGCCGGTCGGCGGCGCGCGCAAACACGGGCCGCTCGGCGGCCGGGCAGATGGCGAGCACGCCGGATTCGCCCGTCACCATGATTTCGCGCGCATCCTGGCGCGTCGCGCCGATCAGGTTGACGTAGGCATGATCGCGCGCCCAAATCCGCACGGTTTCCGCGCCCGTGCGCGTCTTGCCCGCCCCGCGCCCGGCGAGGATCAACCAATAGACCCAGTCGCCGTCGGGCAAGCGCTGGTCCGGTCGCGCCCATAGCGACCAATCATGATAAAGCTTTTCCGTTTCGTCCAACGAGAGCCGCGCCAGCGCCCGCGCGCGCGCGTTCGCGTCGAGGCGCATGAGCTTGGCGAACACCATGTCGAGCGGCGGCGCTTTCCGTTTCATGCGCCGCCGCCGGTGTTTCGTGTCATGGAATCGAATTTGCCGCCCAGTTTCGCGCGCACGTCGTCGCGCGAAGATGAGGACAGGGCCGCAAGCTTTGTGAAGCCGTGATAGCGGTCGAGCCGATCCATGACCTTCAGCAGCCGGTCGATGGTCGGCAAGTCGCCAGATCTGGCTTTGTCCTTCAGCGGCGACGCGATCGCCTCCAGCCTTGCGATCTGAAGCCGCGCATATTCCTGCGCGGGCGCGATCCAGCGCTTGCGCAATTCGTCGCGCAGCAGCTTTTCGACACGCTTCAAGGTCGATTGTTCGGTTTTTGCGATCTCCTCCAGCGCGACGCCGTTGATGAGGGCGGCGAGCACGGCGGGACCACGGGAGCTGCGCGCGCGTTTGCGCGCACCCTCGGGTTGAGGCGCCATGAGAATTTCCAGGGTGTGAGGGGGATCTGAAGGCGCGAGCTCCGCCCGCCGCCAATGTCTCACACTATGCCGCAGACGGCGGCCCCTGCCAAGAAATAGTCCCTTCGCGATACGTGTAGCGTTTCATATCAACTATTTACAGGTTAATTGTCCGCCGAGGCGATCTGCCCGAGCGTAGTGACCACGACCCAGTCCCGACCGTGCCGTTCGATGCGAAGCACGCGCCCGCCGCCCGGCACATTGTCGCCCGGCGCGACAGCGAACTCGCCCTCTGGGCCGCCGATCATCGCATAACCGTTGCGAATGTCGGCCAAATAGAAATTGCGCAGGCGCGGCTTCGGCTTCTCGATGGCGCCCGTCGTCTCCATCGAGACGCCCGGCGCGGCTTTGGGGACATCGGTCTTTGCGGCCAGCGCAGCGGTCGCCTTGGCTTCCAGTTTGTCGAGACGCTGGGCGATCTCGGCGAGACGCTGCGTAGAATCTTTGTCGAGCCTGTCGATATGGCTCGAAGAGTCCTTTTCGAGCCGGTCGACGCGCGCGGTGAGTTGCCCCACCGCCCCGCCCAGATCATGCGTGCTTGCCGCGCTGGCCTTGATGTCGGCCAGCGATTTTTTGAGGCCGGCGAGATCGTCGCGGGGTCGGCTGGCGTCGAGCGCGTGGATCTGGGCCGCGATCGAGTCGAGCCGGCGATCCAGCGCCTGCATCTGGCCGCGCTCTGCGCTGACGACGTTGATCTGTGCCGCCGCCGCCGCCCCTATCACTACGACCGCCGCCAGACTGGCCGCCGCGCGCCAGCGGCCGCTCGTGCGGCGTGCGCGTCTTGCCTCCGGCGGCGCGTCGGCGAAGTGCGCGTCGGACCAGCGCGGCGCTTCGTCGCGGGCCGCGGCTGCGGGCATGAGAATGAGCGCGCGGGCCTGCGGCTCCTCAAATGGCGCTGGAAGTGCGCTTCTTGGGCGGCTATCTTGAGGTTCGTCGCTGGTAGACGCCGCGTCGCTCATAGGGACCATCGCTTGAAACAGTTGATGCGATCATCGCCGAGCGGCGTTAAGGAACTCTTGACCAAAATGGCCGAGGGCGTGCAGATTCTGCGGCGAAATTCCGCTATCGCGGGTGGGGGAAACTGGGAATGAGCGTTAGAAAATTCGGCGCTGGCCAGAGTGTGCGGCGCATTGAGGACATCCGACTCGTCAAAGGCGAGGGCCGCTACGCTTCGGACGCCTGCGAAACTTCCACCTTGCACGCAGCTTTCGTGCGATCCCCCTATGGCCACGCCCGCTTCCGCATCGGCGATCTCGCCGCTGTGATGGCGATGCCCGGCGTACGCGCCGTTTACGGGGCGGCTGATTTTGCCGGCCTCGGCGATTTGCCCTGTCTCGCTCCGGTCAAGAACGACGACGGTTCTCAGACGCCTTTAAAGCCCTATCCCGTGCTGGCGAGGGACGAAGTCCATCATGTCGGCGACATCGTCGCTATGGTGGTGGCCGAAACGGTGACGCAGGCGCGCGACGCCGCCGAGGCCACCCCTGTGGATTGGGACGGCCTGCCCGCCGCCGTCGATATGGAAGCCGCGCTCGATCCCGCCGCCCCGCTCGTTTTCGCCGGCGCTCCCGGCAACGTCGCCTATGACACGGCCATTGGCGATCGAGCGGCCGCCGACGCCGTCTTCGCCCGCGCGCCGCGCAAGGCGATCCTCAAAATCGTCAATCCCCGCGTCGTCGCGAACTACATGGAGCCGCGCGCCGCCCGCGCCGACGTCGCCGACGGCGGGGTCACGCTGGAGCTGGGCAGCCAGGGCGTGCACATCGTGCAGACCCTCGTCGCGGCAATCGTGAAAATGCCGCTCGAGCACTTGCGCGTCGTGACCAGGGACGTCGGCGGCGGCTTTGGCACAAAAAACATGATGTACCGCGAATATCCGCTGATCGTGGAGGCCGCGCGGCGTCTCGGCGCCTCGGTCGCCTGGGTCAGCGACCGCACCGAGCATTTCGTCGGCGACGCGCATGGCCGCGACAATATCACGACCGCCGAGATGGCGATGGATGAGAACGGCCGCTTCCTCGCGCTGCGCGTCGACATCCTCGGCAATCTCGGCGCCTATCTCAGCATGTTCGCTCCCTACATCCCGTGGCTCGGCGCCTCGATGGCGACCGGTCCCTACGACATCGGCGCGTTGCACGCCCGCGTGCGCGGGATCTACACTCACACCGTCCCGGTCGACGCTTATCGCGGCGCGGGCCGTCCCGAGGCGGCCTACGTGCTGGAGCGGCTGGTCGATCTTTGCGCCCGCGAGATGAAGCTGGACCCCGCCGAAATCCGCGCCCGCAATTTCATCAAGCCCACGCAGATGCCCTACCACACGCTCACTAACCGCGATTACGACGTCGGCGATTTCGAAGGCGCGATGCGTGCCTGCCTGACCAAGGCCGACCGCGAAGGTTTCGAGACCCGCGCCACAGCGTCCCGCGCCCGTGGCCGGGTGCGCGGTTTTGGCTTCGCCAGCTATATTGAATGCACGGCGTGGGGCGAAGGCGAGCAAGGCTCGGTGACGCTGGGAGCGGACGGCGCGCTGACCGTCGCCATCGGCACGCAATCGACGGGGCAGGGCCACGAGACCGCATATGCCCAGGTCGTTTCGCAGCAATTCGACGTGCCTTTGGAGCGGATTCGCGTCGTACAGGGCGATACCGCGCGTGTGCCCACCGGCAACGGCACCGGCGGCTCGCGTTCGATCCCCGTTGGCGCCGTGATGGTCGGCCGCGCTTCCACCAAACTGGCCGAAACCCTCAAGGAACTCGCCGCCGACAAGCTCGAAGCTTCCGTCGCCGATCTGGAGATCGCCGAAGGCGTCATACGTATCGCCGGCACGGATCGCTCGATCACGCTCGCCGACATCGCCGCCCTACCCAAGGCGACGCCCGACAAGCTGAAAGCGATCGAAGAGTTCGTGCCGCCCAATGCGACCTATCCCAACGGCACGCACGCCTGCGAGGTTGAGATCGACCCCGAGACCGGCGTGGTGGAATTGCAGCGCTATTCCATCGTCGACGACTTCGGCTTCACGCTCAACCCGTTGCTGCTCGCGGGCCAGGTTCACGGCGGCGTCGCGCAGGGCGCGGGTCAGGCGCTTACCGAAGCCGCCGCCTTCGACGAGAACGGCCAATTGTTGACCGCGAGCTTCATGGACTACGCCATGCCGCGCGCCGACGATTTCTGCGGCTTCGATTTCGAGACCCGCAACGTGCCCTCCACCACCAATCCCATGGGCCTGAAGGGCGCGGGCGAGGCGGGCTCCATCGGCTCGACGCCGGCGGTGATGAACGCGATCGGCGACGCGCTCTGGCGTTCTCACAGAATCGCCGAAATCGATATGCCGGCGACCCCGTTCGCGGTCTATTCGGCGATCCGGGCGGCGGCGAAACTCAGCGCTTGAGACGGCACGCAGAGACCTGTGAGCGGACATAGCGGCTCACACGGACACAAGTAAAACCGGGCGTTTCGACGCCCGGTTCGCTAATGTTCAAACAGGTACGAATTTTCGTTTCCGGGCTTTTCGATTTGTCCGCGTGCTGCGGAAACTCCGCCGCGGTCGCGGTCGCGCTCGTCGAAACGACCGCGACCGCGAACGAAAATCCCGCCCGTATCAAAGCTTCATCGAACCTTTGAGTTCGCGCAACTGGTCGAGCTTCTCCTGCGCGGCCTGCTTCTTGTCCTCGCCCGCGTCGGCGAAATCTTCCTCAGCAGCCTTGATCTCGGCATCGAGATGCGCTGCGTTGATGTCCGTCTCCGGCACCGCCGTTTCCGCCAGCACCGTCAACCCGCCGGGGTTCACTTCGGCGAAGCCGCCGCGCACAAAAAAGCGCTGCGACTTGCCGCCTTCTTCCTCAACCACCACAACGCCCGGACGCAGCGACGTCATCATTGCGGCGTGGTCGCGCAAGACCTGAAAGTCGCCGTCGCGGCCTGGAACCAGCACCGCCTGCGCAGGGCCGTTGAACTGCAACTTGTCCGGCGAGACGAGTTCGAAATAAAAAGTGGCCATATCTGCCTTCCGTCGACCAACCCGCCGTCAATCAGCCTTCGGCCAGTTTCTTGGCTTTCTCGACCGCCTGCTCGATGGTGCCCACCATATAGAAGGCCGCTTCCGGCAAATGATCGTATTTGCCGTCCACGATGCCCTTGAAGCCCTTGATCGTATCCTCGATCTTCACCTGCACGCCGGGCGAGCCCGTGAACACCGCCGCCACGTCGAACGGCTGCGACATGAAGCGCTCCAGCTTGCGGGCGCGCGCGACCGTCAACTTGTCGTCTTCGGACAATTCGTCCATGCCCAGAATGGCGATAATGTCCTGCAACGACTTGTAGCGCTGCAACACCTGCTGCACCGCGCGCGCCGTGTTGTAATGCTCCTCGCCGACGATGGCCGCCGTCAACATGCGCGAGCTGGAATCCAGCGGATCGACCGCCGGATAGATGCCCTTTTCCGCAATCGAGCGCGACAGCGTCGTCGTCGCATCCAGATGGGCGAACGAA
>JAYVYJ010000315.1:0-2765 GCA_043784465.1 Hyphomicrobiales bacterium
CGCCGGTCGGCGGGCTCGTTGGGCTGGGCAATCTGGGGCTTTCGACCGGATCCTCCGCCGCTGCGGTGAATTTCGATGGCTCCGTCACACGGTGCGCAAACCTGCTGCGCTGCGACGAGTCCTTCTTTGGCGTCGCCGACCTCTTGCGCGTGACAGATGCCAACTGAGCCTGCGAGCGCGAGCGTAAGAAGAGCTGCAATGAGCATTTTCATGATTTGTCCTTAGTCACGCAAATGCTTGCCCGAGGGTGCCGTCGCGGGAGTGGTTGAAATTGGAAAGCGGCGTAATCTCCAGTTTGTGAAAGCAAACCGAAACCGGCGTTAGCGCGCCGACGGAGATCACGCCATGACGATGGATAGCACGAAGCCTTGCGCCCGTTCCAGCGAGGACGAGCATTTTCTCTGCGACGATTGGTTCGATCCCCTGGAAAGCGGGGTGAGGACGCGCATTCGCGGGTTCATCGAGGAGCTTTTGGAAGCCGAACTCTACGCGGCGCTGGGGCGGGCGCGATATGAGCGCGGCCGGGTTGAGGTCGAGGGATCGCCCAAGGGCGCCGCCGCTCGCGACATGGCCATCGGGAACGCAGCCTCTTGGGGACTTTGGCGCCACGACGGTGCGCGTGCCCCGGGCCCGGCTGGCGACCCTCCCTTCGACAGGCTCGGGAGGCAAGACGAGCGAATGGCGGAATGCGACGATCCCCGCCTACCAGCGGCGCACGAAACGGGCCGACGCCTTGATCGCGGGGGCCTATCTTTCGGGGACCAACACGCGCCGGGTGCGCCGCGCGCTGGCGGCGCTGTTCGGCGGCGCGGTGGGCAAGGACACGGTCAGCCGGGTCTGGCGCAAGACCAAGGGCGACTGGGACGCCTGGAACGCCCGCGCGCTCAAGGAGGAGCCCATCGTCCGGCTGATCCTCGACGGCACGGTGGTGCGTGTGCGCCTCGACAAAAAGGCGACGTCCATCTCGCTGCTGGTGGCGCTGGGCGTACGCGCCGACGGGCAGAAGGTGCTGCTGGCGATCAAGAATATGGGCGGCGAGAGCGAGGCGGCCTGGCGGGCGTTGCTCGACAATCTCGTCACGCGCGGCTTGCGAACTCCCGAACTCGTCATCGTCGATGGCGGCTCCGGTCTGGACAAGGCGCTCGCCGCGCTTTGGCCCGACGCGCCAGTTCAGCGCTGCACCGTGCACAAGCATCGCAACCTGCTCGCCCATGCGCCTGACCGGCTGCATGAGGAGGTCTGGGCCGATTACAACGACATGATCTATGCCGCCACACCCAAAGACATCGAGGCCAAGCGCAAATCCTTCGTGCGAAAATGGCGGCTCAAATGCAAAGCCGTCGCCGACAGCCTGGAGGAAGCGGGAGATCGATTGTTCACCTTCACGCGCTTTCCGCCAAGCCAATGGAAATCGATCCGAACGACGGATGAGATCGACAAGCGTTTTCTTTCGTCGCGTGATATGTCTTTCGGGCGCGGGCGACCTCGTGGCGAAGCGCGGCGTGTCGGCTGCAAGCGCCGCCGGGCAGCCTATTCGATCCTTGCCGAATTGAGGCGCTCGCGCACATCGTTCTTGCCAGGCCGTACTTTCCAGCGGTCGACAAAGCGCGCGTAGTTGCGTTCGGCCTGCTCGGCGATGCGCAATTCCTGGTCGCGCAGGGTTTTCACGTTGTAGGCGAAGGCGGGGCCGCGCCGGTTGCCCTTCTTCTGCGGCGAGCCCGCTTGCAATTCCATGGCTCGGGTTTTGTTGGCGATCAACGCCGGGCGCGCCCACAGATAATCCTGGTCCTTCGTCAGCAAGTGCCAGCAGAGGACTGTGAGCTTGCGCGCGAGAGCAACGGCGGCGATCTGATGGCCGCGCTTGGCGCGGATGCGAACGAAGAACGCGTGCAGCGGCCCCGGCGCCTTGGCTGCCGCCCAAGCCGCCTCGACGAGCATGGCGCGGGCATGACTTCGACCGACCTTGCTGATGCGCCCGTGATGCGCGGCGCCGAGTCCCGACTGTCGCACCCGCGGGTTTAGCCCAAAGTAGCTCACCAGCTTTCCCGGGCTTTTGAACCGGCCGATGTCGCCGATCGCCGCCAGGATCCCCGTAGCGACGGTGAGATTGACGCCGGTGATCGTCATCAGCCGTTTAACGTGAGGATCCTTGAGGGCGGCCTCGGCGATCTCGCGGTCAAGGACGGCGAGGTCCTCGGCAAGCCGGTCGAGTTCCCGCACATGCCGTTCGATTGCGCCCCGTTCATCTTCGGGCAGCGGCTGCCGGGCCAGCCAGTCTCGGCCCCGCCGATTAAACAGATCGGCGTGCGGACACTTCGGGATAAGGTGCGCATGCAAGATCGAATGCACTTCATTCTTGATCCGCGTGCGATGACGGACGACCTGATAACGACGCGCCGTAAGGCGGCGCTTACGTTCGGTAGCAGCGTCCGGTGTCCATATCTCGGGCAAGAAGCCGGCCGCGTGCAGGCTTGCCAACGTGCCGGCGTCGACTTTGTCGGTCTTCACGTGAGCGTGGGCAATCGCCTTCACTTGCAGCGGATTGGCGATGATCACCCGTCGCACGAACGGTGACAGCACGCGCGAAACCGCCATGCAGTTGCCGGTCGCCTCAATAACCACCTCGTCCGTCGCCAGCAGGCTCTTGCCCAGGCCCTCAAGTCCTGTCCGAGTCATATCGACCCGACCGACGCGTCGAAGCGCGCCGTCCTCCCAAACCACCACCTCCCCGAAGGTTCGGTGAATATCGATGCCGATCACCCTTC
>JAYVYJ010000316.1:0-7449 GCA_043784465.1 Hyphomicrobiales bacterium
GTTCGATGTTGCAATCATCCGAGCGGCGCCGCCGCCCGGAACGCCTGTCCTGAGCCAAAAGCTCACGACGATTTTCGCCGCGAAGGGCGTTCGCGGTAACTCAATGGAGGTCTATCATGGCCGACTTGGAAGGTAGATCCTCGTTATCGGGTCTGACCGAAGCCGAGGCGCAGGAGTTTCACTCCCTGTTCGTCGGAAGTTTCATCATCTTCACGATCATCGCGATCGTGGCGCATTTCCTCGTTTGGACCTGGCGTCCCTGGATTCCGGGGCCCAAGGGTTACGCGCTGCTCGACGGCGCTTCGTCGCTCGCGCATCACGCGTTCGGGCTCCTGAGCTGAGGAGAGGCACATGTATCGCATCTGGTTGTTATTCGATCCGCGCCGCGCGCTTGTCGCGCTTTCCGGATTTCTGTTCGTGCTGGCGCTGATAATCCATTTCATCCTGCTGAGCACGGATCGCTTCAACTGGCTTGAAGGCAAGGCGACGAAGACGGGACAGATCGAATTGGTTGTTCCGACTACATTCACCTGACGACGTCGATTCAATTTGGCTCCTGGAAGGCTGAGGCGTTCCGGGGGCCAAATCAACAAAACGGGGAGTATTCGCCGTGGCGATGCTTAGCTTCGAAAAAAAATATAGAGTGCGCGGCGGCACGCTGGTCGGCGGCGACCTGTTCGACTTTTGGGTCGGCCCTTTCTTCGTCGGCTTCTTCGGCGTGCTGGGTACGATCTTCACGGTCGTCGGCACCTTGATGATCGTCTACGGGGCGGCGCTGGGCCCGACATGGAACGTCTGGCAGATCAACATCGCCCCGCCCGACATCAGTTATGGGCTGGCGCTGGCGCCTTTGAAGGCGGGAGGCATCTGGCAGGTCGTCACCATCTGCGCGGTCGGCTCCTTCTCCTGTTGGGCGCTGCGCGAGGTGGAAATCTGCCGCAAGCTGGGCATGGGCTATCATGTGCCCTTCGCCTTCAGCTTCGCCATCCTGGCTTACGTAACGCTGGTCGTGATCCGGCCGATGTTGCTGGGGGCCTGGGGCTTCGGCTTTCCCTATGGCATTTTGTCACATTTGGATTGGGTCTCAAACACGGGATACCAATATCTGCACTTTCACTACAACCCGGCGCACATGCTGGCGATCACCTTCTTCTTCACCAATGCGCTGGCGCTTGGCATGCACGGCTCGCTCGTTCTCGCAGCGGCCAATCCGACGCCGGGAGAAACTGTGCGTCCAACCGAATATGAGGACTCGTTTTTCCGCGACGCGATCGGCTATTCCATCGGCACGCTGGGCATCCACCGGCTGGGCATGTGGTTGGCGATCTCCGCGGTGTTTTTCAGCGCCGTCTGTATTGTGATCAGTGGCCCGTTCTGGACCCGGGGCTGGCCGGAATGGTGGAATTGGTGGCTCAACCTGCCGATCTGGCGCTGAGGGGAGGCACAGATGTCCGTCTTTGAAAATATTTACACGCAGGTGCAGGTTCGGCCGCTTTCGCTGGAAGAAAGCGTCGGCCCCGACGACGGCGAACGGATCCACGTCGGCGGCTTCAGCCAGTTTCTGGGCTATCTGGGCAACGCCCAATTGGGCCCGATCTATCTGGGGTATTACGGCGTGATCTCGATGATAACAGGCTTTTTCGCCATCGAGATCATCGGGCTCAACATGCTGGCGTCGGTGCATTGGAGCCCCATCCAATTCGTGCGCCAATTTTTCTGGCTCGCGCTCGAACCGCCCAAGCCCGAATACGGGCTCTCCATCATGCCCCCGCTCGCCGAGGGCGGATGGTGGTTGATGGCGGGGTTCTTTCTGACCACCTCGATCATCATGTGGTGGTTCAGGATCTACACGCGCTCGCGCGCGCTGGGTTTGGGCACGCATACGGCCTGGGCGTTCGCTTCCGCCATCTGGCTTTATCTGGTGCTCGGTTTCATCCGGCCGATCTTGATGGGCCATTGGAGCGAGGCGGTCCCGTTCGGCATCTTCCCACATCTCGATTGGACGGCGGCGTTCTCGATCCGCTACGGCAATTTGTTTTACAACCCATTCCATATGCTCTCCATCGTGTTTCTCTACGGCTCCGCACTGTTGTTCGCAATGCACGGCGCGACGATTTTGGCGGTCGGTCGTTACGGCGGCGAGCGCGAGGTCGAGCAAATTCTCTATCGCGGCACGGCGGCGGAGCGGGCGGCTTTGTTCTGGCGCTGGACGATGGGCTTCAACGCGACCTTCGAGTCCGTCCATCGCTGGGCCTGGTGGTTTGCGGTGCTGACGACGCTGACGGGGGGCATCGGCATCCTCTTGACGGGAACGGTGGTGGACAATTGGTACCTTTGGGGCGTCAAGCACCACATCGCCGCCGCCTATCCCCACATGTATCCGCCTGTCCTGGACCCGGCGGCGGCGGGAGTCGTGAAATGAAGACGATCGCGCTTGTATTTGGCGCCGCTGTCGCTGCGTTGCTGACGCTGGCGATGCTGTTCACGGCAGGTTGGGTGGCGCCGCCGATCCTGTCGACCCAACTGGGGTATCGCGGCGTCGCGATGCACCAGCTGACGACGCCGGCGGAGAAGCGACTGATCGCGGCCGCCAACGCGCTCCCAGAACCCATCGACAAGGCCTCGCCCGACGGCGACCGCGCCACCTCCGTCTATCAGAACGTGAAAGTGCTGAACGACCTCAGCGTCGAACAGTTTAATCGCGTAATGCTGGGGCTGGCCGCGTGGGTCGCGCCGGCGGAGCAAAGCTGCAACTATTGCCATGGCGAGAACATGGCCAGCGACGATCTCTACACCAAGCGCGTCGCGCGCCGGATGTTGCAGATGACGCGCGACATCAACAAGAATTATCAGTCGCACGTCGGCGTGACCGGCGTGACCTGCTACACCTGCCATCGCGGCATGCCGGTGCCTAAATATATCTGGTTCAGTGCGCCGCCTTCATCCAGCGGAGGGTTCGCGGCGACCAATTATGGGATGGGGCATCCGACCAAGGTCAACGCCTACAGCGGGCTTCCCGCCGATCCGTTCACGGCGACGATTTTGGGATCGCAGCCGATCCGCCAGCAATCCAACAACGCTCTGCCGGTCGGCTTCGGTCAGCCGATCCAGGATACGGAGCGCACGTATTCGCTGATGATGACGCTGTCGACGAGCCTTGGGGTCAATTGCACATATTGCCACAACTCCCGCGACTTCGGGAATTGGGCGGACAGCACCCCGCAGCGCGTGACCGCCTGGCATGGTTTGCAGATGGTGCGTACGCTCAACAATGAGTATTACGCGCCGCTCAAGCCGGAATACCCGGCCAATCGACTGGGGCCGTCCGGGGATGCGCCCAAGCTCTATTGCGCCACGTGCCATCAGGGCGCGAACAAGCCTCTGCTGGGCGTAAGTCTGGCGAAGGATTGGCCTGAACTCGGGGGCGTCGCCGCGCCCTAGGGTCGGGCAAAGCCCCAAATGACGAATGGGCGGCCGCGCAAGGAATTCGCGCGGTCGCTTTTATTTGCCGGCAGGTCGGGCGTCAAACGAGCGGGAGTGTGAGGTCACTTGGTCCTCTCGTCCGCGCCGAGGGGCAAGGTGAGGTTGCGACCGCGGCGGCAGGGGCTCTCGCGCCGGCTTCCGTTGCTGTGCGACGATTGTCCGAGCGGTCGTCGCTGAGTTGGCGTGCCTTTACGCACGTGGAAAAACCCACGCTTGGTTACGACAACGCAGTGAGACTTCCCACCCTGCCGTTGGAGTTCTGGCGAAACGCAGCCCGTCGCGCGGATCACGCCTATCCAGCGATTGCCGGTTGATCGCTTCGTGTGGACGTGGACGCTCGCTCCTTGTGGCCTCCGGAGCGCCGACGTCCACGCCCGCTCCCCCCTCGAGGGCTTCCCACTTGAAACCGCTTCAAACGCGAATGGCCCGTACAGCGCCACGTTGATCAGCGTCAGGACGCTGGTCAGTCGGTTTCGAAAGAAAGCGCCCCACCCGCCTAATCGCCGATCTCTCTTCGCCGAAGCGGGATAGAAGGCGGTTGGACGGCAGGGCGCTCATTTGGCGTCGAACGTCAGGCTGTCGTGGCGGTAATCAGCGGCCCTTGGAAAGAATTTGGACGCCAAGCAACGTCGAAAGCGGCGCAGGGTTGCTGGACAGCGTTCGCCAGTTCAATCGCCGCGAAAGAGGGGCGGCGTCATGGGAGAGAAGACCCCATTTCATCTTCTGCGACAGCGGCGCGACGTTCTCCGTCAATAGGGGCCAGTTCAGCGCCTTCGACAGTGGGGCGACATTGTCGGTGAGCTCGGAGAAACCTCGCGAACGCGAAAGTGAGAACGGCGAAAGCACGGCCCAGCGGAAGAAGCTGGAAAGCGGCGTTGGATCCGAGATCAGCGTCTTCCACTGGAAGATCGAGGATATCGGCGTCGCCTTGTCATAGCTCATGCGCGCGGGCGCGAGCGGAGGCGCTACGACCGCGGGCAGGGGTTGGTGCCGGTCCAGAAGCACGGTGGCCTTGCGCGCCGAGCCGAAAGGCGCGTGGACGACGATGAGGGTCGAACCGCCCTGCACTTTATCGGCATAGGCGGCAACGTGTTGTTTGGCGATCCCCGCCTGAGCGATCTGGGCGACGAGGTCCTCGCGCGACGAGCCTGCGGCGCCTTCGATCGTGAACACCTCGTTCTCGCCGAACCGGTAGTCCAACACATCCTTGACGGCTGCGGCCGCATTGGTGGAGCTTGAAAAAAGTCTCGGAATGATCTCAGCCATGTTGCACCTCTCTCTCGTCGCAGCGGGAACTTATGCGGTGGCGGTCGCCCGGCGCGCGAGCGGCGTCATCAACCCCAGTGTAGCGATCAGCAAAACAATTTCCAAAAGGTAAACGACGTCGTAAGCGACAGCCCCGCGATAAAGACCCGCCGGCGCCCATAATCCGACGAGATCGCGCAGCGCGCCGCCGCTGGCGATGGCGATGCCCGCCATCGACGCCTGTACGGCGCCCCACGCCCCCAGCGCCAGACCGGACTGGTTCGCCGGGGCGCTGCGCATGGTCGCCGTCAACGTTCCATGACCAAACAGCCCCGCGCTAAATCCAATCAGCGCCGTCCCGGTTCCAAACAGCAGCGCCGAAGCCGCCGGCCCCGACGCGATGACAGCGGCAAAAGCGGGAATGCCGAGCAGCGCGCCGGTCGCAGCGAGCCGGAAGGGGTCAGCGCCCCGGCTCAACACGGCGGACGCGAGCCAAAAGCCGCCGAGACCGCCGATCGCAAGCGCCGCCGTCAATCTGGTCGTGTCGCCGACCGCAAGGCCCAGAACCTGGCCACCGTAGGGCTCTAGCAGCACATCCTCCATGCTGAAAGCCATGGTGCCCAGGCCGATGGCCATGAGCCTGCGCACGGTGCGCCCATCGGCGCAGAACTCGACCCAGGTCTCGCCGAAACTTCGCGGCCGCATCGCCGACACGACGGAGAGACGGCCGCGCGGCTCCTGCTTCCACAGCGCGACGCCGTTGAGCACAATCGTCGCGACGGCGGAAGCCTGGATGACCTGGACCAACCGGCCTGGGGTGAAATCGGCGAGAAACCGGCCAAACAGAAGCGCGCTCGCCATCATCCCGACCAACATCGCCACATACATGAGGCCGACGACCTTGGGCTGCGTCTCGGGTTGCGAGCGGTCGGTGGCGAGCGCGAGGCCCACGGTCTGAATCGTGTGCAGACCTGCGCCGACGAGCAGAAAGGCGCCCCCGGCCGCCGCGAGGCCCAACCAGGCCGGCGCACGCTCGGAATCGCCCTGATGAGCGAGCACCAGAAGCGCGAACGGCATGATGGCCAGCCCGCCAAACTGGATCATGGTTCCGCGGTACATGAAGGGGACGCGCCGCCAGCCCAGCGCGGAACTGTGATTGTCGGAGCGAAAACCTATCAGCGCCCGGAACGGCGCGAAAATCAGGGGTAGCGCCACCATCGCGCCGACGAGGGAAGCGGGAACGTTGAGTTCGACGATCATCACGCGGTTCAGCGTGCCCACCAGCAAAACCAGCGCCATGCCGACGGAAACCTGAAACAACGAAAGTCGCAACAGCCGCGAAAGCGGCATGTCCGGAGTCGCAGCGTCGGCGAAGGGGAGAAAGCGGCTGCCCAGGCTGACCCAGCTGTCGACGGCCCGCTTTGAGAAACCGAACAGATTCATGGATCCCTCACGCGCCCGCGCGGACCTCGAAACGAAAAATCAAACGAGTCCGCCCGGCGCCGCGCAGGCCGCGCCGGGCGAAATTTATCGAAACGTTAATTCACCCTGGCCGGCGAAGCGTCGCCGACGGTGACGGCGGCGTCCTTGGCGTTCGGCGTCACCGACACGACGAACGATGTCTTGCCCGCGTCGCCGACAACCGGCGAAACGCTGACTGTGAAAGCCGCGGCCCCATTCGCCTGGCCGACAGTCGGCGCATCGCCGCTCATCGCTGTCTTTTTCGCGGCGCCGTTCCAGTAGCCGGAGAACCACGTCACGTGGCTCAGCACGGAATAGTGAACGATCAGCGAGGTCAGGGCCACGCTGCCGATCAGGATCGGGAGCCCGTGATTGGGGCTCACGACAGTCCAGATGCGTCCTTGGTTCATCTCAGGTTCTCCTCAATGAAGCCAGGGCGAATAGGCGTAGGCGAGAATGTGCGCAACGAGCGCGATCAGGCCAAAAACCCGGGCGCCGTCAATCACATGCTTATGCAGTTCTTCGGACTCCAGGATTGTCAGACCCGTCGGCCACACTCTGTTGGGATCATCGATCATAAGCTAACTCCTTGGGAGCTGGGCGGACGGGCTCGATGGAGCCATGCCCGCCGGTTGCCTGCCGGCGCTGAGTCGATTCCGCTTCCCCCGCGTTCTCTCTCGTGGCCGCTTTACGACTGAGCTCGTGACGCCGACGCCTTGGAAAACTCGGGGCCTTCCCCCTTTGCTTTCCGCCGCTTCGCCTTCGGGTTGATCGCCCGACGCAAGCCTGCCGCAAAACAATTGTCAGTATATATAGGCGCTGGTTGGTGTCAATTCTTCTTTACGCTTGGAAACAACTATTTGTTTGATTGATCGTCTCATTCCGCGGCTTTGCGCATCTCGGGATAGACGCAGGCGCTGTCGCCGCTCAGCATGGGCAGCGCGACGACGTTGGATTCGACGAACGGAAGATCGAGCGTGCGCCAGACATCGACGAGCGCTTCAACCAGATGCGCCAGATGCTCGCGCGAGTGACGCGGCGTCGGCGTGATCCGAAGACGCTCCTCGCCCCGAGCGACAGTCGGATAGTTGATCGGCTGGATGTAGATACCGTGCCGGCGCATCAAAAGATCGCTGGCGGCCTTGCACTTCTCGGCGTCGTTGACCATCAGCGGCACGATATGCGAGGCGTTCGCCAGAACGGGGAGCCCCGCGGCACTCAGTGCATGTTTGGTCATCCACGCCATTTCCTGATGGCGAG
>JAYVYJ010000317.1:0-6799 GCA_043784465.1 Hyphomicrobiales bacterium
TCAACTATCCCGAAGTGGCCATTATCGGTGTGAACCGAATTGTCGAGCGGCCGGTCGTGCCTTTTTGGCGTCGAACACGTGCAGCGGCCGGCCCCGGTCGAAGGTCAGGTAATTGGTGATGTCGACCAGCGCATTGATGGGCCGCATCCCCAGCGCGCGCAGCCGCTTCTGCATCCAGCCGGGCGACGGCCCGTTGTTCACGCCACGCACGAGCCGCAGCGCGAAGGCGGGGCAAAGGCCCTTGTCGGCGTCGGCGAAATCCAACCGGACATTCACCGGGCAAGCGAACCGTCCTTCCAGCGCCGCAACCGGCGGCGTCTTCAGCGTGCCGAGACCCGCCGCCGCCAGATCGCGGGCGATGCCGGAAATGGCGGTCGCGTCGGGCCGGTTGGGCGTCAGGTTGACGTCGATGATCGCGTCGTCGAGCCCGGCGTAGGCTGCATAAGCGACGCCGACAGGCGCGTCGTCGGGCAATTCGATGATGCCGTCGTGATCGTCGGAAAGTTCGAGTTCGGCTTCTGAACACAACATGCCGTTGGACTCGACGCCGCGAATGACGCCCCGGGTCAGCGTGATCTTCTTGCCCGGGATGTAGGTCCCGACCGGCGAGAACACGCTCTTCATTCCCGTCCGCGCGTTCGGCGCCCCGCAGACCACCTGCTGCGGCTCGCCTCCGGCGTCGACGAGACAGACGCGCAACCGGTCGGCGTTGGGATGTTGTTTGGCCTCGATCACGCGCGCGGTGACGAAGCCTTTTGTTTTGCCCGCGGGGTCTTCGACGCCTTCGACTTCGAGGCCGATGCGGGTGAGCGTCTCGACGATCTCGGCGAGCGAGGCCGTGGTGTCGAGATGGTCTTTCAGCCAAGAGAGGGTCAGTTTCATGCTCTGCGCCATAACGCTTTTCGCGCGTAGGGGGAACGGGAACGGGTGTTCGAGAGCGCAAAAAGCGTAGCCATGGTGGGCGCGAATGGCGTGGCGGCCTTCGGGCCGCGGAACGCCCTATCGCCTGGCGAACAACGGGATGCGCCGCAATCTTCTCTCGCGTGACTGCCGAACACGCCCGCATACTCGACCTGTTTCGTGTTTTGACGCCCGCCGAGCGCGAGGTCCTGCCGCCGCAGCGCGTCGAAAGTCTCGACGACGGCTTCTCATCGGATGCCTGAGCCTCGAAGAGGAGGCGGCGATCAGCGAGGGGCTCGATCAGATGCGGAGCGGCGAGACAATGACGGAAGAAGAGCCTTTCAGCCGCCTCACGAGGCACTTCGGTTTCATGCGCGCGTGAAGGTCGTCTGCAGCGCGGGACTCGAAGCCGAACCCAAGCGCGCCCTTGGGGAGGGAATCAGTCGCTTTAATCCTCGCACACCCGAACGTACGATGCGTTCTGTCGGTTACGTCTCGAACGTAGTGCTCGCTGCACTACCGCGAATGTACAGTCCCTGCCCGGCAAAGATGTCTACCGGCTCAGCCTCCCGGGCACTAAGTTCATCGCTTGTTATCATCTCGAAAGCGGCGAGAACGTATTCACCGTTCTCGCCATTTATCAGGGATCGCAGCAGCGCTAGGCATGCGAATGCGAATAAAACCGCTTGCCCCGCTACCGCCGAGCCGACCCATCGACAGAGACGAAATTTTACGTTTCGCGCCGCGAGCCTGATCTGAGTGAGGTGAAACCGCCATCTCCTGCCACCGACGCGCAGCAGGACTAAGTTCTGGTCCGCGAGACCGCTGCTGGGTTCTAGGAAAGCGGCGGGCGCCCGTGCCGTGCGGGCATACCGAACGCCTCAAGAAGGCGGCCCGCGAAAAGCCGACGGGGCCGGCGGATTCGTTTTCGGGCGCGCGGCGAACGCTGGATACCGCCACGCTTTCGAGATCGGGCTACCCCCCACCCTGACCCTCCCCCGCAAGGGGAGAGGGAACGTTGGCGGCTCCCGACATTCGGCGCGCTTCGGCGCCGGTTCAGGCCGCGCTGAGCTGGTCCTCGCCCGGCGCCCGGCGCTTGCCGTCGCCCACGATCTTGGCGTGCGGGATTTCGATGTCGATCTCCAGCGTCGCCACGGTCGCATCGCTGTCCATCTTCACCAGCACCTTCTCGGGGTCGATCTCGAAATGGCGCGAGATGGTCGCGATCAGGTCGTCGCGCAGTTTCGCCACCAGATCCCCCGCGCCCAGACGCACGCGTTCGTGCTGGAGCAGGATCTGAAGGCGTTCGCGCGCCACCGGCGCGGAGGACGGCCGCGCCTGAAACACCTTGAGCAGGTTCATGCCGCCCTCCGGCCGAACAGGCGGCTGAACAGCGGGCGCTTCTCGCTGGGCATCACGAGGGGCACGGGCTCGCCCGCCAGACGGCGCGCGGCGTCCTTATAGGCTTTCGCGGCCACGCTGGCGCCGGCGTTCATCGTGATCGGCGCGCCGACGTTGGAGGCGCGCAGGATGTCCTCGCTCTCGGGTATGATGCCGATCAGCGGAACGGACAGGATGTCGAGAACGTCGGCGACGCTCAACATCTCGCCGCGCGCGGAGCGGCCCGCGTCGAAGCGGGTCAGCAAGAGGTGCTTGTCGATGCGCTGGCCGCCTTCGGCGCGGCGGGTTTTGGAATCGAGCAGGCCGATGATGCGGTCGCTGTCGCGCACGGAGGAGACTTCCGGGTTGGCGACCACGACCGCGGTGTCGGCGAAGCGCATCGCCAGCAGCGCGCCGCGCTCGATGCCGGCGGGGCTGTCGCACACGACATAGTCGAACTGGGCCTTAAGGTCGCCGATGACGCGCTCGACGCCCTCGTCGGTCAGCGCGTCCTTGTCGCGGGTCTGCGAGGCGGCGAGCAGGTAGAGCGTGTCGACGCGCTTGTCGCGGATCAACGCCTGCGCGAGCTTGGCGTCGCCCTGCGCGACATTGATGAAATCGTAGACGACGCGGCGTTCGGCGCCCAGAACAAGATCGAGATTGCGCAAGCCCACGTCGAAATCGACGACGCAGACCTTCTTGCCGCTCTCGGCGAGCGCGGCTCCGATGGCGGCGGTCGAAGTGGTCTTGCCGACGCCTCCCTTGCCCGACGTGACGACGATGACGTTGCCCATGACGCGATTTCCCCTTTTCAAGCCAATGCGCGCAATTTGACCCGGCCGCCTTCGAGCCGCGCCTCGACGGGCAGGCCTTCCAGCTTGGGGTCCATATCCTCGGCGGTGACGAAGGCCCCGCCGATGCTCAAAAGCTCCGCGCGCGATTCGCGGCAAAGGATGCGCGCACCCTCCGGACCGCTGACTCCCGCGAAGGCTCGGCCCTGCATGGCCCCGTAAACATGCACGGAGCCGCCCGCGACGATTTCGGCGCCCGAAGCGACGCGGCCCAGCACCGTAACGTCGCCTTCCAGATGCACGATGCGCTGGCCCGAACGCAGCGCGCCTTCGTGAAACAGGCTCTCCGCCAGCGCCGGCGGCGCGGGGGACGGGGCGGGTTCGACGGGGGCGGCTTGCGTGGCGGGGCTGGGGTCGGCGGCGGCGTCGAGCATTTTTTCGGGGGCGATCACACGTCCCCCCGCCACGACCGGGGGCAAGTGCGGGCCGACCAGAACGCGGCTGGAATTTTCCACCGCCATCACGCGGATGTGACGGCGTGCGAGCTGGCCGAGAAGATCGCGATATTCTTTGAGCGAGATTTCGACGCCGGCCATTTGCAGCATGACCGGCTTGGCGGAAAAGAAATTGGGCGAGCGGGCGAGCCACTCGTCGAGGCTCTCCAGCCAGTCCGCCAGCGGAACCTTGGGCTCCAGCACGAACGCGAGCAGCGAACGTGCGCCAAAGGGAATTGCGGTGTTTCGCCCGACTGCCGCGTTCATGATTGGCTAACGTTCCGGTGAGGGTTCGTTAACGAACATGCCCCGGAAATGGTTAGCCGAAGGTTAACTGACGCATCGAAATGTTCCCTTTCGGCACGCCCGCTCCTTTACGCGGTCGGGGTCGCCGTCAGGCCGAGTTCCTGGCTCATCCGTTCGCGAATCAGGTATTTCTGCACTTTGCCGGTGACCGTCATCGGGAAGCTGGACACGAACCTGACGTAGGCCGGAATTTTGTAGTGCGCGATCTGGCCCCGGCAGAAGGCGCGCAATTCCTCCTCATCCATCTCAGCGCCCTCGCGCAGGATGATCCAGGCGCACAAAGCCTCGCCGTAACGCGCGTCGGGCACGCCAACCACCTGCGCGTCGGCGATCTTGGGGTGGCGATAGAGAAATTCCTCGATTTCGCGCGGATAGACGTTCTCGCCGCCGCGAATCACCATGTCCTTGATGCGGCCGACGATGTTGCAGAAACCCTCGTCGTCCAGTGTGGCGAGGTCGCCGGTGTGCATGAAGCCTTGCGGGTCGATGGCCTCCGCCGTGCGCGCGGGATCGTCCCAATAGCCGCGCATCACGCTGTAGCCGCGCGTGCACAATTCCCCCGTTATTCCGCGCGGAACGGTCGCGCCGGTCTCGTCGACGATTTTGACCTCGCAATGGGGGTGGATGCGGCCGACCGTGGCGACGCGGCGGTCCAGGGGGTCGTCGAGCGCGCTCTGGAAGGAGACAGGCGAGGTCTCGGTCATGCCGTAGGCGATGGTGACGCCCGTCATGTTCATGCGCTCGACCACCTGTTTCATCACCTGGATGGGACAGGGGCTGCCGGCCATGATGCCCGTGCGCAGGGACGAGACGTCGAAGTTCGCGAACTCGCGGTGCTGGAGCATCGCGATGAACATGGTGGGCACGCCGTAAAGCGCGGCGCAGCGCTCGTCCTGAACGGCTTGCAGCGTCGCGAGGGGGTCGAAGGCGTCCGAGGGGTAGACCATCGTCGCGCCGTGGGTCAGGCAGCCCAGATTGCCCATCACCATGCCGAAGCAATGATAAAGCGGCACGGGGATGCAGACGCGCTCGCCGGGCTTGAGGTCGATCGCCGCGCCGACGAACCGGCCATTGTTGAGAATGTTGCGATGAGTCAGCGTTGCGCCTTTGGGGGCGCCGGTGGTGCCGGAGGTGAACTGGATGTTGATCGGGTCGCTGGCGTCGAGCGTCGCGCCCAAGGCCTGTAGGGCTTTGAGTTCGGCGGAGGAGGGGGCGGTCAGGAGGTCGTCGAAATTCGCCATGCCAGGCGTCCTGTCGGCGCCGAGGCGGACGACCCAGCGCAGATGCGGCAAGCGGGCGGCGGCGAGGCGGCCGGGTGAGCTGTCCGCGAGTTCAGGCGCGAGGGCGGCGATCAGGCCGAGATAGTCTCCGCTCTTGAATGCGGGCGCGGCGATCAGCGCCGCGCAACTCACCTTGTTGAGCGCATATGCGAGTTCGCTCAGCCTATAGGCGGGGTTGATCGTTACAAGTATCAGTCCGGCCTTGGCGGCGGCGAACTGGGTGAGCGCCCATTCGGCGTTGTTGGGCGACCAGATCGCGAGGCGGTCGCCTTTCGCCAGACCCATGCGGCGAAAGCCGCAGGCGAGCGCGTCCACTTGCGCGCGCAACGCGCGATAGGTCAGACGGATGTTTTGTGCGCGCGAGACGAGCGCGAGGGCGTCGGTGTGGGCGGCGCAAGCGGCGTCGAAACAGGCGCCGATGGGAATTTCAAGGAGCGGGGCGTCGGTCGCGCCTTGGACGTTGCTGGGCTGCGTCACGTGGGTCCTCCCGGGGCGGGACGCGCTCGCGCGCCCCTGCTCATTCTCGCGCGAAGGGAGGCGGGTCGGCAAGGCGGGCGGGGACGCCCGCGCTCCCAAGAGGCGGGCGGCGACCTCCCCGCACGCGCGCCGATCTAAGCATGGACGTATGACCACGCAAAGGATGGGACCGCTGGCAAGGCGCTCCCTTCAGATCGTCAGATCGAGCTTGACGGGCGCGTGGTCGGAGGGCCGCTCCCAGGCGCGCACGTCGCGAGCCACCTGCATCGACTTGACGCCTTTGGCCAGCGGGGGGCTCACCCATATGTGGTCGAGACGCCGACCCTTGTTGGCGGCGTTCCAATCGGGCGAGCGATAGCTCCACCATGTATAGAGCTTCTCCTCGTGCGGCACGAAATGCCGCAACGCGTCGTACCAGTCGCCGGACTTTTGCGCGCGCGTGAACTTTTCGACCTCGACCGGCGTGTGGCTCACCACGTCCATAAGCGCCTTGTGGCTCCAGACGTCATGTTCCATCGGCGCGATGTTGAGGTCGCCGACGAGGATCGCCTTTTTCCCCGCCTTGGGCTCGCGCTGAAACCACGCGCCCATTTCATCGACGAAATCGAGTTTATGCGCGAATTTCGGATTGGCTTCGCGATCGGGAATGTCGCCCCCGGCGGGCACGTAGAGATTGTGGATTTCCACCCCGCCCGCCTTGCCGTCGAGCGTCACCCCAACGTGGCGGCTGTCGCCCTTTTCGCAGAAATCGCGCCGGTCGGATTCGGCGAAGGGATGGCGCGAGACGATGGCGACGCCGTGATAGCCCTTCTGCCCGTTGAGCGCGATGTGCCCGTAGCCCAGGGCCTCGAACGCGGCGCGGGGAAAATTCGCGTCCGGGCACTTCGTCTCTTGCAAACACAGGACGTCGGGCGCGTGCGCCTTCAGGTAGCGTTCGACGAGTTCGATGCGAAGGCGCACCGAGTTGATGTTCCAGGTGACGACGGAGAATTTCAAGGGCGGGACTCGATGCGAGGAGACGCGCGATAGAACACGCCCCGCCCCGCGCGGCCAAGCCGCGCGCGGCTTCAGCCCACAGCTTACGCGAGCACATAGGTCAGCGCGTCCCACCACGCGGCGGAATCGAGCGCGGGCGCGGCGAAGTCGATGCGCGCCGTCTCGCCCCCCCGGC
>JAYVYJ010000318.1:0-2794 GCA_043784465.1 Hyphomicrobiales bacterium
GGTCAATCCTCCTGCTATTTGCTCACAACCCCAGGAATTTCATCAATCGCAGCGTCAATCGCCCGAACCAGTAGGCGCCCCAACGCCGTTTTGGGCGCGTACTCGGCGCGCTCCCGCCGATACAGTTGTCGTTGCTCATAAGCCGCCCCAAGAGCCTCAAAATCCGCCACGTCAATTATCTTCGGACGCCGATAACGAAGTCTCCAAAGAAGCCCCGGAGAAACGCCCGCCTTGCGCGCCGCCCTCTCCATGGCGTTCTTGTAATCGCCGGGGCTGTTCGCCTCGGCCCATGTCAGAGCTTTGGCGAATTCGGCGGCGTCTTCGACGTAGGCGCTCGAACTCATACGATCACTCCGCAACCCGAATTTGCGCATCTGCAAAAGCCCCCATGCTTAATTGAACGCATGGGGACGAACCTCACCAAATCCTACCCTTCAGGCCCGGCGCTTTGGCGAGCGCCAAACAATCAAATATGACGCTAGAAAATGGCCGCATCTGCTTGGACAGATGCGGCCAGTCTAGGGAGAAAACGCCCTAGGAGGGCACCCCCGCCGACGCCCAAAGGCGTCGACGAAGCTAGTCGGGAGCGGCACGTCATCGCGGTCGCGAATGACGGACTGCACCAAAATCGGCATGGGGCCTTCGTGCGTCGAAATCATCTGCACGGTCGAAAATATCACGCCCCGTTCATGGTCCATCACGGGCGGCCAAAACGGCCAGCCCGTCACGTTCGCAAGGAACGCGCGATGCGCGTCCCACGCGGCGCCGCGGCGCTCGGCGGCGGTCATGCCGCAGCCTCGGGCTCAGACGCGGCCTGTAGCGCAGAACGCGGCCTAGGCACGCCACAAGGCCACACAGCGTCCTCGGGCCAATTCTCGGAAAACCACTGCATGGCGTTGTCGAAAACTTTGATCGTGAACGTCTGCCCGCGATCCAGCCGGTCCATGAACCGGGCGTCCTTAACGGCGCTCGCCCAAATTCCCGAAGGCTTCCGCCCCGTTGATCGCGAGAACTCGGCGGCAACAGCCGCCAGCATGGCTTTGAGTTCGTTTCCCATGCCGGGAAACCTAGTTGTAGATTTTCAACTCGTCAATAGGATTTTTACAAATCGACCAAGACACAAAAATGTTGGATAAAACCAATATGAATGACGCTTTAAAACTGTTCGTCCAAAGTCGGCTGGAGGCGCTTGGGATCAATCCGTTTGAGGCAGCAAGGCGTGGAGCCTTGGATCGGTCCTACATCAACGACATCCTGATCGGGCGCAAAGTTTCGATCCGCGACGACAAGAAAGCGCAAGTCGCGATAGCGTTGGAAATCCCGGTTTCCTCGCTGTATTCGCTACAAAACAGCGTCGAGCCAATCAAGGTTGTCGGCTACGCCGCCGCCGGCAGCGACATGGTGATTTTCGCCGACGGCCAAGGTCCATTCGATGAAGTCGAGGCGCCGGCGTGGGCGACCAGCACGACCAGCACGACCGTCGCGGTGCGGATCAGGGGGACGTCGCTCGGTCGGCATTTCGACGGATGGCTCGCGTTCTACGACGACCGGCGCGACCCGCCCGACGAAAGCATTCTCGGAAGCCTGTGCGTCTGCGGGCTCGCAGGCGGCCGGGTCGTCATCAAAAAACTTCGCGCCGGAAGCTCGAAAGGCAAGTTCCATTTGGAGAGCGAAACCGAGCCAACGCTTTTCGACGAGGTCGTCGAATGGGCCGCGCAGGTGCGCGAAATGAGACCGAAATAAAGGGGGAAACAGATGAAGCTCTGGAAGATCGCAGGCGCTTTCGCGGCGCTGTTTTTTGTCTCGCCGGCGGAGGCGTACAGCCATCGCGGCCACGCCAGTCACGGATATTACCGCAGCGTCGACGGCTACCGCGTTCACGGTCCCGACTACAACCGGCACAACGTTTCGGCGCATTGCGGCGACGGCACGTTGAGTCATTCGCGCCATCATCGGGGAACCTGTAGCGGCCATGGCGGCGTTGAGCATTGGGACTGACCCGAGCGGAGAAAGCGCGCCCGAGGGCGCGCATCGAGGACGACACCGTGCATCAAATCGAAAGGGGCAAGCCCGCGACCTCGCCGGAATTCGGCTTTCTTTTCGACGGCCTGAGATATTTCCGACTCCCTGAGCGCGGCAAAGGGAGCGCGACTTACACCGATTGGTCGCACTGGACGCCGCACGGAACCGTGCAGATCGTCGCCCTGTCAGGTCGGGGCAACGGCGCCGTAGCGGTGGCGTTCCGGGGCGAAATGCTGGCGGTGGACTTTTACCCGGCCAGGGTTGCGCGCCTGATCGCCGACGGAAAGTTCGACGCCGATTTCGGAATAGCGGCGACGGCAATCGGAATTCCAGGCGAGATCAAGACTTGGAATAACCAGGCGACGGGGCCGGTTCTGATGTTGCCAGTCGAGCCGAGTTTCTACGGCTCATAAGGTTTTCGTTTAGCACCACCATCGAGAACAACATCGCCATGTAAGGCCGAGGCACGGAAAAACTGAACAGCTTATTTTCGGTTTCAAATTCCACGAGGTATTGATCCGGGCCGGCCCCAACGGGGCGAAGGCTTTTCACAACCGCCTTGTGGTGCTCGTAGGCGAGGTTGGTTTTTGGCGGGAACACGGGCGAATAGCGCCCGTTCCACGACACGAAGTCCCTAAAATCCGAACTTTCGGGCTCCCAGTCGGCCTGTCGGAGTTCATGTTCCGACCAAAGCTCGGCGACCTGATCCACGAAAACCTCGTATTTAAGTTGCAGACGGAATGCCAATGACGGAGAGCGCCGTCAAGGCGCT
>JAYVYJ010000319.1:0-49419 GCA_043784465.1 Hyphomicrobiales bacterium
TCAGGTCTACGCGCCAGCGTTGGGCTTCCGGGTAGGAGCCATAAAGCAGATAGCCGGCCTTCTGGCCGATAAACGCCCAGCAGGCGCCCTCCTGATGCGCGCGGCACAAGGCGCCGTCGGGCGCGCTCCAAATTGCGTTCCACGTCGCCCAGCCGACGAGCGGCGGTATCAGCCAGACCGCCAGCGCCGCCAGCGCGACGGTCGTCAGCGCGTTGAGGGCGGAGGAGAAAAGATTGGCGCGCAGCCACCCCAGAGCCCCCGCCTCCAGAAGCGGGGGGGGCAGATCCGGCTCGGGGGCGGTGCGCACATAGGCCGCCAAGCTCATCGCTCCTTGAACGCCAGTCGCGCGTCAAACGCGTTGAGCGCCAGCGAAAGCACGAGCGAAATCGCCAGATAGACGCCCATCGTCACCCCCATCACCTGCATCGCCGCATGGGTCTGGTTGAGCACCGTGCCGGCGAACACCAGCACGAGATCGGGGTAGCCGATGAACACCGCGAGCGAGGAATTCTTGACGATGTTGAGCCATTGGCTGGTCAGCGGCGGGATCACCAGCCGCAACGCCTGCGGCACGACGACCAGGCGCAGCAGGCGCGCGCGCGAGAGGCCCAAAGCCGCCGCCGCCTCGGTCTGCCCGCGCGGCACCGCGTTGACGCCCGCGCGCACGATCTCCGCGATGAAGCCCGACGTGTAGGTGACGAGGCCGAACGTCAACGCCACGAACTCGGGCGCCAGTTGCAACCCGCCGCGCAGGTTGAAACCCTTGAGTTCCGCATAATTGAACGCAAGCGGCTGACCCGCCGCAACATAAACCGCCAGCGTCGGCAGCAGGATCAGGACGGCGCCGATCCCAAAAGCGGGCGGGGCGCGGCCTGTGCGCATCCGCCGCCTCCGCACAAGGGCGGCGAAGCCGAGCGCCGCGAGGAGGCCCGCCAGCGCCGCCAGCGCGACCAACCCAAAGCCGTCGCCAAACAAAGGACGGGGCAGATAAAGCCCGCGATTGTTGAGAAACGCCGCATCGCCCAGCGACAGCGATTGCTTGGGGCCGGGAAGCGCCTTCAGCACCCCATTGTACCAGAAGAACAATTGCAGCAGCAGCGGCGTATTGCGCATGAGTTCGACATAAACGAGCGCAATTCGTGACAATAGATAATTTGGCGAGAGCCGGGCGAGGCCGACAAAGAAGCCGAGCGGCGTCGCCAGCGCGATGGAGATGACGGCGACCAGAGCCGTGTTGAGCAATCCGACCCAGAAGGCGCGGCCATAGGTCGAGAGCGCCGAATATTCGATCAACGTCAGGTTGATGTCGAAGCCGGCGGTCTCGTTCCAGAAGCCAAAGCCGGTCGGCACGCCGCGCGCGGCCATGTTGGCGACCGCGTTACGCCAGGCGAGCACGGCAAGGCCGAGCAGCGCCAGCCCCAGCGCGCCCTGGAGGCCCAGCGCCCGCCAGCGCCCCTCGTTCCCGTTCGCTTGCGCCATCTCAGCCCCTCGCCGCCTTTTCTTCGCAGCCGCGAAGGGGCCGCGCAACCGCTGAGATCACGCAATCGGGACAGGCCTCACGAAACCTTTGGCGCGCTGAGGCGTAGTCCTTACAGAACCCAAGCTATCGAGGCGACCATGTCCTATGCATCTCGGCCCCTGACGAGTCTCGCGGAAGATCTCGACGGTTTGCACGCCCGCTGCGCGCGCATCTCGGACATGTCGTTTGGCCTCTCGTTGATCTTCGCGGCTTTGGTGGTGGCGTCGGTCGGGGGTGGATTATGGTTGAGAGAGCCGTTGCTGGCGACCAGCGCCGGTTTTGCGCTGGTGGCGACGGCCGCTTTTGGAGTCGTGGGCCAGACTTTGGCGCGCGCCGCCGAGCAGGCCCCACGCCTCCGCATTGCGGTCGCCACGCCCCTGCGAACGGATCGCCGCTTGGACTAAATCCTATCGCAGCTTGACGGGAAGCGCGCGGGCGGCCATGCCTCGCGCGCTTTTTCATTGCGGAATTCGACATGGCTAAAGACGTGCGCTCCCCAGAGTCCGGGATCGAAGAGATCAATGCGGGTCAGTTGCGGGCGTTCATCGAGCGCATCGAGCGGCTCAACGAAGAAAAAAAGGCGCTCTCCGAGGACATCAAGGAGGTGTTCGCAGAGGCCAAGGGCAACGGCTACGATCCCAAGATCATTCGCAAGATCGTCTCGATCCGGGGACAGGACCCGGAAAAGCGCGTTGAGGAAGAAACGATCCTCGATCTCTACCTCGCTGCGCTCGGCGTGAACTAGGGAGACCGTCGTGAGCACCCAAGCCCCTGTTAGCCTTCAAGCCCAGCGCATCGCCGCCGCTTTCGCCGCGTCCGTCGCCGCCCGCCGCAGTTTTGCGCACCCCTATCCTCATCATTTTCTGGAAACGATATTCCCCGACGAGGTGGCGCAAGAACTCGCCGATCTGCCTTTCGCGCCGCCCGCGCTGAACGGCGTTTCCGGCAAGCGCGAGCTTCACAACGACGCGCGCGTCTATTTCGACGCCGCCGGGGTCGCGCGTTTCCCCGTCATGGGCGCGGTCGCCGAGGCGCTCCAATCGCGCGCCGTTGCGGGTCTCGTGCAGGAAGCGTTTCGCGCGCCGGTCGAGGGGACCTATCTTCGGCTGGAATATGCGCAGGATCTCGACGGCTTCTGGTTGGAGCCGCACACCGACCTCGGCGTGAAGCGCTTCACCTGCCTGATCTATCTCTCCTCCGGGCCGGGTCACGACAGACTCGGGACCGACATTTACGCAAGCCCCGCCAAGCACTTCGGCACGTCGCCGTTTCAGCCAAACGGCGCGATGGTGTTTGTGCCCGGCGACGACACGTGGCATGGCTTTGAGAAGCGGCCCATAGAGGGCGTGCGCCGGTCGATCATCCTCAATTACGTGACGCCGGACTGGCGCGCGCGCGAGCAATTGAGTTTTCCCGACTCCCCCGTGCGCGCCGCTTAAAGGGAACATTCGTTCCATCTTGACTTGAAGATGGAATGTTTGTTTCATCGTCCCCGGGCGAGGGAGGGCGCGTTGCAACACATGATGGTCATCGGCGGCGCGCGCAGGCTCGGCTTGGCGGCCGCCCGTGTCTGTCCCACCGTCGGCGAAGAGGCCCCTATCAGCGGCGCGCGCGTGGATGTCGAGGAGAGCGCAAGGGGCGCGGGGCCGTCGCGATGACTCTCGACGTCATCTGCATTGGCCGCTCCTCTGTAGATCTCTATGGGGCGCAGGTCGGCGGGCGCCTTGAGGACATGGCCAGCTTCTCCAAGGCGGTCGGCGGCTGCCCCACCAACATCGCGATCGGAACAGCGCGGCTGGGGCTGAAAAGCGGCCTCATCACCCGCGTCGGCGACGAGCACATGGGCCGCTTCATCCGCGAGCAGGCGCAGCGCGAAGGCGTCGACGTGACCGGCGTCAGGACGGACCCCGCGCGGCTGACGGCGCTGGTGCTGCTCGGCATTCGCAACGACAAGACGTTCCCGCTGATCTTCTACCGAGAAAACTGCGCCGATTCCGCGCTTGACGAGAGCGACATCGACGAAGCTTACGTCGCCAGCGCCAAAGCCATCGTCGTCAGCGGCACGCATTTCGCCCGCGCGCCCAATGCCGCCGCGCAGAACCTTGCCATATCTTATGCGAAGAAACACGGGCGCAAAGTCGCGTTCGACATCGACTATCGCCCCAACCTCTGGGGCCTCGCCGGCCACGGCGCCGGCGAGGAGCGTTATATCAAATCCGACGCCGTCTCGCAGCATCTGGCGCCGGTGCTGCCGCTCTGCGACCTGATTGTCGGCACGGAAGAAGAAATGATGATCGCGGGCGGCGTCGATGATCCGCTCGGCGCCCTACGCGCGATCCGAGCGGCGAGCGCCGCAACGTTGGTGATGAAGCGCGGCCCGATGGGTTGCGTGGTGTTTCCGGGCGCGATCCCTCCGTCCATCGAAGATGGCGTAAAGGGTCCGGGTTTCCCGGTCGAGGTCTATAATGTGCTGGGCGCCGGCGACGCCTTCATGTCGGGCTTTTTGCGCGGATGGCTGCGCGACGAACCCATCGAGACCTGCTGCGCCTTCGCCAATGCGGGGGGCGCCTTCGCCGTCTCGCGGCTTTTGTGTTCGGCGGAATATCCGACTTACCCCGAGCTGCGCCGCTTCCTCGACTACGGCGCTTCGCAACGGGCGTTGCGACACGACGAGACGCTCAGCCATGTGCATTGGGCGACGACGCGGCGCGAGCAGCCCCCCGAAATCCTCGCGCTCGCCATCGACCACCGCGCCCAACTGGAGGCGATCGCCGATGCGGCCGGGGCTTCGCGGAATCGCATCGGCGCGTTCAAGCTTCTGGCCGTCGAGGCGGCGTCGCGCGTGGCGCAAGGGCGCCGGGGCTTTGGCATGCTGCTCGACGGCAGATACGGCCGCGAGGCTTTGTTTCGCGCGGAGGAACGCGGCTTCTGGATCGGCCGCCCGGTCGAGGAGCCAGGCTCGCGCCCGCTCGAATTCGAGTTCGGCGGCTCGCTTGGCGCCCGGCTGATCGAATGGCCGCTGAGCCACACGGTCAAATGCCTTTGCTTCTATCGCCCCGACGATACGCCGGAGACGAAGGCGCGGCAGGAGCGCGAACTTTTGCGCCTCTACGACGCCGCGCGCAGAGTGGGGCGCGAATTGCTGATCGAGATCGTCGCGGGCAAGCACGGCGCGATTCAAGACGACACGATCGCCGACGTGATCGCGCGGCTTTACGACATCGGCATAAAGCCCGACTGGTGGAAGCTCGAAGCGCAGACGCCCTTCGCCTGGGCGCGTATCGATGCGGCGATCGAAGCGGGCGATCCGCTCTGCCGGGGCGTGTTGATGCTGGGCCTGGAAGCGCCCGAGGCGGAATTGAGCGCGGCATTCCGCGCGGCGCGCGGTATTCAGCGAGTGAAGGGCTTTGCGGTGGGCCGCACGATCTTCGCGGAACCGGCGAGGCGCTGGTTCGCGGGCGGAGCCGACGCGGACGCGGTGACGCAGATGGCGGACTCGTTCCGCCGATTGTGCGCATTTTGGGCTGCCGCTAGGGTCTGACCGCACGGATCGAGGACCAAGCGCTTCGTGGTCACCTCAATTCGTAAGCGCCCTCGACAACATAAGGCCCGCCGCCGACCCTGCTCTTCGCCGACATCAACACGAAGTGTTCGGCCAGGAACTCCGGCGCGTCGAGCCGTACGCGTGCGCCGAGATAATCCGCCACCGCCACCGGCCCCGCGCCGCGCAGCCGCGCGAGCCTCACGTGGGGCGTGAAAGCGCGGGTCTCCGGCGCCAGACCCCGCCGCCGCAGGCGGCGCTTGTGGTCGGCGGCGAGTTCGAGCAGGGCCGTCGCCGCCTTCACCTTCGCGACGATGGCGCGCGGCTTGTCGCCGCCGAACCCGCTTAAACCTTCGAAGGCGACGCCCACCAGCCCGCGCCGCGGCCCCGCCGGCGCTTCGGCGATCTTGTTAGCCGTAGCGACGTCCACGTCGCCGATGAAGCGCAGCGTAAGGTGGTAATCTTCAGGCTCGCTCGATCGAGCGCCGACCTATCCGCCGCGCGTCAAGGCCAGCTTCGCGCGGATCGGCGTAGAAACCTCCAGCGCGGTGAACAGGCGCGGCACTAGTGCGAAAGCGAGAGCGCGGCGGCGATCCTCAGTTCGATCTCGCCCGCAAGGGATTTGGCGATGCGGATTTCCGCGTCGCGACTGGCGCGCAAGTCGGCGTAGCTCTGCAAGGTGCGGTCGTAGGGGGCGGAACTGGTCGCCTGTCCCTGATAGAGCGATTTGCCGTCGTCGATCCGGGTCAGTACGAATTGCGCCGTGCCGGTGACGGTGGCGCTGTCGGCGGTTTGAATCTGCGATTCGATGGTCGGCGTCGTCGTCGCGGTCGCCAGCCGAATGGCGAGCCGATATCGGGGCTTGGGAGTCGCGCCCGTCCCGTTGAGGCGCGAGACGAGGTCGTCGGTCAGATAATGGCCGAGGCGTTCGGGCACGGGGGCGACCTCAATCTCATGCAGCGCCTGCACGAGGCCGGGATTGGCGGTCTCGCCGTAAAGCGGCTGGAAACAGCCTGCGAGCGCCCCGCAGAGCGCGAGCGCGGCGGCGGGGCGGAGCCGGTCAGACCACGACATTCACGATCCTGTTGGGCACGACGACAATCTTTTTGGGAAGGCGGCCTTCAAGCGCCTTCTGCACGAGGTCGAGCGCCAGCGTGGCGGCCTCGACCATCGCAGCTTCCGCGTCGCGTGGCACGGTGACGTCGGCGCGCTTGCGGCCGTTGACCTGCACGGGCATCGTCACCTTGTTGGAGACGATCAGCGAACGGTCGACGGGCGGCCATGGGGTTTGCGAGATCAGCGTCTCATGACCGAGCGCCGTCCAGCACTCCTCGGCCAGATGCGGCATCATCGGCGCGAAGCCGTGAACCAGCATTTCGCCAGCTTCCGCGAAGGCGAAGCGCAGGTCGTCGGAGACGTTCGCCGTCTCGACGGCGCCGATGGCGGTCGAGAGCGTGTTGGCGAATTCGTAGATCGTCGCGATGGCGACGTTGAAGCGCAACCGCTCGATGTCGTCCTCGATTTTCGCCAACGAGGCGTGGGCCACGCGGCGGATGTCGGCGGCGGCTTGCGAGAAGATCGCGGGCCGCGCCGGCCGCGAGGGGCCGACGACGCGCTCAATCTCGCCCATCAGTCGCCACAGGCGCTGGGTTTGTTTGTAGGCGCCCTGCACGCCCGCTTCCGTCCAGATCACGTCGCGGTCGGGCGGGCTGTCGGAGAGCATGAACCAGCGCGCGGTGTCGGCGCCGTAGGTCGCGATGATCTCGTCGGGATCGACCGTGTTGCGCTTCGACTTCGACATCTTTTCGATGGCGCCGATCTCGACGGGAGCGCCGCCGTCGAGGCTGAAGGCGCGGCGCGCGGCCCCGTCGCCTTCGATGCGGATTTCCGCCGGGGTCACCCAACGACCTTCCGTGTCGCGGTAGGTCTCGTGGACGACCATGCCTTGCGTGAACAGGCCCGCGAAGGGTTCGGACACTTGCAGATGGCCGGTCTTGCGCATCGCGCGGGCGAAGAAGCGCGAGTAAAGCAGATGCAAAATCGCGTGTTCTATGCCGCCGATATACTGGTCCACCGGCAGCCACGCGTCCGCTATCGCCGGGTCGGTGGGGGCTGACGTGTTCCACGGATCGGTGAAGCGCGCGTAGTACCAGGACGAGTCGACGAACGTGTCCATCGTGTCGGTCTCGCGCCGCGCGGGGGCGCCGCATTGCGGACAGGAGACGTGCTTCCATGTCGGGTGATGGTCGAGCGGGTTGCCGGGCCGGTCGAAGGTCACGTCCTCGGGCAGTTTGACGGGCAGGTCGGCGGCGGGGATCACGCCACAGGCCTCGCAGTGGACGATGGGGATCGGGCATCCCCAGTAGCGCTGGCGCGAGATGCCCCAGTCGCGCAGCTTATAGTTGATCTGGCGGTTCGCTTGTGGACGGCCGCCGAGCGTCACCGCCTCCAGGCGCCGCGCCACTTCGTCGGCGGCTTGAGCAGGGGTCAAGCCGTCGAGGAAGCGGGAGTTTATCAGCAAGCCGTCGCCGTCGAAAGCTTTATCGGCGATGGTCGGCAAATCGGCGCCCGCGACGACAGGCGTGACGGGAAGGCCATAGGCGCGGGCGAAATCGAGGTCTCGCTGGTCGTGCGCAGGGCAGCCGAAGATCGCGCCCGTGCCGTAATCCATCAGGATGAAGTTGGCGACGTAGACGGGCAGCGTCCAGTTGTCGTCGAACGGATGTTTGACGCGCAGGCCGGTGTCGTAGCCCTTCTTCTCGGCGGTCTCTATGGCGGCGACCGAGGTGCCGATGCGACGGCATTCCTCGATGAAACCGGCCAAAGCGGGGTCCTTCGCGGCGGCCTGAGCGGCGAGGGGATGATCGGGGGCGATGGCCATGAAGCTGGCGCCGAACAAGGTGTCGGGACGCGTGGTGTAAATCTCAAGTTCGCCCGTCCGTTCGGCGAAGGGAAAGCGCACCGTCAGACCCTCGGAACGGCCGATCCAGTTGCGCTGCATGAGGCGCACTTTTTCCGGCCAGCGGTCGAGGCCGTCGAGAGCCGAGAGCAATTCCTCGGAATAATCCGAGATCTTGAAGAACCATTGCGTCAGTTCGCGCTGCTCTACCAGCGCGCCCGAGCGCCAGCCGCGCCCATCGATCACCTGCTCGTTGGCCAGAACGGTGTGGTCGACGGGATCCCAGTTCACTTTCGATTTCTTGCGCGCGACGAGGCCGGCCTTGAGAAAATCGAGAAAGAGCTTCTGCTGGTGGCCATAATAGCTCACGTCGCAGGTCGCGACCTCGCGCGCCCAGTCGAGCGACAGGCCCATCGATTTCAACTGCCCGCGCATCGCCGCGATGTTGGCGTAGGTCCAACTCGCCGGGTGCGTCTTGTTCTGCGCGGCGGCGTTCTCAGCGGGCAGGCCGAAGGCGTCCCAGCCCATCGGGTGCAGCACGTTGAAGCCGCGCGCACGCTTGTAGCGCGCCACGACGTCGCCCATCGCATAATTGCGCACGTGGCCCATGTGGATGCGCCCCGAGGGGTAAGGGAACATCTCCAGCACATAATAGCGTGGGCGCGGGTCCGAATTGGGCGTCGCGAACACGTCGCGCGTCGCCCAGATTTCCTGCCATTTAGCTTCGGACTCGCGAACGTTGTAACGCTCGGGGCGCATGGGGAGAGGCGTCTCTTCTGCTGGCGGATGGCGGGGGTTGGACGGGCAAATCATGATTTCAGGGATGCGTCAAATCGTCGGGTCTGCGCTACCAAGCGCGAGCGCAGGCTTCTATGAAGGTTTTGCGACGTGACGACGACAGGGGTTCGTTTATGAGTTCTTCTTTGCGCGACCCGGTGTTGCGGGCGACGCCGATCGCCGATCTCAGGCCCACGCAATTCACGGTCGGATTTCTCGAAGTGGAGCGCAAGCGCAAGTCCTGGCGGGAAAAACGGCTGGCGGAAAAAAGCGAGACGCTGGAGTCGCATATGGTTCCCGTCGTGATCGGACCCAAGGACGTGCTCTACGTCACCGATCATCATCATATGCTGCGCGCCTTGCACGACGACGGCCAGGCGGATGTGTTCGTGGTGGTGACGGGCGATCTGCACAAGGCCGATCCCGACCATTTCTGGACGCTGATGGATTATCACGGGTGGACCCACCCGTTTGACGAAAAGGGCCAGCGCCGGGGCTATGACGAGCTGCCCCGGACGGTGGCGGGACTGAGGGACGATCTCTACCGGTCTCTCGCGGGCGCGTTGCGCAACAGCGGAGGCTTCGCCAAGGACTCGACGCCATTTTCAGAATTTGTCTGGGCGGATTTTTTCCGGGCGAGAATCAAGCGCAAGACGCTGCGCGAGGATTTCGAAGCGGCTCTGGCGGAAGCCTATGACATCGCGCGCGGAAAGGACGCCGACTTTCTGCCGGGCTGGTGCGGCGCGCGAGAACATGCAGTCCATCCCGACATCCTGAAAAAGACGTTGAAGAAGGCGAAGGCCGCCTCACGCTGACGCTGACGTTTCCTCTTGCCTATTTCTCGACTGCGACATAAAGATATGTTTATGTCTGTATCTGTTCCGCACGTCCTCACGTTCGACGCCTTGCTCGACGCGCTCGAAGCGGCGGGAGAGATGACGCGGCTGCGGCTGCTCGGGCTTTTGTGCGAATCCGAACTTACAGTCAGCGAACTGGTCGGGATCCTCGGCCAGTCGCAGCCCCGTATTTCGCGCCATCTCAAGCTGCTTGTCGACGCGGGGCTGGCGGAACGGCGACGCGAGGGGGCGTGGGCGTTCTTCCGGCTGGCCGAATCGGGCGGCGGTCTCGCGCGCGATCTTATGGCGAGAGTTTCGCCGGACGATCCGACCCTGACGGCCGACCGCGCGCGCCTTGGCGTCGCGCGCGAGGCGCGGCGCAGGCAGGCGGCGGCTTACTTTGCGGCGCAGGCGGGCGAGTGGGACCGCATCCGCGCCATGCACGCCCCCGACGCGCGCGTGGAGGCGGCCATCCTCGATCTGGTCGGCGATGCGCCTATCCGTTCGCTACTCGATCTGGGCGCCGGCACGGGCCGGATGATCGAACTGCTGGGGCCGCTGGCGCAGCGTTCGGTCGGCGTCGATTTGAGCCCCGCTATGTTGAACCTTGCTCGCGCCCGCATGGAGGACGCCGGCTTGCGCAACGTGCAGCTGCGGCAAGGCGATCTCTACGCGCCCCCCGTCGAGCGCGGCGCTTTCGATCTCGTGGTGCTGCATCAGGTGGTGCATTTTCTCGATGATCCCGGCCGCGCGCTCAAAGAGGCCGCGGCCGCGCTGCGGCCCGGCGGTCGGCTGATGGTGGTGGATTTCGCCGCGCACGAGGAAGAGGATCTGCGCGAGCGCTTCGCGCATCGCCGCCTTGGCTTCGAACCGCAAGAAATTGTGAGCTGGTTGAAGGAGGCGGGACTCGATTTCGTAGAGACCCGGCTGGTCGCGCCCGGCGCCGGGGAGCCCGGCAAACTGACGGTGGCGGTCTGGCTCGGCCGCGACGCCCGCGTTCAATCCGACGATTTGCGCAACGCTTCACGGGAGTTCGCCTGATGCTGCATACGCCTTTGCGCCTGAGCCGCTCGGGGTCTCCCGTCAGCGTCTCGTTCGAGTTCTTCCCGCCCAAGACGCCGGAGATGGAGACGGCGCTCTGGGATTCGATCCGCCGGCTCAGCCCCCTGCGACCTGATTTCGTCTCCGTCACCTATGGCGCGGGCGGCACTACGCGCACGCGCACGCACGCGACGGTCGAGCGAATGGTGCGCGAGACGTCGATGAAACCCGCCGCGCATCTGACCTGCGTCGGCGCCTCGCGCGGCGAGATCGACGACGTGATCCGCCAGTACGGCGACGCGGGGGTCAAGCATATCGTGGCTTTGCGCGGCGACCCGCCGAGCGGGCTCGACGCGGCCTATGAGCCGCACCCCGACGGGTACCAAAGCACGCAGGAGTTGGTTGCGGCGATCAAGCGGCTCGGGAATTTCGAAGTGTCGGTCTCGGCCTACCCCGAGAAGCACCCGCAGAGCCCGTCGCTCTTGCACGACATCGATGTGCTAAAGCGCAAGGTCGACGCGGGCGCGGATCGGGCGATCACGCAGTTCTTCTTCGATAACGCGGCTTACCTCCGTTATCTCGATTTGGCGGCGGCGGCAGGGATAACGATTCCGATCCTGCCGGGCATCGTGCCGGTGCAGAACTTCAAGATGACGTCCGGTTTTGCGCGGCGCGCGGGGGCGAGCGTGCCGGACTGGCTGGCCGAGCGGTTTGCAGGGCTGGAGGAAGATCTGCCGACGCGGCGACTGGTGGCCGCAGCGGTGTGCGCGGAGCAGGTGATCGACCTGGTGGATCGCGGCGTCGCGCAATTGCATTTTTATACCATGAACAAGGCGGACCTCGTTTACGCGATCTGTCATCTGGTGGGCTTGCGACCGCAGGTTGCGGAAGTGGCGGAGGTGGCGGCGGGGTAGCGGTCGTCGCTCGCCGTCACCCCGCCGCTTGACCCCATAACCGCGCTGCCCTACGCCGCGCGCCATGACGGACCTTCACGCCCTCGGACAGTTCTCGAAAATCCCCGAGACGCCGGACCCGCGTACTTTGGAGCGCGTGCCCAACCCGCATGCCGACGTCAACTACGTCGCCCGCTTCACCGCGCCCGAATTCACGTCGATCTGCCCGGTCACCGGCCAGCCCGATTTCGCGCATCTGGTCATCGACTACGTTCCCGACCTCTGGCTCGTCGAATCGAAATCGCTCAAGCTGCATCTTTCGAGCTTCCGCAATCACGGCGCGTTCCACGAGGATTGCACGGTGCGCATCGGCAGGGATCTGGACGCGCTGCTGAAGCCCCGCTGGCTCAGGATCGGCGGCTATTGGTACCCGCGCGGCGGCATTCCCATCGACGTGTTCTGGCAGACGGGCGAATTGCCCAAAGGGGTCTGGGCGCCCGATCAGGGCGTGCCGCCCTATCGCGGACGGGGGTGAGGAATATGGATCGTCTCAAGGGCAAGACCGCATTCGTCACCGCCGCCGGCGCCGGCATCGGCCGCGCCATCGCGCAAGCGTTTGGGCACGAAGGCGCGCGGGTGATCGCGACCGACCTCAACCGCGCCGCGCTTGCGGGTCTCAACGCCGAGACGCACGGTCTCGACGTGCGATCGACCTCCGCCGTCGAGGCGCTCGCCGCCGAGATCGGCGCGGTGGACGTACTCGTCAATGCAGCGGGTTTCGTTCATCATGGAACGATCCTCGATTGTTCTGAGACCGACTGGGATTTCTCCTTCGACCTCAACGCCAAAGCCATGCACCGCACGATCCGCGCCTTCCTGCCCAAAATGCTGGCGGGAGCCGGCGGCTCGATCGTCAACGTCGCCTCGGTCGCTTCGTCCGTGAAGGGCGTGCCCAACCGCTATGTCTACGGAGCCAGCAAAGCGGCGGTGATCGGGTTGACCAAGGCGGTTGCGGCCGACTTCATCAAACGCGGCGTACGCTGCAACGCCATTTGCCCCGGCACGGTCGAGAGCCCTTCGCTGGGCTTGCGAATCGAGGAGGCGGCCGCCCGCGCCGGCCAGACCGAGGACGCCGCCCGCAAGGCCTTCATCGACCGCCAGCCGATGGGCCGGCTCGGACGGCCGGAAGAAGTCGCGGCGATGGCGCTTTATCTGGCGTCGGACGAAAGCGCCTTCACCACCGGGCAGATCCATTTGATCGACGGCGGCTTCACGCTTTAGAGGTTTTTGCGCCATGCAGATGAACGACAGCCAACTTGTCCCCGCGTCGCGCGCCAATGTGTTCGCGGCGCTCAACGATCCCGCCGTCCTGCAAAAGTGCATCCCCGGCTGTCAGAAGCTCGACGTCACCGCGCCCAACGAAATGACGGCGACGGTGGTGGTCAAGGTCGGTCCGGTGAAGGCGAGCTTTTCAGGTAAAGTAAATCTCTCCGACATCGACCCGCCCAACGGCTATCGAATTTCGGGCGAAGGCTCGGGCGGAGTCGCGGGCTTCGCCAAAGGCGGGGCGACGGTCACGCTGACCGAGGAAGGGCCGGAGTCGACTCGCCTCAACTACGCAGTGGATGCGCAGATCGGCGGCAAGCTCGCCCAGCTTGGCAGCCGGTTGATCGACGCGACCGCCAAAAAGCTGGCGGGCGAATTTTTCGAAAAATTCGCCACAGAACTGACCCCGCCCGCCCCGGAAACCCCGCCCGAAGACGAAGCGCCGGAGGGCGAAAAGAAGGGCTGGTTCAAGAAACTCTTGTCCTGAACCTGACGCGCATCACCGCGCGAACGGACTTCGCAGGGCGCGCCGCTCGGCGTTGTAATTGTTGACGACGAACAAGGCCCAGATGGCTGCGGGAAGCCAGCCGATCAGCGTGATTTGCAGGATCAGGCAGATGAACCCCGAGATCGGCATGCCCATCGTGAAGAACGAGAGCCAGGGCAGCAGCAAAGCGATGAGATAGCGCATGTCGGACCTCCGCGCGTAGAGATGCGAGGCCGGTGGCCGATATTCAAGGCGCCGGGAACGGGCCGCCGAGCCCGGCCAGAAATCGCGCGACCTCCGGAATGGCCTCCAGTTCCGACCGCTGTTGAGGCGTTGGCAGTTGCGGCCGGTCGCGCGACGCATCGACCATGCAGAGAAAGCCAAGCGCCTCGCCCTGCGGCGCGCGGAACTGGTGCCAGGCGAAAGCCGGCACGGTCAGGAAGTCCAGCGCCCCGATCTCCAGCACTTCATGCCCCACTAGAGCCTGACCGCGCCCGCGCAGGATCGTCACGGCATGCACGTGCCGGTGACGCTCCAGCGTTGTCCACCCGCCCGGCGCCACTTCGAAATAGCGCAATTCCCCGGCTTGGTCCGGCGCGCTTGCGAGCACTTGCCGCGTGACGCTTCGATAAGGCGTGTCGGCCTCATCCTTGTAGGCGCGAACGTCGACGTTTTCCCAGCGATAGTCGGGCAGGGCCTTGCGCAAGACGCTCATGCTTCACCTTCATGGTCAGCGACCGCACGCACGAAGGCGGCGGTCTCTTGCGTCAGCTTTTCGGGCGGGGCGACCAGCAGCGCGCCGCCGATCAGCAGCATCGTGTCGGGACCGTAGAGCGCCAGCATTTCAGGAACCCGGGCAGGCGTCATCCCCCCCGCGGGCGTCGGAGCGGCGGCCTTCAGGCCGCCGAGCGGACCGCGCAACGCCTCGGCGACGGCGAGGCACGTTCGCCGGGAATAGCCGAACCGGCCGCCGAAATTGGGGAAAATGCCGACGTCTCCGCCGACCAGCCGGAACAGCTTCATGAGCGCGGGCGGGGCGATGCGCGCCGCCCCGCCCATCGTCGGATGGGCGAAAAAGGCGACATCGCGGTTTTCGGCCGCCAGCGCCTGCACGGTCGCCAGACCCGCCAGCATCGGCGCGACCATCACCGTATCGAGCCCGGCCTCGCGAGCGATCGCAATCTGGGCGCGCATGGTTCCGTAATGGCCGCTAAGGCTGGGCGCATAGCGGGCGAGCCGCCCGGTGCGCTCGGCCGCGCGCCGCGCGGCGTCCGCGCCTGCGCGCACCCGCTGGGCATAAGGCGAATAGCTCTGGTCGGCGAGCCCATGGTCGTCCTTGATGAAATCGACTCCGCCGAGCGCGAAAGCTTCCGCGAGCGCGCCGAGCGCCGGGGGGCCAAGCCCTTGCGGCTTGAGGGCGACGCAAGTGAGCGCGCGTCCCTGCGCGCCGGTCCGCGCCCTCAAGCCGTCGAGCCCCTGACCCGGCCCCGGAAACAGGGCGAGCGTCTCAGGGGGCAACGCAAAATCGAGGAATTCGACGTCCGCTTGCAGCGAAGTGTTGCCAAACAGCATGTTAAGGAGCTGGCCGGCGTCCCCGCCGACCGTCGCCGCCGAGAGGCCCAGCGCGATGTCGTAAAGGCCGGTCCCGGCCTCACTTATATTCCGCACCTCGGCGACAATTTCGCGCGCGACGTAGTCGTCGCGCACGGCCTCGCGCGGCGCTTCGATGCTCTGTTCGAGCGCGATGGCCCGCGCCCGCATCTCGACGGCTTGGGCGTCCGACCGGACGCGGTAGGTGGCGACAATCCTGTCCATCGCGCGTCCTATTGGCGGTCGCAATGGGCGTTGGCAAGCCTTCCCTAAACCACCGCCCGCGCGTATAGCAGCCCAACTTTTCCGAATTTCTCAATGGACGAAAACGATGGCTGGGCACAGTCAATTCAAGAACATCATGCATAAGAAGGGCAAGCAGGACGCGATCCGCTCCAAGCTCTTCTCCAAATTTGCGCGTGAAATCACGGTCGCGGCGAAGATGGGCATGCCCGATCCCAATTTGAACCCGCGCCTGCGTCTCGCCGTGATGGCGGCGCGCGCGGAGAACATGCCGCGCGACAATATCGAGCGCGCCATCAAGAAAGCTTCGGGGACGGACACCGAAAATTACGAGGAGGTTCGCTACGAGGGCTATGCGCCCGGCGGCGTCGCCCTCATCGTCGAGGCGCTGACCGACAACCGCAACCGGACGGCGGGCGAAGTGCGCTCCTATTTCACCAAGGCGGGCGGCGCGCTGGCCGAGACCGGTGCGGTTTCGTTCATGTTCGATCACGTCGGCCTCATCGTCTACGACCGGCAAGTCGCCAGCGACGACGCCATGCTCGACGCCGCCATCGAGGCTGGCGCCGACGACGTGCAGTCGGGCGAGGAGAGCCACGAGATCGTTATGTCCATCGAAGCGTTGCGTGACGCGCAGAAAGCGCTGGAGGCCAAGTTCGGCGACCCGCGAAAGGCGTCGATCGTCTGGCGTCCGCAGAACACGATTGCGGTCGACGACGAGGCGGGCGAGAAAATCCTCAAGCTGATCGGCGCGCTCGAAGATAACGACGATGTGCAAAACGTGACTGCGAACTTCGAGGTCAGCGACGCGCTGGTCGCCAAGATGCACGGCTGAGCGGCGCGGCGCGTGAGAGGCTGATCTCTGATGGCCACGCCCAGGCCGCCGGAGGGAGCTTTTTTCCAAAATGCGATTGGAAGCGCACGCCGCGGACGCTGCGGAGATGGTCCACTTCGGAGCGCTTTTTTGCGTAGCGTCGGTCGACCATCCGCTCACACATTCGTGATTTTGCTTCGCGGGCCGGTTCAGGCGCCGTTCAGGTGGGTCGGCGCATTCTCCCTTCAGTAAATAGCAAAGGAGGCTGTCTTGCGGAATTTCTTGTTTGCTCTAGTCGCGGCGGGAACCGTTGCGGCGGCGGTTTCGACCCCTGCCGAGGCGTCTGGCGGCTGCGGGCCCTACCGGCACCGCAACTATTACGGGCAGTGCGTGCCGGGCGGCCAGTGGGGCTACGCTCCTCGTCCTTATTACGCGCCGCGCGCGTACATCGTTGGGCCGCGCTATGGATGGGCTTGGCGTCATCCCTTCTACCATCGGCATTACTATTATTGAGAATCCCCTAATTTAAAATCGGACAGCGCGCCCCGCTTTCGAAGGGACGCGCTGTCTGGTCGCCGCGCCCGCGCGCTTCTTTGAAAATGGTGCGATCAAAGAAAACTCTGGGGATCGACGTCCACAGTCACCCTCACCCCGCCGCGCGGCGGTGGCGACGCCGCCAAAAGCGCGCGCAAAAACCCCTGCATATCCGCGCTACGGGGCGCTTTCGCAGCAAGCCGAAAGCGGTGGCGCCCGCGCAGCAGCGCCAGCGGCGCCTCGGCGGGGCCGAGCAACGAAATTTCGTCGGGCCGCGCCGCGCCCCCCGCCGGGCTGAGCGCAAAGCGGTCGGTCAAACCCAGCGCCGCCCGTGCAATGGCGCGCGCATGGGCTTCCGCCGCGCCCTTGTCCTCGGCGGACACGATTAGCGCGGCCAGCCGTCCGAACGGCGGCAAGCCGCCGCGCTTGCGCTGCGCGATCTCCGTTTCGTAGAAACGTTCGACGTCGCCCGAAAGCAACGCGGCGATGACGGGATGCTCCGCCTGATAGGTTTGCAGATAGGCGCGCCCCGGTTTCTCGCCGCGTCCCGCGCGTCCCGTCGCCTGCCGCAGGAGCTGAAACGTATGTTCCGCCGCCCGCGGGTCGCCGTTCGCGAGGCCGACGTCGGCGTCCACCACGCCGACCAGCGTAAGTCCGGGGAAATCATGGCCCTTGGCGACCAGTTGCGTGCCGATCACGAGGTCATAGTCTCCGCGCGACATCGCCTCTAATTCGCCGCGCAACTTGTCGACTCCGAACGCCATGTCGGAGGACAACACCAGACGCCGCGCGTCGGGAAACAGATGCGCCGCCTCCTCCGCGATGCGCTCGACGCCGGGGCCGCAGGGTGTCAGAGTATCGACCTCGTCGCAGACCGGACAGACATTCGGCTTGCCTTCCGTATGCCCGCAATGATGGCACATCAGCACTTTCCGGAAGCGATGCTCGACCAGCCATGCCGCGCAGTTCCGGCATTGGAAGCGATGGCCGCAGGCGCGGCACAGCGTGAGCGGCGCATAGCCGCGCCGGTTGAGGAACAGCATCGCCTGTTCGCCCGCCGCCAAAGTCTGCGCGATGGCCTCGACCAACCGGGGCGCGAGAAACCGGCCGCGCGGCGGACCGGCGCGGCGCAGGTCGATGGCGGATAGCTCCGGCATCGCGCGCGCGCGATAGCGGGCGGGCAGGCGAAGCCAGCGATAGCGCCCCTGTTCGGCGTTGACCCGCGTTTCCAGCGAGGGCGTCGCCGAGGCCAGCACGACGGGCGCATTCTCCAGCCGCGCGCGCACCACAGCCATGTCGCGCGCATTGTAGATGACGCCGTCCTCTTGTTTGTAAGCGCCCTCGTGCTCCTCGTCGACGATGACGAGTCCGAGGTCGCGAAACGGCAGGAATAGCGCGGAGCGCGCGCCCGCCACCACTTTTGCCTCGCCCCGCGCTACGGCGCCGAACAGCAACTCGCGCCGTTTGGCCGAGACGCCCGAATGCCATTCGGCGGGCCGCACGCCGAACCGCCGCTCGAACCGGTCGAGAAACTGGGCGGTGAGCGCGATTTCGGGCATCATCACCAGTGTCTGGCGCCTCGCACGCAGCGCCTCGGCGATGGCCTCGAAATAAACTTCCGTCTTGCCCGAGCCGGTGACGCCTTCCAGCAGGAAGGGCTGCCATGCGCGCGCCGCGACGGCTTTGGCCAGTTCCGCCGCCGCCTCGGCCTGATCGGCCTCCAGCGCGGGCGGCCCAAAATCCGGATCCGGCGCGGGCGCTACAGGCTCGGGCGGCAGCGGGGCCGCGACCAGTGCGCCGTCCGCCACCAGTCCGTCGATCACGCCCGCCGAGACGCCCGCTTTCAGCGCCAACGCGGATTTCGCCAGCGCATCGTCCCCCAGCGCCTCCAGAACTTTGGCGCGCGCCGCGGTGGGTCGCGTGGGCGCCTTGCCGGTGGCCGCGTAGACGAGGCGCGCGGCGGGCGGCTCGACCGTCTCCGGTCCGCGCAACGCCATGCGCAGCACGGCGCCCTTGGGCGAAAGCGTCCACCGCGCGATCCATTCGACGAACTCGCGCAAGGGCGCCTCGACGCGCGGCCACGGCAGGCGGTCGATCACCGATTTGAGGTTGCCGCCGTCGCCCTCGCGCACCGCCCAGACGACGCCGACCGCCGTGCGCGGGCCCAGCGGCATCGACACCACATCGCCGGGCGTCAGGTTCAATTCCGGCGGCGCGCGATAGGAATAGGCGACGTCGACCGCGACGGGCGCCAGAACGTCGACGATCCGGTTCAACGCCCCAGCCATACTCGGAGCAGATGGTTGGCGATGGCCATGCGGGCAGGCGCCAGCAGCCCTTCCGGGTGGCGCTTCTCGAACATCGCGAGGGCTTCCTCGCGCGAAAACCAGCGTGCGTCTTCAAGCTCGTCGTGATCGAGGAACACGTCGCGGCTCGTCGCGCGTGCGAAGCAGCCGATCATGAGCGAGGCGGGGAAGGGCCACGGCTGCGAGGCGACATACGTGACTTCCTCGCAAACGAGGCCCGCCTCCTCGTGGATCTCCCGCCGCACGGCCTCCTCGATGGTTTCGCCCGGCTCCACGAACCCCGCGAGCGCCGAATACATGTTCTTGGGAAACCTAGGCTGACGCCCCAACAGGCAGCGGTCGCCGTCGATCGCCAGCATGATGACCACGGGATCGGTGCGCGGAAAATGCTGGGCCTTGCAGGCGTCGCATTCGCGTCGCCAGCCTGAACCGGACAGCCGCGTCGGCGCCCCGCAATTTGCGCAAAAGCCATGGCGCGCGTGCCAATGCGCCATCGCCTTGGCGGCGGCGAGCCAGGCGACGGTCGGCGGGTCGAGCAAACCCATCGCGGCGAGCGAACGCATATCGACGAGTTCGAGGTCCTCCCGGCCAGGAAACGCCAGCACGCGCTTGTCGAGGAACCCGTCGCTATGGTCCTCGCGCTGCTCCACTGCGCTGTCGGGCAGCCGCGCGGCGAACAGCGGCGCGCCGCCGTCTCGCAACCCTAACAGAATCTCCATCTCCGGCGCCCCCAGCCGCTCGACGCTTGCGCGGGCGAACAGCGCCTCGCGCGGCTCGCGGGTCAGCACCGGCATATCGCGGGCGATCAGCAGAAACCGCGCGTCGGGCCGCGCCCGTAGCCCGGCGACGAAAGCGGCGTCGTCGCGCTTGGCCGACAGGCGATCAAGCGGCCCGCCTGCGAAGGCGAAGCCAAGCGGCCTCGTTGTCTCGAAAAAGGCGTCTTTCATCGCTCAACGGCCTCCCGACTCGCCAGTCCGCCGCTCACCGATTACACATTTAGGACCGACTCGGCGACAGCGGGAGGATCAATGGCGGTGCGCTTGACACGTCGCGAGGCCCTGCACGGCGCCGTCGCTCTGGCGGCGATGGGCGTCGCGAAAGCCGAGGACGTCGAGACGCACGGCCTCTCCTCGTTTGGCGATCTCGCCCTGCCGCCCGATTTTCCGCATTTCGCTTATGTGAACCCTGCGGCCCCGAAGGGGGGCAAGCTGGTGCTGCAAATCACCGGCACGACCGGAAACCAGAATTTCGAGACGTTCGACACGCTCAACATTTTCTCCAAGAAGGGCGACGGGGCGGCCGGCATGACGGCGAACTTCGATTCGCTGATGGCGGGCAACGGCGACGAACCCGGCTCGGTCTATGGGCTTTTGGCGAAATCCGTACGCATAAGCGCCGACAAGCTGCAATATCGCTTCAAGTTGCGCGCAGAGGCGCGTTTCGCCGATGGTTCCCCGGTGACGGCGGCGGACGTGGCCTATTCGCTGACGACGCTGAAGGAGAAGGGTCATCCCGTCTACGCCATTTTGCTGCGCGAGATGGCGTCGGCCAGCGCAGAGAGCGACGACGTAGCGCTGGTGACTTTCGACAAAGGTCGTAGCCGCGACGCGCATCTGATCGTGGTCGGCATGCCCGTGTTCTCGGCAGAGTGGTGGAAGGGGCGGGACTTCGACGCTTCGACGTTGGACGCGCCGCTGGGCTCGGGCGCCTACAAGGTCGGTCGTTTCGAGCAGGGTCGTTACATCGAGTTCGCGCGGCGTCCCGATTACTGGGGCCGCGACTTGGCCGTGAACGTCGGTCAGAACAATTTCGATACGCTGCGCTACGAATATTATCGCGAGCGTCAGGTGGCGTTTGAGGCGTTCAAGGCCGGGGCGATCAATTATCACGAGGAATATACCTCGCGCACCTGGGCGACGGGCTATGATTTTCCCGCCCTTCGCGACGGCCGCGTCGTCAGGGAGACGTTGCATTCTGGCGCGCCAAGCCAGATGCAGGCTTGGTATTTCAACCAGCGCCGCCCGGTGTTCGCCAATCCGCGTATCCGCGAGGCGATCACGCTGGCGTTTGATTTCGAGTGGACCAACAAGAATGTGATGTACTCGTCCTACAAGCGGGTGACGTCGCATTTCCAGAACACCGCGATGGAGGCCAAAGGGCCGCCTTCGCCCGCAGAACTCGCGCTGCTGGAGCCGTGGCGCGGCAAGGTCCCCGACGAAGCGTTCGGCGAGCCTTATCTACCGCCGGCGTCGGACGGGTCTGGCAGCGACCGCGCATTGTTGAAACGCGCCTATGACATGCTGATCGCAGCGGGCTGCAAGCGCGACGGCGGCGTGATGAGCGGCCCTGACGGCAAGCCGCTCGCCTTCGAATTTCTCGATTCCTCCGAGATGTTTCAACCGCACACGGCGCCGTGGAAGGCTAACCTCAAGAAGCTCGGCATCGAAGCGACGTCGCGCGTAGTCGATTCCAGCCAGTACAAGGCGCGCGTAGATTCCTACGATTTCGACGTCACGGCGATGAACATGGGCGGCAGCGAGACGCCGGGATCGGGGCTGCGCACTCTGTTCTCCTCCTCCTCCGCCGACACGCCGGGGGCGCGCAACCTCGCGGGCGTCAAGAGCGACGCCATAGACGCGATGGTGGACAAGGCGGCCAACGCCGCCACGCGCGAGGAACTGACGGTCGCCTGCTTGTGTCTCGACCGGTTATGGCGGGCGGGGCGCTACTGGATGCCGGCGTGGTACAAGGACTCCGTTTGGGTGGCGCATTGGGACGCCTTCTCGCGGCCCGACCTCCAGCCCAGGCTGGGCGTCGGCGCGCCCGACACGTGGTGGTGGGACGCCGAGAAAGCCAAGAAGATCGGGCTTTGATGGCGGGATGTTTGTTTGAACGCCCCCGCGCCGGTCTTCGTCATGACCGGGCTTGCGCCGGCTATCCCCAAAGTCAAGCTACGTTGACCGCGCCGAACGACCGCCGCGTCCTCTCAACCGCGCCTTGGTTGCGCCCTATGACATGGATGGCCGGGACATGCCCGGTCGCGACGAGGGCGGGGCGTTGATCGGCTATCTTCTCCGCCGCATCCTTTTGATGATCCCGACTTTGTTCGGCATCATGATGGTCTCCTTCGCCATCGTGCAATTCGTGCCGGGCGGCCCGGTGGAGCGGGCCCTCGCGCAATTGCAGAACGCGGACCAGAACGGGATTGGCGGGACGGCGTCGGGCGCCGCCGCCGACATCGCGTCCAAATACCGGGGCAGCCAGGGGCTCGACCCCAAATTCGTCGCCGAACTCAACAAGCAATACGGCTTCGACAAGCCCGCGTGGGAGCGCTTCGTCGATCTGGTGCGCGACTATTCGACCTTCAACCTCGGCCGCAGCTATTACCGCGACGCCTCCGTCACCAGGCTGATCGGTGAAAAGCTGCCCGTCTCGATGTCGCTGGGCCTTTGGATGACGCTGATCTCCTATGCGATCTCGCTTCCGCTCGGCGTAGCCAAGGCGGTGCGCGACGGCTCCCGCTTCGACGTGTGGACCTCGGCGCTGGTCATCGTCGGCTATGCGATCCCCAGTTTCCTGTTCGCCATTCTGTTGCTGACGCTTTTCGGCGGCGGTTCGTTCCTGCAATTGTTTCCGCTTCGCGGGCTCACTTCCGACAATTTCGCCCAATTGGATGCGCCGCACAAGATCCTCGACTATCTCTGGCACATCGCCCTGCCGGTCGCCTCGCTGGTGATGGGTTCGTTCGCGACCTCGACGCTGCTGACCAAGAATTCGTTTCTCGACGAAATTCGCAAAGCCTACGTGCAAACCGCGCGCATGAAGGGGCTTTCAGAGTCGCGTGTGCTCTATGGTCATATCTTCCGCAACGCGATGCTCATCGTCATCGCCGGTTTCCCCGGCGCCTTCGTCGGCGCTTTCTTCGCCGGTTCGCTGTTGATCGAGCAAGTGTTCACGCTCGACGGGCTCGGGCTGCTGTCCTATGAATCGCTCATCAACCGCGATTATCCGGTGGTGCTGGGCACGCTCTATGTATTCGCCCTCGTCGGCCTCCTGGTGAACCTTATTTCCGACGTCACCTACACGCTGATCGATCCGCGCATCGATTTCGAGACGCGCGAGGTCTGATGCTGTCTCCGCTCAACCGCCGTCGCTGGCGGAACTTCAAGCGTAACCGGCGCGGCTACGTCTCGTTCTGGTTGTTTCTTGTTTTGTTCACAGCCTCGATGGTCTCCGAACTCATCTGCAACGACCGACCCCTGTTTGCACTTTACAAGGGCGAGTGGCTGTTCCCCGTGTTCGTCAACTACCCTGAGGAGAAGTTCGGCGGCTTCGCGGCGCTGACGGATTATCGCGACGCCGTGGTGGCCGACGAGATCGCGGCGCACGGCTTCCTGATCTGGCCGCCGGTCCGCTTCGCCAACAACACCGTCAAGCTCGACCCGCCGACCGGCCTTCCCTCGCCGCCGACCTGGGCGCTGACCCAAGCGCAATGCCGGGCCGCCAAAGGCGGCGACTGCCGGGGATTGGAGCCGCAATGGCTGGGCACCGATGCAGTCGGCCGCGACATAGTGGCGCGCTTGTTTTACGGCTTTCGCATTTCGGTGTTGTTCGGGCTGATCCTCGCGACGGTGTCGTCTGTCGTCGGCGTCGCGGCAGGGGCGGTGCAGGGGTATTTCGGGGGGCGGCTCGATCTCGTCATGCAGCGCGGCATCGAGATCTGGTCCTCGCTCCCGCAACTCTATATCCTCATCATCCTCTCGGCGCTGCTGGCCCCAAGCTTCTGGACGCTGCTCGGCATCCTGCTTTTGTTCTCGTGGACCAGCCTCGTGCATCTGGTGCGCGCCGAATTCCTGCGCACGCGCAATTTCGAATATGTCAACGCCGCGCGCGCGCTGGGCCTCAGCGACTTCCGCATCATCGTCAAACATGTGTTGCCCAACGCGATGGTGGCGACGCTTACCTTCGCGCCGTTCATCGTCAACGCGTCCATCGGCGCGCTGACCTCGCTCGATTATCTCGGTCTCGGCATGCCGCCTGGCTCCCCGTCGCTGGGCGAGTTGCTGTTCGAGGGCAAAGACAATTTGTCCGCGCCGTGGCTTGCGCTCTCTGCGTTCTTCACCGTCGCCTTGATGCTTTCGCTGCTCGTGTTCGTCGGCGAAGCGGTGCGCGACGCGTTCGATCCGCGAAAGACGCTTTCATGAGCGCGCCGCCGCTCGACGTTCGTCATCTCAGCGTCGCTTTCGGCGACAAGGTTGTGGTGGACGACGTTTCGTTCATCTTGCCGCGTGGCGAGACTCTCGCCCTCGTAGGCGAATCCGGCTCCGGCAAGACCGTGACGGCGCAGGCCATCGTGCGGCTGCTCCAAGGCGCGGCGATCGAAGGTCAGGCCTTCGTCGGCGGCGTCGATACGCTGAGGATGAGCGACCGCGAGTTGCGCGCGCTACGCGGCGCGCGCGTGACGATGGTGTTTCAGGAACCAATGACTTCGCTCAACCCGCTCCATACGTTGGAGCGCCAGATCGCGGAGATCATCCAATGGCATGGCGGTCACGGCAAGGCGGTGCGCGCGCGCGTCATCGAACTGCTGGGCGAGGTTGGCCTGCCCGATCCCGAAAGCCGACTGGGCGCTTATCCCCATCAGCTATCGGGCGGCCAGCGCCAGCGCGTGATGATCGCCATGGCGCTCGCCAACCGGCCCGACCTCCTGATCGCCGACGAACCGACCACGGCGCTCGACGTCACCGTTCAGGCGCAGATTCTTTCGCTGCTGCGCGAGCTTCAGGCAAAATACGGCCTCTCCATCCTGTTCATCACCCACGACCTCAATCTGGTGCGCCGCTTCGCGCGGCACGTCGTGGTGATGCAGGCGGGCCGCGTCGTCGAGGCGGGCGAGACGGCGGCCGTATTCGCCGCGCCCCAACATCCCTATACGCAAATGCTGATCGCGGCGGCCCCGCAAGGTTCGCCGCCGGCCTCCGATCCTGCCGCTACGCCGCTGGTCACGGTGGACAACCTCAAGGTCTGGTTCCCGATTCGCCAGGGCGCGTTCCGCCGCACGGTGGGTCACGTCAAGGCGGTCGATGGCGTCTCGTTCGCCATTGCGCCGGGTCGCACGCTTGGCCTCGTTGGCGAGTCAGGTTCCGGCAAGACGACGCTGGGCCTCGCGCTGCTTCGACTGATCCGCTCTGAAGGCGCCATCGCGTTCAAGGGACAGCGCCTCGACGGGCTTTCTCGCAACGCCATGCGGCCGCTCCGGCGCGAGATGCAGGTCGTGTTTCAGGACCCGTTCGGCTCGCTGTCGCCGCGCATGTCGGTCGCCGAGATCGTTGAGGAAGGCCTCCTCGCCCAGCGCCTGCCCCTCGACGCCCGGGCGCGGCGAGACGCGGTGGCGCGCTCGCTCGTCGACGTTGGACTGGAGCCTGCGACAATGGACCGCTACCCGCACGAATTCTCCGGCGGCCAGCGCCAGCGCATCGCCATCGCCCGCGCGATGGCCCTCGATCCCAAGTTCGTCGTGCTCGACGAGCCAACCTCCGCGCTCGACAAATCCGTGCGCGCGCAGATCGTCGATCTACTGACCGACCTGCAAAAGCGCCGCAATCTTGCCTATCTGTTCATCAGTCACGATCTCGAAGTCGTGCGCGCGCTCGCCAGCGACGTCATCGTGATGAAGGCGGGGCGCGTGGTCGAGAGCGGGCCGGCGCCACAGATATTTAACCATCCGCGCGAAGCGTACACGCGGGCTCTGATGCAAGCGGCGCTTGCGCCCCTCTGAAGAAGGACACTCCATGGCGCGTGGCGTCATCATCGTGCTCGATTCCGTCGGCTGCGGCGGCGCGCGCGACGCCGCCGACTATGGCGACGAAGGCGCCGATACGCTAGGCCACATCGCGGAGGCTTGCGCGGCGGGGCTGGGCGACCGCGAGGGGCTGCGGCGCGGTCCGCTCAACCTGCCGCATCTTGACAAGCTTGGCCTTGGCCTCGTCATGCACGCCTCAACCGGCCGGAAGCCGCCGGGCTTCGCCTGCCGCGCGCCCACCGGTCAATGGGGCTATGCGGTGGAGACCTCGCGCGGCAAGGACACGCCCTCGGGTCATTGGGAGATTGCGGGCACGCCGGTCGATTTCGCCTGGGGCTACTTCCCGTTCAAGGTCCCGGCGTTTCCCGCCGAGTTGACGCGAGAATTGATCGCGCGCGCCAGACTCAGAGGAATCCTCGGCGATAGCCATGCTTCCGGCACCGAGATCGTCGAGCGTTTCGGCGAGGATCACCTGAGAACCCTCAAACCCATCTGCTACACTTCGGTTGACTCCGTGCTCCAGATCGCCGCCCATGAGGAGGCGTTCGGGTTGGAGCGGCTCTACGACGTCTGCCGCGTCGCCCGCACGTTGTGCGATCCGCTCAACATTGGACGCGTCATCGCGCGGCCCTTTCTCGGCGAGAAGGCGGGCCAATTCCAACGCACCGCCAACCGCAAAGATTTTTCGATGCCGCCGATGCCCGGCAATCTGCTCGCGCGTGCAGGCGCGGCGGGACGAGAGATTGTCACGGTCGGCAAGATAGGCGACATTTTCGCGCACCGCGACACCGGGCTTGAACTCAAGGGCAAGTCCAACGAGGAACACGTCGACCTGATCCTGCGCGCGCTGCGCGAGACCGGCGAGGGCGGGTTGATCTTCGCCAACCTCGTCGACTTCGACACCGAATATGGCCATCGCCGGGATGTGCCGGGCTACGCCGCCTGTCTGGAGGCGTTTGATCGTCGCCTGCCGCAGATCCAATCGGCGTTGCGCGGGCAAGACATCTGCATCGTCACCGCCGACCACGGCAACGATCCCACCTGGCGCGGCTACGACCACACGCGCGAGCATGCGCCGATCCTCGCCTTTGGCGATCTCGTGGCCCGCCCGCTGGGCGAGCGGACGAGCTTGGCCGACATCGCCGAGACCGTCGCCGCGAAGATCGGCCTGCCGCAGGGCAAGCGTGGGGCGAGCTGGTTGTGAGTTTCACGCTCGACCCCCGCCTCGCCGCCGATACAGCGGTCGTCGGCGACCTCGCGCTTTCCCGCGTTCTGATCCTGAAAGACGCGCGTTACCCTTGGCTCGTGCTGACGCCGCGCCGCGCGGGTCTCGTCGAACTCGACGACCTCGGCCCAGACGAGCTTTCGCGGTTGACGCAGGAGATCGCCATGGCGACGCGCGCGATGCGCGGCTTCGCGGGCGTGGAGAAGATCAATGTCGGGGCGCTGGGCAATATCGTGCGGCAATTGCACGTGCATGTCGTAGGTCGTCGCGTTGGCGACGATGCCTGGCCCGGCCCTGTCTGGGGCGCGGGCCACGCAGCCGTCTACGAGACTGCCGAACTTGACGTCCGGCGGGTCTGGTTCGCAGATCAATTGCAGATCAAATAGGGTTGACTTGATCAGCCCTTGCGGGCTGTCTTCTTCGGCGCCGCCTTCTTCGGCGCGGCCTTTTTAGCGACGACCTTCTTGGGCGCGCCCTTCTTCACGGCGACGGGCTTGCGCGCGGACGTGGTCTTGCGCGTCGCGGCGGCGCGGCCGCGGGTCGTGTTGAGCGAAACGCCAAGAGCCGTCGCCTTCTGGCGGGTCGCGCCTTCCGTGCGCTTCAACGCTTTGGCGATCGCCGAAGCCGGCTCCTTGCGCGCCATGGATTTGAGCATCTTTACGTCGTCAGTCGACCACGGGCGGCGCGACGGCGAATTCTTGGGAGCTTTGGCCACTTTGTCTCCTTTTAAGACAAACGGGCCGTCAATCGTAGCCCGCCTGATTCGTTCTACATAAAAAGTTGTCGCTTGCAAGGGTTCGCCACGCCAAACAGCGTTGTTTGTGAAACAAACAAGAAACAAAGCGCCGCAATAAGCCCGCTTTGCTCAATCGACGGTCAGGTCTGACCCGTCGTGACGGTCAAGGCGTCGCCCCGACGCCGAATCGCAAGCTCGCCCCGCCTGACCAGATAATTGACGTGCGCCAGCGTCTCGCCAAAGGCGAAAGACATCTGATGCGGATCGTCTATCGCGCGGCCAAACACCACCGGGACCAGCGCAAACGCCGACTTCTCCGCGCCCTCGCAAGCCTTCAGGATAGCGTCGAGGCGCGAGCGATGATGCTGGCTGAGTTCATCGATGCGCGGGGCTAAGCCGACGAACGGCAGGTTGTGGCCGGGCAGGGCCAGCGTTCCGGGGGCCAAATCCTGTTTGAGTTGGGCCAGCGAGCGCAGATAGGCCCCGAGCGGATCGCCGTTGGGATCAATCGTCTCGACGCTGATGTTGGGCGAGATTTTCGCCAGAACTTGATCGGCGCACAGCACGAAGCCGCCTTCGCGACAGGAGAGCATCGCCTGTTCCGCCGAATGGCCCGCCCCTGTGACGACCTCGAAGCGCCGGCCGCCGATCAGGATCGCTTCGCCCGCCATCAGGCGCCGGAAGGTGCGCGGCAGTTCGCTGACCATCTTGAGATAGTGCAGGCCCCGGTTGAGCAGCAGATCCGTGGTGGCGGCCCCGAGGCCATGGCTCAGATAGAAATTGCGATAAGGTTCGCCCGCCAACGCTCCGGGGTCGAGCCGGTAGCGCAGCGCGTCCAGATATTCGGTCTGGGTCGTCTCAAGTTCGACGTCGAAGCGCCGGCACAGCCAACCCGCGAGGCCGATATGGTCGGGGTGGCAATGGCTGGCGATCACGCGCGTCAGCTTTTTGCCGTTCAACGGTCCGGCGAACAGGCCGTCCCACATCGCGCGCGTGGGCATGTCGTCGATCCCGGCGTCGAGCAGGGCGAAGCCCTGGCCGTCCTCAATCAGATAGAGATTGACGTGATCGAGCCGGAACGGCAGCGCCGCACGCAGCCAGAGGACGCCCTCGGCGACCTCGCGCATTTCGCCGGGCGCAGGCGGTTGGGGAAAAGGCAACTGAAGCATGGGCGGGCTCCGGGCGGCGAGGATGAGGGCGGGACGTTTGGGGTGACGTCCCAGCGTTGACGGTTGACGAGCTTTAAGCCAAATGCGGACCCGTCGCTTCCGGAAAGGCCCCGTCATGGTTGAAAAGATCGATGTTCTCGGACTCGGCAACAGTCTCGTCGATCTCATCGCCGAAGCGGACGATTCCTACCTTCAGGCTCAGGACATGGCCAAGGGCGCGATGACGCTCATCGACGAGGACCGCGCCGAGGCGCTCTACGCCGTGCGCCAGAACCCCAGAATCGTGTCCGGCGGTTCGGCGGCCAACACCATCGCCGGCGTCGCCTCCTTCGGCGTCGCCGCCGCCTACATCGGCAAGGTCAAGCAGGACGAGTTGGGGCAGGCCTATGCGCGCGAGTTGCGCAGCGCCGGCGTCGGCTTCGACACGGCGCTCGCGGCGCATGGCCCGGGCACCGGCCGCTGCTTTGTTTATGTGACGCCGGACGGCGAGCGCACGATGAATACGTTCCTGGGCGCGAGCAGCCATCTCTCGCCCGACGACGTGGACGAGCGCATCGTGCGCGCCGCGCGCTTCGTCTATCTGGAAGGCTACATGTGGGACCGCCCGGCCGCCAAGGAGGCGTTTCGCAAGGCGGGCCGCATCGCCCATGCGGCGGGCGCGCGCGTCGCGCTGACCTTGTCGGACGCGTTCTGCGTCGATCGCTTTCGCGGCGAGTTTCTTGATCTGATGCGCACCGGAATCGTCGACACCGTTTTCGCCAACACCGACGAGGCGCTCTCGCTTTACCAGACGAGCCATTTGGACGAGGCGCTGGACGCGTTTGCGGCCGACAAGGCGACGGCCGTCGTCACCCGCTCCGAGAAGGGTTGCGTCATCGTCGAGGGGGAGACGCGCACGGAAGTTCCGGCCCACCCCATCGCAAGGCTGCTGGACACCACGGGCGCGGGCGACTTGTTCGCGGCGGGCTATCTGGCGGGTTTGGCGCGCGGGGCGGCGCCGGCGCATTGCGCGAGGCTGGCCGCGCTCGCGGCGGCGGAAGTCATCCAGCATATAGGTGCGCGGCCTTTGACGTCGCTCAAGGACCTCGCGGCGAAAGAAGGTCTGGCGGTCTAGGAACGCGCGGTTTCCGCCGTGCGCGCTTCGACGTAGGCGCGAAATTCCGTCATCGAGGCGAAACGCAGCGGGCCCTCGTCCGTCTCCGCCACCAGCGAGCCGTCGGAAAAGATCGCATATTCGGTTCCGCCCGACACGTATCGGCTGACCTCGAAAGGCGCCGCCGCCTCGGGCGCCGCCGCTGCCGCGGGTTCGGCGCGCGGTTTGGGCGCGACGATCCGGTCGAGCCGCGCGATCAAAGCTGCGACCGCCAGAACGATCGCGCCCGCGCTCGAAACGACGACGCCGCTGAGGCCGTAGAACAGGCCAAGTTCGGTGGGGATGAGATCGACGCTCATCGCCATTCCGCCGGCGCCGACGAGGATCAGAAGCGCCGCAAGCGCTGAGGTCAGGAGGGCCATGCGGCTAGAACTCGCACTTTTGTGTCAAAAGCAAGGGAGGTTTCGGCCCTGTTCGGGGCGGTCCGGGTTGCGGGACGGGCGAGGGGCGTTTACGTACCCTTCCGCACCGCCGGCGCTGCGTGCGCCCATGCAGGAGAAGATCATGTCGTTCACGCTTCCCGATCTGCCCTATGCGCACGACGCGCTGCAACCCTATATGTCCAAAGAGACGCTCGAATACCACCACGACAAACACCATCTCGCCTATGTGACCAATGGCAATAGCCTGCTGAAGGGGCACGGAATTCGAAGGCAAGCCGCTCGAAGAGATCGTCAAGGGCGCGTTCGGCAAGAACCCGCCGTTGTTCAACAACGCCGGCCAGCACTTCAACCACCTCCATTTCTGGAAATGGATGAAGCCCAATGGCGGCGGCAAGATTCCCGGCGAGCTTGAGAAAGCTTTGATCGACGGTTTCGGCTCGGTCGAAAAGGTGGGGCAGGATTTCGCCGCCGCCGGCGTCGGCCAGTTCGGTTCGGGCTGGGCGTGGCTCGCCGTCGTCAATGGCAAGATCGTCGTGTCCAAGACGGCCAACGGCGAAAGCCCGCTGGTGCATGGCGGCGTTCCGATCCTCGGCGTCGACGTCTGGGAGCATTCCTATTACATCGACTACCGCAACCGCCGCCCCGACTATCTCAAGGCGTTCGTCGAACATCTCGTCAACTGGGAATATGTCGCCGAGCTTTACGCCGCCGCGATCAAGTAAGCCTAGCCGGTTCCAGAGCCACGCTCTCCGTCATGGCCGGGCTATATCCCGGCCATCCCCGCCGTTCATCGCCCGCAAAGTTTGACGCGTCGCATGAACTTCGGGGCCTCCTTTTTTACCCCCGCGTCTGCTTACCGTCCCGCGTAGATGGCCGCGACAAAGCGGCCATCTACGCGAGAGGTCGATCGGACTCCTATTTCGGGCGGCAAACCTATGCGGCTCACTCGTCCGTCAGGTTGATCGCCTTGTCCTTGCACAGATCGACGTTGGTCTGTTCTGTGTCCGCCTCGTCGGCGTAATGGCCTCTGATGTCGTAGAGGCAGTCTTTGACCCGAGGCACACGCACCGTGCTCTTGCGGCCGAAAGCCAGCGCGCCCTGCACCTTTTTGACCTCCCCGCCCGTGGGGCCGACATCAAGCTCGACCAGGCCGACGGATCGCTTGTTGGAGATCGTCACCGTCAGAAGTCCGGACAGGGATTCATGTGCGGGACGGTGGGGAGCGGACTTGACCTGCGGCTTGGCGGACACTTCCGTTCTGGCCGCCGTGGCGGCGTCCTGCGCTTCGCTGATGGCGGCGGCGCCGGGTTGCAGCGGATCGGGCGGGGCCGTCTGGGCGAACGCCGAAGGGCAAGCGAGCGTCCCGGCCATAAGGACGATTGCGCCGATACGCGACATGTTCATGGTCTCCCCGCCGGGATCTCTGGTCAGCCGGACGCATCAACATCGCGTGATTCGCGTCGAAACGAAAGCCCGCTCACGCCGACAGGGGTCTGGCCCACGCGTTTTGCAGCATCTCGGGCACGTCGGCGATTTTTTCGGCGACGAGATAACGTGCGTCGAATCCGTCGCGGATGAAATCCTCCATCCTCATATGCGCCATCAGCGCGAGTAGGGGGCGCCAGAAGCCTGCGATGTCGGCCAGCAGGATGGGCTTGTCATGGCGGCGAAGCTGCGACCACGTCAGTTGCTCCACCAGTTCCTCCAGCGTGCCGACTCCCCCCGGCAGCGCCACGAACGCGTCGGCGCGCTCGAACATAATCTTCTTGCGCTCGTGCATGTCGGCGACGACGATGAGTTCGCTCCATTCGGTCGTCGCGCCCTCCTTCTCGATGAGGAATTGCGGGATCACTCCGGTCACCTCGCCGCCCGCCGCCATGGTGGCGCGCGCCACGCGCCCCATCAGCCCCCTCGCGCCGCCGCCGAATACCAGCCGCGCGCCCATGCCGGCGATGACCCCGCCCAGGGCGTCCGCCGCCTCCCCAAACGCCGGGTTCGCGCCGAGGCCCGAACCGCAATAGACGCAGACGCCCGGTTTTGCGCTCATCAGCCCAACAGTCCCTTCACGACGCCGCTCGCGCGGGCGAAATCCATCTTGCCGGGATATTTCTCCTTAAGCGCGGCGACCACCTTGCCCATGTCGCGCACGCTCGTCGCTCCCACCTCGGCGATAGCGGCCTTGGCCGCATCAAGAATGGCGCCATCGTCCATCTGCTGGGGCAGAAATTCGTTGATGACGGCGATTTCCGAGGCCTCCTGCGCGGCGAGGTCGTCGCGGCCATTGTCTCTGTAAATGGTGAGAGATTCTTGACGGGTCTTGGCCATCTTGGTCAACAGCGCAAGTTCTTCGGCGCGGCTGACGACCTTGCCCGCGCCGCGCGCTTCGATCTCTCGGTCTTTAAGCGCGGACATGATGAGGCGCATGGCCCCGACGCGAGTCTTCTCGCCCGCCTTCATGGCTTCTTTCATCTGCGCTGCGATCTGGTCGCGCAGGGAAACCGCATCCGACATGAGGAGACTCCGGAGCGCTCGGCTTGACGCCCAGCGCGGGCGGCGCTTAACCACACGCCCATGTCAAACGCAACTTTCCCACCCGCCGGCTGGGCGCCCCGCAAACCCACTGCGCTCGTCGTACTTGCCGACGGCCTCATTCTGGAAGGCGCGGGCTTCGGCGCGACCGGCGAGGCTGTCGGCGAAGTGTGCTTCAACACCGCCATGACGGGCTATCAGGAAATTCTGACCGACCCCTCCTACGCTGGACAGATCGTCACCTTCACTTTTCCCCACATCGGGGTCGTGGGTACGAACGAAGAAGACGTCGAGACGGTCAATCTTGCGGCTAGCGCCGGCGCGCGCGGCGCCATCCTGCGCGCCGACGTGTCGGCTCCTTCTAACCACCGCGCCGTGCGTCGGCTCGACGATTGGGCGCGCGCCCGGGGCATCGTCGGCGTCAGCGGCGTCGACACGCGCGCGCTCACCGCTCGTATCCGCGAGCAGGGCATGCCCAATGCGGTTATTGCGCACGATCCCTCTGGAAGCTTCGACCGGGCGGCGTTGCTGGCTATGGCGCGTGCGTTTCCTGGCATCGACGGGATGGACCTGGTGCCCGACGTAAGCGCGACGCAACGTTATGATTGGGATGAAACATCGTGGCGGCTGGGGAGCGGCTACGGCCATCGCGAGGCCATGAAATACCGGGTCGTCGCCATCGATTACGGCGTGAAGCGCAACATCCTGCGGCTGCTGGCCGATCTCGATTGCGAGGTGATCGTCGTGCCAGCGACCGCTTCGGCCCAAGAGATTATGGCGCTCAAGCCCGATGGCGTGTTTCTCTCCAACGGACCGGGCGACCCTGCAGAAACCGGACGCTACGCCGTGCCTACGATCCAGAAGCTGTTAGAAACCAGGACGCCGACCTTCGGTATTTGTCTGGGCCACCAGATGCTGGGTCTAGCCATAGGCGCCAAGACAATCAAGATGGCGCAGGGACACCACGGCGCCAATCATCCTGTGATGGACCACACGACCGACAAGGTCGAGATCGTGTCAATGAATCATGGCTTTGCGTTGGACCCCGCGTCGCTGCCGCCCAACGCGACCGTCACGCACGTTTCATTGTTCGATCAGTCAAACTGCGGCATAGCGCTGACCGACCGGCCGGCGTTTTCCGTTCAATACCATCCTGAAGCCTCGCCCGGCCCCCGCGACAGTCACTATCTCTTCCGCCGATTTGTCGATGAAATGGAAAAAGCGAAAACGGCGCGCGCTTGATGCGCGCACCGTGCGGAGAGCTTACGCCGCCGCGCTCTTGACGATGCCTTCCCGGTTCTCGCCCGACACGGCGAGACCCGTCAACTTGGCGTCGGCCTTATGTTCCTCTTCGAGCGTCTTCTTGAGCAATTTGGCCACAGCGACAAGTTTCAACTCGGTCGCCCATTCGTGCATGGAGCCGTAGCGGTTGATTTCGTAATGCTCCACCGCCTGCGCGCAGAAGATTATGCCGGCGTCGCCGGCCGGACCAGCGCCAAATTCCGACAGAACCTCATCGCCTTCCTTCAGGATGCCCTCAATCGCTTCGCATTTGACGGCGACGGGCTTCATCTCAAGCGCCGCGAAGACGTCTTCCAGACGGGTCACATGCCCTTCGGTCTCTTTCATGTGTGAAGTCAGCGCCGCCTTCAACTCGGCGTGCTTGGCCTTTTCGATCATCTTGGGCAGCGACTTCAGGATCGCCTTCTCCGCGTAATAAATGTCTTTTACGGCGTGGACGAGGAGGCCGTGGAGCGAAACATCTTGCTTGGACATGGTGACTTTCCTTTCGTTGCAGGTGCCAGACAAACCTGCTGCGGTCGCTCCGGTTCCCGCAAAGAGGCAGTCGGTAACGCTTCGTTCGCCATGAACGGGGTTTGGCGAACGCGCGGTTATAGAACAATGTAAAATTGACCCAAGCGCTGCAATCGGCGCAACGGGATCGTGGACCATGCTCAAGTTGGCTTCCTTCGCCGCCCTCGGGCTGGCGCTTTTGGCTTGCGGCGCCCGGGCGCAGGACCGCCTCGACTCCTACGCGCCCTCGGGCGGCGCCTTTGCGGGCGCGCAGATCGGCGGACATATCGGCGCGGCGATAGGGGGGACGGGCGACGTTAGCCCGACCGGCGTTACGGGCGGCGGATATGCCAGCTACGCCTTGCAGAACGGCCCCATCGTCGGCGGCGTCGAAGTCGATACGCAGGTCGGCTCCGTCAGCGGCGGCGGCAAGGGCGGCACGCTCAATCAGAACTGGTTGACGAGTGTTCGCGCGCGGGGCGGCTACGCGTTCGGCAATGTTCTGGCCTACGGGACTGTCGGCCCGGCCTGGGCTACGTCGAACTTTTCGCGCAACGGCTTCAGCGCCGACAAGCCGCTGCACGGCTACACGTTCGGCGTCGGCGGCGAACTGGCGGTCACGCGCACGATTTCGGCGCGCGCGGAGCTTCGCCACTACGAATTCGCCGGCGCGACCTATTACATGCCGGGGACGACGCAGAAGCTCTCCACCGGCAACAACGAGCTGCTGGTGGGCGCGGGCGTTCATTTTTAGCGTTTTGGACGAACGTGCATCGCCCTCAGACGGCGACGTTCTCGATGGCGATGCGCATAAGATCCATCGAGGAGCGGGCGCCCATCTTCTGCTTGAGCGCCGTGCAATTGTTGGCGACGGTCTTGTAGGAGACATGCAGCGCGTCAGCGATGTCGCCCATCGATTTGCCCGCCGCGAGCATCCTGAGAATCTCCTGCTCCCTGGCGCTCAGCGCCGCGATCCTGCTATTGCTGGCGGACGTGCGCAAGAACGCGATCTGCCGCGCCATGTCGGGATGCAGATAGACGCCGCCGCGCGACACCTGCCTGACCGCATCCAGGAATAGCGAGGGATCGTCGTTCTTGGCGATATAGCCCTTGGCGCCCGCCTCGATGGCGCGCGCGGCGAAAACCGGGTCGTCGTTCATTGTGAAGATGATGATCTTGGCGTTCTCGTCGCGCACACGGATGCGGCGGCAGACCTCAAGCCCCGAAAGGCCCGGCAGGTTGAGATCGATCAAGGCGACGTCCGGCTTCCAGGCGAAATAAAGGGTCTGGCCGCTTTCCGCATCGGGGGCGTCCCGCACTTCCACGCCCGGATCGACCGCCAGCAGCGCCTTGCAGCCGGAAATGACGATCGGATGATCGTCGACGATCAGCACCCGCATCGGTTGTTCCTCCCTTCGCCAGTGATGACGCGCCGGGGGGCGGAAAGCAACTCAAGGGTCAGGCGTCGGCGTTCCCGGTGTCGAAGACGGCGCGTTGGACGCCGCCACCCTGTCGTCGGTGAGGCGGCGCGCGGGCAAATTGAGCGTCGCCTCCATGCCGGGCCGCTCGAACGCGACACCACGCGCGTCGAAGCGCAGCGTGCGCTGGCCCACGCGGGCGCGGGCGGCGGCCAGTTCCGCGTCGTCGACCCCGCATCTGCGCCGCGCGGCGGCGTCCATCGCCAGCGACAGCGGCGGGATCGTCACGTTGAAGGCGCGCGATGTCACCCCGTACATCCGCGCCGCCGTCTCCAGCATCTCGATGAGGGCGGGGGAGGGCGCGTCGGGAAAGCCGTCGCGGTTGCGCCGGAACAGCCCGCCGTCGGGCCGCGTGAGGCGGGCCACGCGGGCGCGCGCCCGTTGTCTGCGATGAAAGCGCGGAACTCGGCGCTGTCAAAAAGGGGCGCGACGTCGATACTGTCGAAATTCTGGCCAGGCGTCAGGCGAAATCGCACCAGGTTGCCCAGCGGATTAGTGAGGGCGAAAATCCTGGTCGTCGTGCCGCCCCTCGACCGGCCTATGGCTTGGCGTGGCGTCCCCCTTTGCGTCCGGCCCGTGGCCGTGAACCTTGACGATTGTGGCGACCACCACAGCGTTTTCGATGTCGGCTTCATTGGCCAGGGCGTCGAAAATCCGTTTGAAATTATCGGCCTTGCGCCCATCGCTGAACCGAGCAAACGCAGGGCTCCCCTTTCCGAACATCACAGCCGGATCCCAGGCGAGTCGGCGGCGGGGGGAAAGGGACTTAAAGCTAAGCCGCCGTCGTTTCGCCGGAAATGACCGTGAAACCGTCCGACGACTTAAAAGGGCGGCGCTTTTGAGCGCGCCGGCCCCGGCAGCGCCGCTTTTGCGGCCTAGTCCGGCGACGGGTAAGGCGAGTTAAAACATGAAGAGAAACGCTAAGCTCTCCGGGGCGACGGTCGCAATGTTTTTCGCACTGGCGCTGACCGCCTCGGGCGAGCCTCCGGCCGCCCGGGAAAGCGCGCCGGTCTCCAGTCTGGAAAGCTACAAATTGCCGATCACGTCGCCGCAGGATCAGGGCGAGTCCGACCTGTGCTGGGTGTACGCGACGCTCAGCATGCTGGAAACCAACTATCTCAGCCAGCATCCCGGCGTTCACATTGAATTCTCGCGCGGCGCGCTGCAACGCGCCTCCATCCTCGACCGCTTCGAGCGTTGGCTTGGCGGCGAACCGCGTCATCTGGAGGACGGCGGACTCGCCGTGGACGCCCTAGACCTCATTCGCTCGCACGGGCTGGTAGCTGCGCCGGATTTTCACGATGTCGTCGAATCCGACCCGTTGTATGAAACGATGGCGCAGCGCCTTGAAGCTCTGCCGGACGTTGCTTCAAGGCTCGCCGCCGCCAAGGACGCGCTGAACGGCGTGTTGGGCGAAGTCGCCCCCGTCACCGCGCTCGACGGCGTGGCGATGACGCCCGCCGGCCTCGCCAAGGCCGTGCTCGGCGAGCAGACCTGGATCGAATACGATCTCGCCGCCGACGGGGTGGAAAGGGTCGGTCCTTCGCGCGATCCCGACGCGCGCGCGCAAACCCAGGTTCATTATGTCGGCCTGCCGAAGTTGATCGAGGTCATCCATGGCTCGCTGCGGCGCGGCGAGGCGGTGGTCTGGGGCTCGACCGATCACGCTTTGCTGATTTTCGGCGCGGACTATGGCGCGGACGGACAACCGCTCGCCTATTGGGTGAAAGACACGTTTTCGCCTTACGTGTATCGGGAGGCGGCCGACGAACTGCACAAGAGGCTAAACGACGTGACCGTCACCTCGCCGCGCCCGCCCGAGATGCGTGCGGCGGCGGAAAATTGAGCGTCGTTTTGTCCGACAATAAGCTGAGTTGAGGCGCCTCGCGTATAGCAGGCCGGTAGAGGCGCCGCCGCTCACATCGGCGGGACGATTCCGTCCTTGCCGACAAGCACCATCGTCGCCTCGACCGTCCCGTCCTCGCCTTTGGCTCCCCGTACGATCGCCGCTGCGTCCGGGACGAGATCGGCGTGCGCGCCGGCCGCGATGGCGACGATAGGCGTGTCGGGGGCGAGACGAATCTTTTTCTCTCCGGTCTTATAATTGACGGTGAGATTGTCGCCGTCGACTCCGGCGACGCGAATGCTCAGCGCGCCATTGGTCATGCTGCTTTTGGGTCCGAGATCGAAAGCCCGGGTTCCCTCGCCGGTTCCGCGCATCGATTCGGGGAAAATATGAATCTCCAGCGCGCGCAGCGTGTCGTCCTTGTCGGGCACGGCGGCGACGCCGACGAAAGCGTCCGGCTTGAGGTCGGCCTTGCTGGCGCGCAACACCGCCAACAGCCGGGTTTTGGGCGACAGCACGACTTTAACCGTTTCGCCCGCGCGGGTCTTGAAAGTGAGCGTATCGTCCGCGGCGGCGACGATGATTCCGCGCAACGTGGTGGTCGTCTGCGCGTGCGCGGCGCCGGCGACGCAGACAGCGAAGGCGAGGGCGAGGGTTCGGAACATGGACGTTTCTCCCGTGGGGCGCCGGAGTTGCGACGCCTGCGGCCGCGATTCTGGGTCTGCGGCCGCGAGGCGCAGTCTATGGGTTCTCCCAGGCGTCGTGGCAATCAATCGTCCTCGAAAGGTTCCCGCTCCGGGCTGCCCGCCAGCACTTCGCGCTTGCCCTGATGATTGGGCGGGCTGACGACGCCCTCCTTCTCCATGCGCTCGACCAACGAAGCCGCCTTGTTGTAGCCCACCGACAGCCGGCGCTGGATGTAGCTGACCGAAACCTTCTTCTCGCGCGTGACGATGGCGACGGCGCGGTCGTAATAATCGCCGCCTTCCTCCTGATCCATCGTCGCCTGTCCTGCGACCGGCGCGGGAGCTTCGGCTTCCTCCTCGCCGTCGCTCTCCTCGGTGATGGCGGAGAGATATTCGGGCTGCCCCTGCGTCTTCAAATAAGCGACGATCTTCTCGACTTCTTCGTCCGCGACGAACGGACCGTGGACGCGGCTGATGCGCCCGCCGCCCGCCATATACAGCATGTCGCCCTGGCCCAGCAGTTGCTCGGCGCCCTGCTCGCCCAGGATCGTGCGGCTGTCGATTTTGCTGGTCACCTGGAACGAGATGCGGGTGGGGAAGTTGGCCTTGATCGTGCCGGTGATGACATCCACCGAGGGACGCTGCGTCGCCATGATGAGGTGGATTCCCGCCGCGCGCGCCATCTGCGCGAGCCGCTGGATAGCGCCCTCGATGTCCTTGCCCGCCACCATCATCAGGTCGGCCATCTCGTCGACCACGACGACGATGTAGGGCAGTTCCTCCAGCGACATTAACTCCTGCTCATAGAGCAACTCGCCTGTCTCGGGGTCGAAGCCGGTCTGCACCTGACGGGTGATCGCCTCGCCTTTGGCCGCCGCCTCGGCGACGCGCTGGTTGAAGCCGTCGATGTTGCGCACGCCCAGCTTCGACATTTTGCGATAGCGGTCCTCCATTTCGCGCACCGCCCATTTGAGCGCGACGACCGCCTTCTTGGGGTCGGTGACGACAGGTGTGAGCAGATGCGGAATACCGTCGTAGACCGACAATTCCAGCATCTTGGGATCGACCATGATGAGCCGGCATTGTTTGGGTTGCAGGCGGTAGAGCAGGCTCAGCACCATCGTGTTGATGGCCACCGATTTGCCCGAGCCCGTCGTGCCGGCGACCAGAAGATGCGGCATCTTGGCGAGATCCACCACCACCGGCTCGCCGCCGATGGTCTTGCCCAGAGCGATGGCGAGCTTGTGCTTGCTCGATTCGAACCCCTCCGTCGCCAGCAATTCGCGCAGGTAAACCGTCTCGCGCTTTTGGTTGGGCAGTTCGACGCCGATGGCGTTGCGGCCCTGCACGACCGCGACGCGCGCCGAGATCGCCGACATCGACCGCGCGATGTCGTCGGCCAGTCCGATGACGCGCGAGGATTTGACGCCGGGCGCCGGCTCCAGTTCGTAGAGCGTCACCACCGGGCCGGGTCGTACGTTGATGATCTCGCCTTTGACGCCGAAATCGTCGAGCACGCCTTCCAGCATGCGTGCGTTTTGCTCCAGCGCGTCCTCGGATATCTTGTTGGTCGCCTTCTTCGGCTCGGCCAGCATGCCCAGCGCAGGCAACGCGTATTCTCCGCGCTGGATGGGCGTGGCGGGGCGCCGGGACGCGGCTTTCAGCGGCCCGGCTTCGGGCGTAACCCGCGAGGACGTCGGCGCTTCCGCGCCGGGGGCCTGCGCGACGGGGACGGGCGCGGCGATCTGGAGGGCGGACGCCTGCGCAGCGATGCGCGGCGCCTTCATACGCGGCGAAGGCGGCGCGAGGTTTGGTTCCGCCAGTTGCAGCGGCATCTCCAGCGGCGCTGCGAATCCTAAACTGGTTTCGTCGAGCCACGGCGCGCGCGGCGGCGGCTTGGGGGGCTTGGGGCGGCGCGCGAAAAGGCGCTTGAGCGCGCCTCGCGCCATCAGTCCGGCATGAATGAAGGCTCCCAACGTCACCAGCCCGAAGCCCGGCTCGCCTTCACGGTCGTCGTCCTCAATCTCCGGATTGGCGATCACGCGGCGGCGGGGCGCCTCCGAGGTCGCGGGCGCTTCGAAGCTATAGCCGGAGGCGGCGGTCAGCGAGAGAATCGCAGTTGCGCCCAGCACGATTCCCGCGCCGATCATCTGCGCCAGCGATCCGGCGAAGGCGTGGCGCGGCGCCCACAGCATCGCATCGCCAACGACGCCGCCGAGGCCGCTAGGCAGCGGCCAACTAGCGGGCGTCGGCAAAAGCGACGCGCAGCCGGACGTCGCCGCCGCGCCCAGCATCCACAACAGGAGGCGCGGCGAAACCCGCCCCAGGCTGCGCTCAGCAACGAGCCGCCAGCCCCAGGCTGCCGGGGGCGCCAGCGCCGCCGCGCAGCCGACGCCGAGGAACTGCATCATCATGTCCGCCGTTACGGCGCCGCTGCGGCCGAGCCAATTGTGTGGGGCAAGCGAAGTGGCGTGGTTGAGACTCGGGTCGTCCACGGACCACGAGAGCAGCGCCCCTCCCGCGCCGGCGACGAGCGCCAGCAGGCTGACGCCCGCCGCGGCGGCGATTCGCCGCCCCGAACCCTCGCGCAGCCGCTCGGGCAGATAATCGACCAATGAAAACGAGATCGAACGCATGCGCATAACCTTCGCGCTGGGCTTCCGCGCAGACCACCGCGAGGCTAGGGGAGGGCGGTTAACGCCGACCTAACCTTAACGATTTCCACAGGTTTATTGGGCTCGGAAGGTTTCAGGGGCGCGTCAGCGCGAGCTTGGCGCCGAAAGCGACGAAAACGCCGCCCGTCAGCCGGTCCATGGCGCGCACCACGCGGGGCCGCCGCAACGCCCGGCCCAGCGGTTGCGTCAGCGCGATCAACGCGGCGAACCACACCGCCGCCAGCGCCGCATGAACCCCCGCCAGCACGAGACAGAAGGCGGCGACCGGGGCGCCGGCGGGCACAAACTGCGGAAGGAAGGTCGCGTAGAATACGCCGACCTTGGGGTTGAGCACGTTCGTGACAAACCCGCGCCCCAGCGCCCCGCGCGAATCGCCAAGCACCTCCGCATGCGCGAACGCGGCGCGGGGCTTGAGGATCAATCTCGCGCCCATGAAGACCAGATAGGCGGCGCCCGCTCCCTTGAGCGCGGCATAAGCGGCGGGAGAGGCGGCGAGCAGCGCGCCCAGACCCCAAGCCGCCGCCGCGCCCCAGACGAACAGCCCCGCGCAGACGCCAAGCGCGGCCGCGGCGCCCACGCGCGGACCGCTCGCGGCGGCGCGCAAGACGATAGCCGTGTCCAGGCCCGGGGTGATCGTCAGCAGGCCCGCGGCCAGCGCGAAGGCGATAAGCGCCGCACTCATCAGAGGAAACGGAACAGGCCGGCCATTACGTTCTTGAGGAAGCTCGGCTCCTGCCCGCCCGTCGGAGTCGTGCGCGAGACGAAGTCGAACACCTTACCGTCCTTCATGCCGTAATTGGCGATCCGCGTCACCTTGCCGCCCTTGTCGAAATAGACGGCGAGCACGTTCTGGTCGGCCATTTGCGCGGGCATGAAGGCGAGCGCGCGGTGCATCTTCTGACCGATGTAGTACCACGCGTCGCCCCCGACCGTGGAAGTGGTGGTGGGCGTGCCCAGCAATTCCAGCGCGCTGCGCTTGTCGGTCTTGCCGACCGTGACCTTGGCCAGCGACTGCTCGTCGATCTGGTAACCGCGATCGAAGTCGCCGTCGTAGCCGATGCAGCCGGAAAGCGGGGCCAGCAGGGCCAGCGCCGCGACGGCGCTCCAAACTTTCCGGTTGACGCGCATGAAGTACCCCATTGCCAAGCGACGTTTCGCTCGCCAGATAGCGTCGGCCTATCTCAAGCCGCTCAACGAAATCAAGGCCGCCCGATGATATTAGCCCGTTGGCGCGCGCGCCGCGCCGCCCGTGTCCTCATCGACCACCTTCACGGCGAGATCGTGGCGGCGGCCCGACGCCCCACGCTCTACACCGATTGCGGGGTTCCCGACGATCTCGACGGGCGCTTCGAGATGATGGTGCTGCACGGCGACCTGCTGATGCGCCGTCTCAATGAGGCGGGGGCGACGGACCTCGCGCAGGACATGGTGGACCGGCTGTTCGAGGGTTTCGACGACGCGCTGCGCGAGATGTCGATCAGCGACATCGGCGTGGCCAAGCGCATGACGAAATTCGCCGGCGCCTATTTTGGCCGCGCGGGCGTATATGGGCCGGCGCTGGAGGCGGGCGACGAGACCGCCCTCGCGGCGGCGCTTTCCCGCAACGCTTTGCGCGCTGGCGACACGACACGGCCCGAGGCGCGCAAGCTCGCGGCGCGCGCGCTGGCGACGAAGGCTCGCCTCTCCGCGACGCCGCGTGCCGCCTTCGAGACCGTCGCCTTCCTCTATCCCGTGCCGGAGACCGCGCCATGAGCGAGATCGAGTTCAGCCGCCTGGTTCGCGTCGAGCCGTTGCCGCGCGACGGCCTCGTCGAGACCATCGAGGCGACGCCCGAAGAGCGCGTGGCGCTGGCCAAGCTCAACGGGCTGCCCGACATCGCCCGGCTCACCGCGCGCTTTCGCATCGCCAAGTGGAAGCGCGGGGTCAGGGTCGAGGGGGAGGTGTCGGCGCGGGTCACGCAGACCTGCGTGGTGAGTCTGGAGCCGTTCGAGGTCGATGTGGATGAACCCGTCGAGGCGCGGTTCCTGCCTCGCGACGCGAAGCGACCGGCCCCCGAATCGGTCGGCGACCCCGTACTCGATCCCGACGAACCCGACGAAATCGTAGACGGCGGCATCGATCTGGGGGCGCTGGCGGCGGAATTCCTGACGCTGGCGCTCGATCCTTACCCGCGCAAGCCAGGCTCGGCCTTTGCGCCGCCCGTCGCTCCCGGCGACGACGGCACGCCGTTCGCGCGGCTCAAGCCGACGAGCGCCCGCGACGAACCGGACTGAAAATTGCCTTGACTACGCGAGCCGCTATGCTTTCGCCGCTTTTGCGGGCAAGAGGCTCGTTGACCATGCAGCCGAGCGGGCCTCCTTGAAACGCGATGTCATCATAGCTCTGGACGCGATGGGCGGCGACCACGGACCCGACGTCGTGGTCCCCGCCGCCGAGATCGCGCTCACGCGGCGTCCCGACACCCAATATCTGCTGTTCGGAGACGAGGCGCAGATCGCGCCCCTCATGGTTGGGCGGCCCCGCCTCAGGGCGAAGGCGCAGGTCATCCACTGCGATGTCGCGGTCAAGATGACCGACAAGCCGAGCCAGGCTTTGCGGCAGGGCCGCCGCGTCTCATCGATGTGGAAAGCCATCGAGGCCGTGAAGCGCGGCGAGGCGGATTGCGCGGTCTCGGCGGGCAACACCGGCGCGCTGATGGCGATGGCCAAGGTGTGTCTGCACACGCTGCCGATGATCGAGCGCCCGGCGCTGGCGGTGATGTGGCCGACGATGCGCGGCGAATCGCTGGTGCTGGACGTCGGCGCCTCGATCGGCGCGGATGCTCGCCATCTCGTCGATATGGCGGTGATGGGCGCGGCGATGGCGCAGATCGTTTTCGACATCGAGCGGCCCAGCGTCGGGCTCATCAACGTCGGGGTCGAAGAGATCAAAGGACTGGAGGAGGTCAAGGCGGCCGGGCGGATATTGCGCGAGACCGTTTCGCCCGACATGGCCTATCACGGCTTCGTCGAGGGCGACGATCTCGGGCGCGGCACGGTCGACGTGTTCGTCACCGAAGGGTTCACCGGCAATATCGCGCTCAAGACCGCCGAGGGCACGGCCCGGCAGATTACGCAGCATCTGCGCGACGCCATGGGGGCGAGCCTTTCCGCGCGCATCGGCTATCTGTTCGCCCGCACCGCGTTGCGGGCGCTGCGCGCCAAGATCACGCCGCGCAACGGCGGCGTGTTTCTCGGGTTGGACGGCGTCGTCATCAAGAGCCACGGCGGCGCGGACCCGGCGTCCTACGCGGGCGCGGTCGAGGTCGGCTATGATATGGTTCGTCAACAACTTTTGGGCAAAATCCGCGAGCGGATCGGCCATGCCGGCGACGAACGGCCGGCCACGCTGCTCGCGGGTTCATGAAAGAGTGAGATGAGCGCGAAATTTCGTTCGGTCGTCAGGGGCGTCGGCGCTTGTCTGCCCGAGCGCTGCGTCACCAACGCTGACTTGGCGACGCGCGTCGAAACGTCCGACGAATGGATCGTGCAACGCACCGGCATCCGCCAGCGCTACATCGCGGGCGAGGGCGAGACGTCCTCGACGCTGGGGACGCGGGCGGCGGCGCGCGCGCTGGCCCGCGCCGGGCTGACGCCCGCCGACATCGACCTCCTCATCGTCGCCACCTCGACGCCGGACTACACGTTTCCCTCGACGGCGACCCAGATCCAGGAGGCGTTGGGCATCCACCACGGCGTCGCCTTCGACCTTCAGGCGGTCTGTTCGGGCTTCGTGTTCGCGGTGACGACGGCGGAGAAGTTTCTGGCCTCGGGCTCGCACAAGCGCGCGCTGGTGATCGGCGCCGAGACGTTCTCTCGCCTGCTCGATTGGGAGGATCGCACGACCTGCGTGTTGTTTGGCGACGGCGCCGGGGCGTTGGTGCTTGAGGCGGTCGAGGGCGGGAGCGCAGGGATCATCGCCTCCAAGTTGCGCTCGGACGGACGGCATCGCGCCAAGCTCTACGTCGATGGAGGGCCCTCCACCACGGGTACGGTCGGCCACCTCAGGATGGAAGGCCGGGAGGTGTTCAAGCACGCGGTCGGCATGGTCACCGACGTCATCAAGGCCTGTTTCGACGATGCGGGCGTGACGGCGGCGGACATCGACTGGTTCGTGCCGCATCAGGCCAACCGGCGCATCATCGACGCCTCCGCAGACAAACTCGGCATCCCGCGCGACAAGGTCGTCGTCACGGTCGATCGGCACGGCAACACGTCCGCCGCTTCGATTCCGCTGGCGCTGGACGTGGCGGTGACCGACGGGCGGATCAAGCCGGGCGACCTCGTGATGATCGAGGCGATGGGCGGCGGCTTCACCTGGGGCGCGGCCCTGATCCGCTGGTGATCCCGCCGGGCTTCGCCGAAATCGAAGTCGCGGCTCCGTTCGTCTCGGCGTTCGGCCCGATCCATGCGCGGCGCGAGGGCGAGCGGGTGTGGTTCGGGTTTCGAGCCGACGCGCGGCATCTCAATCCCAAGGGGCTCGGCCACGGCGGGGCGCTGGCGACCTTCGCCGATTTGCAACTCGCCGCCGTGATGTTCACCGGAAGGCTAGCGAGGGTGCGCGCGCCCACGATCAGCCTGTCGCTCGACTACCTCGCGCCCGTGCGGCCCGGCGACTGGGTCGAGGGCGAGGTGATGCTGGTCAAGCGCACGGGTCGGCTGGCGTTCTCCGAGACGATTCTGACGGTGGAGGGTTCGCCGGTGGTGCGGGCGAAGGGGCTGTTCGCCTATTCCGAAAACAACCCGCCGCTGGATCCGCCCCCGCCGCCGCCGCCCGTCGAAGCGGCTCCGGCGCCGGCGGGCTATGCGCCGCTCGATCCCGGCCCCGGCTTTGGCGCGCTGTTCGGCCCGATGGCCTGCGCGCCCGATCCCGCCCGGCCCCGGATCGGGTTCCGGGTGGCGCCGCATCATCTCAACCTGTTCGGGCGCTGCCATGGCGGGGCGCTGGCGATGCTGGCCGATTACCAGCTCGCGCCGCTGCGGATTTCGGGGGTGGTCGCGCCGGGCGGGTTCGCGCCGACGATGAGCCTTCAGGTGGATTATCTGAACGGGGCGCATCTGGGCGATTGGGTGGAGGCGGATTGCACCCTGCACCGCGCTTCGGGGCGCTATCTGTTCACGCAGGCGCTGATGAGCAACGCGCAGGGGCCCGTGGCGCGCTCGACGGCGATTTACGCGCTGACGCGGGAGGGCATAGAGTAAAGATCGCGATTATCTGTCATTGCCAGGGAAGCCAAGCAATCTTGCTTCGCCGAGATCAGACCGCCTTGCGGAAAGTCCCTGGGCGGCGATTGCGGACGCTTCCAACCTCAATAGGGCTAAATGGCTTCGCTTTCCTCGCTAAGACGGCAGGTGAAGACAATTCCGCGTTTTAGGAGTCCTTCCCAAACAGGAACGGCGCCACCGAGTTGACGGTGGGAGGCTTGACGGCGTGGAACGGGGCCGGGCGGCAGACCGCCAGCGCCGACAGGCCAACCCGCGCCGTCAACACGCCGTTGAGCACGCCTTCGCCCAGACGCGCCGAAAGCTTCGCCGCGATGCCGTGGCCGACGAGGCCCTGGAGCACCGTGTCGCCGACCGCCATGCCGCCGGTCACCACCAGATGCGCGCCAATCGAGCGCGCCAGCCGCAGGAAACCCAGCAGACCCGGGCGGCCGCCGTAGATCTCGGCGATCCGGCGCGTCAGCCGCACCATCTGCGCGGCGACGAACACGACGTCGAGGATCGCGCGCGGGCTCAGCGCCGTGACCAGCGAGACCCGCTTGGCGGCGGCGGCGACTTCGGCGCGGGCGCGGGCGTCGAGCGGCTTGATCAAAGCGCGCTCGGCGATCTCCACAAGATCGCGCCCGTCGATGATTTCGGTGGCGGCGCGTTCGACCTGCGCGCGGGCGGCGAACGTCTCGGGCCGGGCGGCGTAGAGTGCGACGAGGCGAGCGACGGCGGCGCGTGCGGCTGCGCGGTCGTCGGCGGCGTGAGCGGCCTCCAGAGCGACGTGCAGGTCGGCGATGCGTCGCTGGCGTGCAAGCGCGAGGGCTTCGCGCGCGGCCAGACCGCCTATCCCGGCCAGCGCCAGCGCGGCGAAGGCGAGGCCGAGCCAGCCAAGGCCCTGCGCCTTGGCCCACAGGCCTTCGACAAGCTGGTCGATCCATAGGCCGAGGCCCAGCGACACGAGGCCGCCGACGCCCGTTCCGACGAGCGTGCCCAGTGTGGGGCGCCACGAACGCGCGACGCCTTGCCTCTGCGCGGTCTCTATGGCTTGTTCGGTCTCATCGAGCGCAACGGGCGGCGGCGCCGGTTCTGCGCGCAACTCGACGCCGGGCGTTGCGCGTTCGGGATCCTCGGGGATCGCCCCGCCGTCGAGGCGAAAGGCGCGCGGGCGCGGAGGCGTCATGAGAGCCGGTCTCCGATGAGGAATTGCAACGCCCGGTCCATACGAATCTGGGGCGGCGCTTCGCCCTTGGGCCAGAGCGGCGGGCGGAATTTTATGAAACGCAGCGGGTTGTCGGCTTCCGGCAGGGCCAGGCCGTCGCCCTTGAACAGGAGCGCGGGATCTTCGGGCAGACGGCCCGGAAACACGGCGGCCTCGGCGACGCCGTCGAATACCTGATCGCCGATGCGCTCGCCCAATTCCGGCGTGCCGACGATAGCCTCGAACTCCTCGCCGTTGTCGCGCATTCGCGCCTCGCGCGTGGCGCGCACGGCGGCCAGCGCGATCACGTCGATCTCGGCGCCGACGCCCTGCGCCCGCGCCATCGCCCGCGACGTGAGGGCGCGCAGGACGTTCTCCAACCGGTCGTGGCTGGTGTGGTGCAGATGATCGGCCTTGGTGGCGGCGAACAGGATGCGGTCGACGCGGGGGCGGAAGATCGCGGAGAGCTTCGAGCCGCGCCCGGCGCGAATGGCGCGCATCACCTCGGTCATCGCGTTTTCGAGATCACGCAGGGCGGCGGGGCCGGAATTTAAAGCGCCGAGCGCATCGACCAGCACGATCTGGCGGTCCAGGCGGCTGAAATGATCGCGGAAGAAGGGTTTGACGACATGGGCGCGATAGGAATCGTAACGGCGCTTCATCATGGCGGCGAGCGAGCCGGCGGGCGGCTCGGCGTCTTCCTCGGCGGGCAAGGGCGCGAAGGTGAGCGCCGGCGAGCCTTCAAGATCGCCGGGCATCAGGAAGCGGCCCGGCGGCAGCGTCGAGAGCGCGTAAGAATCTGTGCGGGCGGCGCGCAGATAGTCGGTGAACAGGACGGCGGCGGCGCGGGCGGCGTCCTCGTCGAACGGGGCCGAGGGGTCGAGGCCGTCGATATGGGCTAGCCAGGGGCCGGCGAGCGCGGCGCGGGCGGGCGCGCGGCTGGCGGCGAGGGTCTCGTTGGCCCATTGGGCGTAACTCTTGTCGAGCAGCGTGAGGTCAAGCAGCCACTCGCCGGGATAATCGACGATGTCGAGATCGAGCCGGGCGGGGCCGGCGCTCCAGCCGCCGGCGCGGGCGAAATCGATGGTCAGGCGAAGCTGAGAGATGCGGCGCGTCGATTGCGGCCAATGGCGGCTGGGGCCGCTCAGCGTGGCTAGGTGCTCTTCGTAGGGGAAGCGCGGCACGGCGTCGTCGGGCTGGGGCGCGAGCCGCGCGCCCGCGAGGCGTCCCTCCGCGCTGGCGGCCAGTACGGGCAGGCGCGCGCCGGCGATGAGATTGTTGACGAGCGCGGTGACGAAAACCGTCTTGCCCGCACGGGAGAGGCCGGTGACGCCGAGGCGCAGCGCGCCGCCGCGCCAATAATCGCCGAGCGAGCGCGCGACGACGCCCGCCTCGAACGCGAAATTATCGAAAATGGACATCGCCCGCCTTTTGCCTCGCCTTACATCTAGCGCGGAAGGGAGCTGGCGGTAGGGCGCGGCCCAAAACGACGGGGTCGCCGGGCGCCGGAAAATCTGGGCGTGCGCCAGTAGACTATGCGGCCAGAATGCGGCCCCACCAGTGTCGAGGTTAAATTTAAGAAAATATTTACCAAACAAAATTGTCGTTTTGCTCAATCATCACGGTTCTGTGATCGGGCCAACATCAATAAACAGGAACCCATGGCGGCGTTGCTTTGGGCGCATCAACT
>JAYVYJ010000320.1:0-4266 GCA_043784465.1 Hyphomicrobiales bacterium
CGAGGGTTGGCAGGTCATTTGAGTCCAATGGCGCAGTTACGGGTTGGTTGGGCTACGCCCACCAACCCTCGCGGTCAGGCTCCGCCCGACACCCATCCCGTCCCTGATCGGCGCAGCCCGCCGCCTTGAACAGACGCGCCATGGCCACGGCGTCATCGGCCGTGTTGCCGCCTGGCGCCCCAGTCATGCGCGGAGATGCGCACGCTCATGGGCCGATGCGCCGGCCACACGGCGCGCATCGCCTTGAACACTTCCAGCGGCCAACCTGGTGATGCTTTCCGCCTGCGAGACTGGCCTGGGCAGCATCAGCAGCGGCGACGATGTGGTGGGGCTGACACGCTTCACGTCGGCGCACCGGTGCGACGCCGGCGCCCGTCAGCATCAGCGGCCGCCCGAAATAATACCCCTGCGCCACGCGCAGCCCCGTGCAATCGCGCAGGTAGACGAATTCCGCCTCCGTCTCCACGCCTTCCACCACGACCTCTGTGGCCAAGGCCTCTCCAATCGACTCAATCGCCTTCAGCATGCTCTGACTGCGCGGCCGCTTGTCGATGTCGCTGACTAGCGATCTATCGACTTTCAGCTCGTCCGCGGTAATGTCCGCCACCGCCGCCAGCGACGAGTAGCCCGAGCCGAAGTCGTCGATGGAAATCCCCGCCCCCGTCGCGCGGATCATCGGCAGGATGCGCTCCTGAAACCGCGCGGAAGGGACGAAGGCCTCCTCCGTGATTTCCAGCACGAAGCGGCTTGCGTGCCCGCTCGCAGCCAACCGCTCCAGAAACCCGCGCATGAACCGCGTATCGCAGGCCTGCCGCGCCGCGATGTTGAAGCCGATGCGCGGCGCTGGTCCGAAAGCTTCGTTGACCGCGTCCAGCGAGCGAAGCGTCTCCTCGAACACGATGTCGGTGATTTCGTTGGTCAGCCCGATCTCATGCGCCAGATTGAGGAAATTGCCGGGCGGCGACCATTCCCCGTCCTCGTCGCGCCAGCGCATCAGCACTTCCAGCGAGTCCACCTTGTCGGCGCGGAAATCCATTTTGGGCTGGAACGCGCAGCCGATCCGCCGGTCACGGATCGCCTGCCTCAGCGCGTTCTCTTCCCGGGCCCGCGCGCGCTCGCGCCGCTCGACGCCCGCCTCGAACAGCCGCACGAACACGGTTCCGCGCCGCGCCTCGCGCGCCGCCGCCCGCGCCTTGCGCCGCAACTCCTCGGCGTTGGCCTCAGCCCAAGGCCAGAAGCAAGCGCCTGCGCAGGCGTGCACGAAAATCTCGACGCCGTCGACCAGATAAGGTTCGTTGACGCGGCGCAGCCAGCGCTCGCAATCGCCCACGAAGTCCCCTGCCGCGCCCGGCTTTCCCACGAGCACGCAGAACTCGTCCGGGTTGGTGCGCGCCACCAGATCCATCGGCCCGACCGCGCGCGCCAGCCGCTCGCCGAACAGGCTCACGAACATCTCGCTTGGTCCCCCGCCGTGGAACGCGACGATCTCGGAGAATTTGTCGATCTCCACCACCACCGTCGCAAAGGCTTCGCCGTCGGGCCGGCTCGCGATCATCTCCGCCACCGCGCGGTCGAACAGGGCGCGGTTGGGCAGGCCGGTCGAGGCGTCGAAATAGGCGCGCGCGAACAGATCGTCCTGCAACCGCCTCTGCGCGTCATTGTCGATCGCCGCGACGACGCGATAATCGCTGCCTCCAAAGCCGAAGGCGCGCGCCTCGATCAGCTTGGCGCGGCCCTCCACCAGTTGTTCGGCGCGCGGCTCGGGGCCGAGCGCACCGGTCAGCGTCGCGGCCGCGTTGGCCGCGACGCGCGCGCCCTTCGCGTCGCGGATCTCCAGACCCGCGCCGGCGGCGTCGAAGGCGGCGGCTTTCAGCGCCGTCAGGTCGCGCGTCACGACAGGCCGCGCTTGAGGATCTGCGCTCGCAATTGGTCGAGCCGGGCGGCGGCGTCGTTGAGCGGCGGCGGCGCGACCGGAGCCGGCTCCGGCGCGGCGGGGGCGTCCGCGACCCGGCCCGCGCCCAGCGCCCCGCGCCAGCGATCCACCACCTGTCGAACGAAGCCGGGATCCGCCGCCCCCGACTCACGCTCGTCGAGGCGGAAGGCTTCGCTGCGCGGCACCCGCTCGGCGGGCAATTCCGTGAAGCGCAGCCGCGTGGGCAGCGGCACGCCCTCGCCGAACGCCACCGCCTCGCGAACGCCCAGCGACGGTACGAAGCTCAACAAATTGGCGATTTCATCTGACACCGCCGAGCGCAGCAACGCCTGATCGCGGTCGTTGGCGAGCCGCATGGCGAACAGCGTGTTGCACTGGGAGATCACGGTGGGATCGAGTTCGGCAGGGCGCTGCGTGACTAGCCCCAGATAGACCCCGTATTTGCGGCCCTCCTTGGCGATGCGCAGCAGCGCGCGCCGCGTCGGCCCGAAGCCCGCCGTGCGGTCGGCGGGCACGAACCGATGCGCCTCCTCGCACACGAACAGCAGCGGAAACCGCCCCTCGCTCCACAAGCCGAAGTCGAACGCCAGCCGCGCCACCACGCACACGACCGCGTCCACGACTTCCGCCGGCAGCCCGGCGAGTTGCATCACCGTGACCGGCTTGCCCTTGGGATCGAGGCGAAACAGATGCGACAGGATTTGCGCCATCGTATCGCCGCCGACATTGGCGTCCTCAAACATGAAGGCGTATCGCGGATCGTTCTGCAACGTCTCCAGCCGCAACAGCAGGCGGTGGCAATGCATGCGCGTCGCGCGGTTTTCCAGCTTGCCCATGCGCTCGTCGATCAGGCCCGCCAAATCCTGCAACGCATAAGGCGTCGGAGTATCGACCGTGAAGCCGGAACGGCGCGGGTCGATCTTGCGCAGGCCGAAGGGGTCGTTCTGGGCGACGCGTTGCGCCTGATACATACCCTTGGCGATGGGGATGTATTCGAGCAGAATCTCCAGTTCCTCGTCCACGGCGGGACGACCGGCGAAAAAAACGTCGACGAGTTCCTCGAAGTTGAACAACCAGAACGGCAGTTTGAGCGTGCGCGGACTCACCACATGCGCGCGCTCGCCAAAGCAGCGCGCAAATTCGTTGTGCCCGTCGAGCAGGAACACGCGGCAATTGGGCGCGTGGTCGAGCACCGCGTTGAGGATGACCGCCACTCCGCTGGACTTACCCACGCCCGTCGAGCCCAGCACGGCGAAATGCTTGTCGAGCATGTTGGCGAGCGAGATGCGGGCGGGCGCGGATTCGTCGTGATGCAACGTCCCGATCACGGCGGCGTTTACGTCGCCCTGGTGCACTAGTCGAAGATCCTGCGGAGACATGGCGCAGGCGTGATCGCCGATCGCGGGATAGGCGGACACGCCGCGCCGGAACACCTCGCGTCCGTGCGCGTCGCGCGCGAATTCGCCCAACACGTCGACATGAGCCACCGCGCGGTCGGGGTCGTCGCGCTCGCTCTCCATTTCGGTGACGACGCCGATCAGTTTGCGCGCGCCCGAGGCGATGCAGAGAAAATCGCCGACCGTGGCCCGGCCCCCGGCGCGCGCCATGGCGACCCGCGCCTGCGCCCCCCGCACGCCAAAGACCATTCCGCAACCGGCGGACGTCGGGGCGGCCCGACCGGGCCATGTCCCCTCGGAACCTACCCTCCCGGAAATCTCCCCATCGGATATCGTCAACGCGCCAATCCTTCAGATCGCAAGCCCGCCGCGGCTTGCTATGATAATGGTCGACAAAGCTTTTCCATGCGTTAAGCAAGCCGCCGTATTTTGAGGGACGGGGTCGATGAATGCGCTCGCCACTTTGCCGATCTTTCTACGCCTGACGGGCGTGAAAGCGGTTCTGGCCGGCAATGGCGAGCCAGCCGCGTGGAAGACCGAGTTGCTGGCCGCTGCGAGGGCGCAACTGGCGTTGCTGTCGCCCGACCCCGCGCCGAAGCTGGCCGAAGCCGCGTTGCGCGCAGGGGTTGAGATCGTCCGCCGCGCCTGGACGCCCGCCGACTTCGACGGGGCCGTCATCGCGCTGCTGGAGACGGAGGACGACGGGGAGGCCGAGCGCTTCCGCACGGCGGCGCGCGCGGCGGGTGCGTTGGTCAACGTGATCGACCGGCCCAAATTCTGCGATTTCTCGTTCGGCTCCATCGTCGAGCGGTCGCCGCTCGTGATCGGCATTTCGACCGACGGGGCGGCGCCCGTATTCGCGCAGGCCGTCCGCGCCAAAATAGAGACGCTGTTTCCCGAAACTTTGCGCGCCTGGGCGTTGGCCGCGCGGGCGTG
>JAYVYJ010000321.1:0-7172 GCA_043784465.1 Hyphomicrobiales bacterium
TATTAGCGGCGGCAGGCCGATCCCTTTTGAAAAAGCCTCTCCTGGGCAACAGGCGTCAGCCCTCTTGGAGCTATTGCTAAAACAATCGGCAGGCACACTTATAATCGATCAACCCGAAGACGATCTCGATAATCGCGTCATTATGCGGATCGTCGAACTAATCCGGACCTCGAAAAATAGTCGCCAACTGATCTTTACATCACACAATCCGAACGTCGTGGTCAATGGCGACGCTGACAAGGTTCTTGCCTTGAAGTCGCCCGAGGCCGCGATCAATCCCAATGTAAAGCCCCCGAAGATTCAGCTTGATGCCGATGGAGCCATTGAGACGAGTGCCGTAAGAACGATCATCACCACGATTATGGAAGGTGGACAGCCGGCATTCGATCTCCGAAGCCGGAAATATTGGTTCGATCGCGGCTCTGAGCGAATGTGAGGCCGACCGCCTATTCAGCTGTTATTTTAAAAGTCGCCAGTTCCGTTTGAGGCCAGCGGAATCAAAATTTTCCGTGATTCATGAGGCTTGAATCTCGCGCGCCCAGAAATGGGCGGTTGCACAAGCCTCCATGCCGACCAGACTGCAAAATCGCGACCAACAATGACCCCGCCCGACTTACGGTGCAAGGCACTGGCGTAGTTGATTAACCGTCGACCTTGGAGCTTTCGCTTCGCTTCCAAGTAAGCGTCCAGCCTGTGCCGTTCAGTCGTTGGGCTTGAAGTTCCAGGGCATGAGCGCCTCGATGTCGTTGTTAGGCCATCGGTTGGCGATGCGCTTCAAGGTCAGTGTCGCCCACGCGTAGGGATCGACATCGTTCATTTTGCAGGTTTGCAACATGGTGGCGATGGCGGCCCAGGTACGACCACCGCCGGCGGAACCGGCGAAGAGCGAGTTTTTCCTCGTAATTGTTTGGGGGCGGATGGCGCGCTCGACAATGTTGGAGTCGATCTCGACGCGCCCGTCTTCGAGGAACACCAGCAGCTTGGCGCGATGGGAGCGGGCGTAGCGGATCGCCTCAGCAAGTTTCGATTTGCCGGAGATGCGCGGCAGCTCACGCTCCCACAGATCGAACAGCGCCTGCACGATCTCGACCGAGGTTGAACGTCGCGCCGACAGCCGCGCCTCAGGCGTAAGCGGTGTTCCGTCGGCACTTTTTTTCGGGCCACGTGATGGGCGATTCTGATCCCGTTTTGAGGATCGGCTTATGTCTAGACTTGATCTTATGCTTGAGCCGAAGCCAGCGGAGGGGCGCCGGATTGAGGTGATCACGGGCGGCAAGCCCCGTCGCTGGTCCTACGACGAGAAGGCGCGCGCCGTCGAGGCGTCCCTGGAGCCCGGCGCTGTGGTATCGGTCGTGGCGCGGCGGCATGGCGCGACGCCGCAGCAGTTGTTCACTTGGCGTCGAGAGGCCCGGCGCAGGGCGCAGGAAGGCGTTGAGGCGGAAAGCTTCGTTCAGGTCGTCGTCGAAGCGGAAACGACGGGAGGCGGCTTGTCGGAGCCGTCGAGATTGCCCAAGCCGAGCCGGCCGCATTCGATCGAACTGGATGTCGCGGGGACGAGCGTCTTCATCTGGCGCGGCGCGGAACCGGCGATGTTGAGCGTCATCATCAGCGCGCTGAAGGCGGCCAAGTGATCGGCCCCACGGGCGCGTTGCGCGTCATGGTGGCGACCAAACCGGTGGACTTTCGCAGGGGCGCGGACGGTCTGGCGGCGCTGGTGCGCGAGATCATGCGCGCCGATCCGTTCGACGGCGCGATCTATGTCTTCCGGGCCAAACGGGCGGATCGGCTGAAGTTTTTGTTCTGGGATGGGACCGGAGTTTATTTGCTCGCGAAGCGGCTTGAGGAAAACGCGTTTTGCTGGCCCAGGATCGAGGACGGCGTGATGCGCCTGACGTCGGCGCAGCTCTCCGCGCTTCTCGAAGGTCTGGATTGGAAACGCGTGCGCCCGGCCAAAGACGTATCGACGCCGCTGCTGCCCGGCTGACCTGCGAGATGAGGAATCAGGAAGACGAAAGGACGACAAAGATCCTCGCAAACAAGAGGATTTTATGGTTTCTTTGCAAACATGACGCTAAGCGCCGAGACGCTTCCCGACGATCCTGAAACGCTCAAGGCGATGTTGATCTCCGAGCGCATTCGGTCGGAGCGTCTGGCCCAAATCATCAAGGACATGAACCGGCATCGCTTCGGTCGCCGCACCGAGGCGCTTCCGGCGGACCAACTGTTGCTGGGCCTTGAAGAGGCGGAACAGAACGAAGCCGAAGCGACGGCGGAGGCCGAAGCCAAGTCATCGCCGATGCGCGAAGAGGCCAAGCGCAAACGCCGCGCCAATCGCGGCGCCCTGCCTTCGCATTTGCCGGAGATCGAGACGACCGTCGATGTCGAAAGCATGGCATGCCCATGCTGCGGCGGCCATCTGCACTGCATCGGCGAAGAGGTCAGCAAGAAGCTCGACATCGTCCCGGCGCAGTTCCGCGTGCTGGTCGTGCGGCGGCCCAAGTACGCATGCCGCGCCTGCGAGGATGTCGCCGACCTCGATCTCGACCCGCCTCGCAGAGTTGGGAGCCGTCTTCACCGCAGTTCTCTGCGCAACCCCTGTCGCTTGCCGCGCCGCCGCCCGCCGCCATCCGAAAAGCTGCGATGGCGAGATATCCAACGATCGCGCCAACGCCGAGATGTTCACGTCAGCCTCCAGCGACGCCGCGACCGCCTCCGCCTTGAAATCGTCGGACCAACGTCGTCGTTCGCTTATCGGCGCGCCCTCAAGCCGATCAGCCCGAACCTCTACGAACTGGTTGCTTCTAGTTCTGCGCATAGGCGTAGACATAGATCCTGCTATCCGTGCAGCATCGCTACCACCCCAAAGGCCGCATCCACCAGAACGGCCTCGGCTACCCGCTTACGCTTCCAACCGTGGGCGCGATTTTGCACCCATTCGAGCCCGGTACAGTTCAACCAATGGCAGGCGCGGACCTTCACCGCGCACCTTTTACGGAGCAGGCCATACTGACCGACGGGGGAATTTACGACAATCTAGGATTGGAGCGCGTCTGGAAGCGCTGCCGGACAATTCTGGTCAGCAATGCCGGGCGAAATACGCCCGAGATCGGTTCGCCGACAGGGCGGTGGTGCGGGCAACTCTTTCGTACGCTGTTCCTAGAGCAGCAGCAGGCGGAGAACTCCCGGAAACAGATCCTGTTCGGGATGAATAACCTCGGGCAGCGCAAGGTCGCTTTCTGGAGCATCGATACCCCGATTGTATCGTACGGTTTGGTTGACGCGTTGGCTTTGCCCCCGGAAATCACAATGACGGCGGGGAACATGCGCACACGACTCAACCCCTTTTCCGAAGCCGAGATTTCTCTCCTGCTCAAAGCTGGTTATGCGGGGGCAGATGCCTCGCTGCGGACCAGAAAGCTCGCAGTGAATTTGTCAACAGCCGATTTTGGGCGGCTGCCAGAAATCATCTGACTCAGGAAAATCTTTCGCGAAATGACTGGACTTCGGGTTCGGTTGGAGCGTGTATGGTTCCGCGGGTGGCGAAACGTGCGCGCCTACAGACCCTTAGCCTCGGGATCGTTTCGATTCGGGGCTCGCCTTAGTGAGGGGCGCAAGATCGGCTTGGGCCCCTGATTAAAAAGGGGCAAATCATGGTCGAAGCAATCTCCAACGTTCAATCGATGATCTTGCAGGCAGCAGCCGGCAGCGACAACCGAGTGTTATCGCTGCCGGAACAGTTGGAACACGAGGCGGCTGAGCAGATCGTCGCAAAATTCCTCGAGCTAGGTTGGGTCAGGCAGATCAAGGCTGTGAATGACAGGCCAGTCTGGCGCAACGACCCTACGACGGGTGCGGCGTTTTCTTTGAAGCTTACTCGCATTGGAATGATAGCGGCGGCGGCTCTCCGCGATGAAGGTGGAGGCGACGCGGCGACAACGATCGCGGCCGCGATGGGCCCCGAGGTGGAAGCGCCGGACTCGGTTGAAAAGACCAGTGAGAACCTTACCGCCAACCCAAACAACACCGTTGGGTCGACTGATAGTCTTCGCGCGCCGCGCGGGGGCTCGAAGCTGGACCAAGTGCTGACGATGCTTAAAGCCGACGGCGGCGCGACGATTGAGGAGATCATGGTCGCCACGGATTGGCTGCCGCATTCGACGCGGGCGATTCTGACGGGCTTGCGCAAGCGAGGCTATCTCCTGTCGCACACGAAGGGTGAGCGAGGCGGTGCCTCTGTCTATCGGGTCAGCTGCTCGGGCGGCGGGCTTAGCGCGTGAGCGCGGTGGAGAGAGCCGCGATGTCGCGCGTGAAGTCGACAAGGCAAACTGGCGGGGCGACACCGAACGGGCCTCGTTGGTCGAGAAGCCTCGGTGCAAGCGTGAGCGCCGCGGGCAATAGGCAAGAAAAGTCTCCAGCCACGCAAAACGCGGCGGGGTCTCCCGCAGAGCCGTCGCAAATTCAAGCAGAGTTGGCGCGGCTACAGACGCTGGACAGCTCCCGACTACGGGAGGAGTGGCGGCGTCTCTGCCAGGCCGAGCCGCCGCGCATAAGTCGGGATCTCCTCTTGCGGGCGCTGGCGTACCGCATCCAAGAGGCGGCCTTCGGCGGCTTGCCCAAGTTCGCGGTGCATCGGCTTGGCGGCGCCCCCGACTTGGCTCGCGATGAAGCTGCGGCCGCGCTGTCGGCTGCGGATCGGCTCAAACCCGGCACTCGGCTTGTTCGGGAATGGCATGGGCAGGTCCACAGCGTGCTCGTTCGCGACGCGGGGTTCGAGTTCGAAGGAAGGTCCTTCGGATCGCTGACCCAGATCGCGAGGGAGATCACGGGCGCGAAATGGTCGGGCCCGAGGTTTTTCGGGCTATCCGACCGAAGCGCTGGTCGGCCTGCCGGGGCACGCGCAGGAGAGGGCGATAATGAATAGCCGAAGTAGCGAAGGCGGCGCCGACGTTCCCGCCGCGAACGCGGCAAGCAGCGGCCCGGCGGGTGTCGGCAGGAGCCGCTCATCATCCATGGGCTCTGCGGACGCTGCTCAGAAGGCCGGCCGCGGCGGCCGCCTCCGCTGCGCGATCTACACCCGTAAATCCTCTGAAGAGGGCCTCGACCAGGAATTTAATTCCCTCGACGCTCAGCGGGAGGCCTGCGAGGCGTACGTGCGCAGCCAGAAGCACGAGGGCTGGCAGGCGCTCTCCCAGCGCTACGACGATCCCGGCTATTCCGGTGGCAACATGGATCGGCCGGCGCTGAAACGACTGCTGGCAGATACTGCCGCGGGGAAGATCGATGTCGTGGTCGTCTACAAAGTAGATCGCCTCACCCGCGCCCTGGCCGATTTCGCCAAGATCGTCGAGGTGTTCGATGCTAGCCAGGTGTCGTTCGTTTCGATCACGCAATCCTTCAACACGACGACGAGCATGGGGAGGTTGACGCTCAACGTCCTGCTGTCCTTCGCCCAATTCGAGCGCGAGGTTACGGGCGAGCGCATCCGCGACAAGATCGCCGCATCGAAGAAGAAGGGGCTCTGGATGGGTGGACTGCCGTCGCTTGGCTACGACGTCCAAGACCGGAAGCTCGTGATCAATCCGGACGAGGCGGCGGCGGTCAGGACGATCTTCCTGAAATACCTGGAGCTCAGGTCGGTCGATGAGCTCAAACCTTTGCTGGCCGACGCCGGCGTCGTCAGCAAGCTTCGCAAGGCCGCCGATGGGCGTCCCTATGGCGGCAACGCCATCGCGCGCGTCACGCTCTATCGGATGTTGCAGAACCGGATCTACCGCGGCGAGATCGTCCATAAAGGGACCGCCTATCCCGGGGAACACGAAGCCATCATCGATGAGACACTTTGGGATGCGGTGCAAAAGAAGATCGAGGCCAATGGCATTGAGCGAACGTCGCATCGGGCAGCGAAGCCGATCAGCCTGCTCGCAGGCGTGTTGTTCGACACGAACGGCGACGCGATGACGCCGACCCATGCGGTGAAGAAGGGCGTCCGATACCGCTATTATGTTTCGCGGCGGCTGACGGGCGAAAAGCGGAAATTCGATGCACGCGGCGCGCAGTCGGGCCAACGGCTACCTGCGATTGAATTGGAGCGTCTGATCACACAGCGAGTGCGCGAGTTCTTCGCTGACCCCGACGCCATCGCGAACGCGTTGCCCCCCGAACGCTGTGACGCGCCCAGCCGCAAGCGCGCGATCGGGACGGCGCAGGCGATCGTGAACACGATCGACAAGGGCGAGGAGGATGTCACGACCGTCGTGCTTCGCCTGCTGCTCGCCCGCGTCAAAGTCGCCGTCGATCGCATCGAAATCGATCTGGCCAGCACGGCGATCGCCGAACGATTGCTGGCCGACGATCAAGCGAACCTTTCGAAGTCTTCGCGCGCCCATTCGGTAGCGAAAGCAAAACCTTCCGAGCCCGACGATCAGCATCTCATTCGACTAGTGGTTCCCGCTCGGCTTCAACGCGCGGGCCACGAGATGAAGTTCGTAGTCGAGGGGGTCGAGAATGATCGTGGCGCCGATCCCGCGCTGCTGCGGCTTCTGACGCGAGCGCACGGTCTCGCGCGCCGCATCGCGAACAATCCATCCTCGACGCTGGAAGACATCAGCGCACAAGAAAGAATGGGCGCGCCCTATGCTGCTCGGCTGATGCGGCTCAATTACCTCGCGCCTGAGATCGTCATCGCGATCCTCAACGGTCGTCAGCCCGAGGGCGTCACCGCAACAAAGCTCATCGCCGATACCCGCCTGCCGCTCGACTGGTCGGAGCAGTGCCGTGAGATGGGCTTCGCATAACACCAGACTGCCACTGGATCACCGGCCGCCGGAGCTCTTGTTCCGGCTGTTGCGTTCGGGCGCGTCTCTGCCGCCCAGTTCTCAGAGGCGCACACCTGCCTAGGACGCAGTCAGAGACTCTCGTACTGCCCCAGAGACCCGGGGAGCCGTCGCCCCCGGAGGCGGCGTGAAACTCGCCATTCGGCGTCTCTCGCGCCTTGCAGATCCGGGGTCTCGCCGCAACCCGCGGATATGTCGTCGAAAGTTTGGTTGGGTAGGCCATGTTTACGTAGTGCGATAAACGGCTTAGACCGTGGCGGAGGAGGCGGGATTCGAACCCGCGATACGGTTTCCCGCATACACACTTTCCAGGCGTGCGCCTTCAGCCGCTCGGCCACC
>JAYVYJ010000322.1:0-6336 GCA_043784465.1 Hyphomicrobiales bacterium
TCGTAGGAAACGAAACCGGTGCCCTCGACCTCGCCGTGATACATCGCGTTCTCCCTTTTGGGGCATGTTAAAGGCCGCCGCCGCGCCCGACAAGGGCGGCGCCGCCGCCCGCCAATTCGCCTCCCCTTCACTTCGACTTGCGTTTGCGTGTTTACGTAAACGCAGGTAAGTCGAAAGCATGTCGACGCCCGCGCGCTTGTCCGCCCTGGCCGGGACGGCAGAGCGGTTCAGCCTCGCCGTGCCGGAATGGCGGGCCGCTTTCAGCGCGGCGTTTGCAAGCGAGAGCGCGGAACGGCGGTTCTTCCTCTGGTTGCCGGTCGCGGCGATCGGCGGCGTCGCGCTCAACCTCGCCGCCGACCGGGAACCTGCCCTCTGGCCGCCGGTCGGACTCGCCCTCGCAGCGCTGACGCTGGCCTTCGCCTCCCGCCGCCGTCCCGCCGCGCGCGGCTTCTGGCTAGCCGTGGCGGCGCTCGCGGCGGGTTTCGCCTCGATGGGCCTACGCACGGTCCGGGTCGCGACGCCGATGCTCGACCACATCCGCATCGTCGCGTTGCAAGGCTATGTCGAAGAGGTCGATTTCCGCGAGATCGGCGCCAGGTTCGTCCTTCGCGTGACCGACGCCGGCGACATGCCGGCAAACTTGAGCCCGCGCCGGGTTCGCCTCACCGTGCGCAAGACGCCCACCCTCTCGGCGGGCGATTTCGTCGCCGTCAAGGCGCGGCTGTTGCCGCCTTCCCCGGCGGTGATTCCCGGGGGATACAGTTTCGCGCGCGACGCCTATTTCGCGGGGGTAGGCGCGGTCGGCTCGGCGCTGGGCGCGATAAAGCCGCTCCCCGCTCCCGCCGATCTCACAGCCGCGCAGCGTTTCGCCGCCACACTCGACCAGGGACGCAATCAACTCGCGCGCCGCGTCGATCGCCTCATCGGCGGCGACGAGGGCGCCATCGCCGCCGCGATGGTCACGGGCAAACGCGATTTCCTGTCGGCCGGAGCCCGGGACCTCATCCGCGAGGCCGGCATCTTCCACATCATCACCATCTCGGGCGTGCAGGTCACGCTGGTCTCGGGCATTTTCTTCTTCGCCGCGCGGCGTGGACTGGCGTTGTCGCCGTGGCTGGCGCTGCGCGCGCCGGTCAAGAAGATCGCGGCGCTGGTGGCCATGGCGGGATCGCTGTTCTACGATCTGGCGACGGGATCGCGCGTCGGCACCGAGCGCGCGCTGGTGATGACGCTGATCGTGCTGGGCGCGGTCGTGCTGGATCGCCGCGCGCTGACCATGCGCAACCTCGCGTTCGCGATCTTCGCCGTAGTGGCGCTGGAGCCAGAGGCGGTGATGGGCGTCAGCTTCCAGCTTTCCTTCGCCGCCGTCGCGGCGCTAGTGGCGGTGCTGGAAGGCCGGCTCGCCAAACTCGACGCCGGAACCGACCCCTTCCTCCCCGCCCGGTCCGCCCGCCCCCACCCGCTCGCGCGCCTCGCCCACAAGGTCCGCGAGCTTCTGTTCGCCACCGCCTGCGCGACCAGCGCCACGGCGTCCTTCATGTCCTATCATTTCCACGACATCAGCCCCTACGTGCTGATCGGCAATCCGCTGACGCTGACCGTCATCGAATTCTTCGCCGTGCCGGGCGCGCTTCTGGGCGCAGCGCTTTATCCGTTGGGGCTCGACGGCTGGGTGTGGGCCTATGTGGGCTTTGGCATCAAGGCGATCCTGGCCGTAGCCCGCCTGATCGCCGCCGCGCCGGGCTCGACGTTGCACCTGCGCGCCTTCGCGCCGTGGTCGCTGCCGTTGCTTTCGCTGGCCGTCGCCAGCGCGGTCATCTGGCGCAGCTGGCTTTTGCGGGCCACGGCGCTGGTATTTCTCGCCCTCGGGCTGCTCGGCGCCGCGTTCGGCCCGGTTTACGACGTCGTGGTGCCGCCCTCGGGCGACGAGGTGGCGCTGCGCGACGCCGATGGCCGCCTCTCGCTGCTGGGCAAGCGTCACAATTCCTTCGCCGCCGAGCAATGGCTCGCAGCCGACGGCGACGGGCGCGATTCCGTCGCCGCGCGCGTGACAGAACCTGCTTGCGACAAGCTTGGCTGCGTCGGCGATCTGCCCGAAGGCCAATCGCTGACCCTCGTTCTCGACCGCGAGGCGTTCGAGGAAGATTGCAAGCGGGCGGCCATCGTCGTCAGCCCGCTGACGGCCCCCGCCTCTTGTGGTCCCGCCCGCGTCTACGACGAGCGCCGCCTCAGGGAGACCGGGGCCGTCGGTCTCGTCTGGACCGACTCGGGCTACCTGGAGACGGCCGCGCGCGGCGCCCTCGAAGATCGCCCGTGGTCGCCGGCCCCGCGCCGACCGCGCGACGAGCGCCTGCGCCGCCCCGGCTCCCACGGCGCCGACCCCTCCGACAGCGCAGAGACGCCGTGACGGTTGGTTGCATAATCGCGCGCGCAATGTATCGCTTACGCCAACTTGAGAAATCGTCATGCCGCGATTCGCCGCCAATATCTCCCTGATGTTCACCGAGTGGGATTTCCTCGACCGTTTCGCGGCGGCGGCGGATCAGGGGTTCCGCGCGGTCGAAATCCAGTTTCCCTACGACCATGAGCCCGAAGCGATCCGTGAACGGCTGGAACGCGCCAAGCTCGAACTCGTGGTGATAAACGCTCCACCCGGCGATTTCGCCGTCGGCGACCGGGGGCTGGCGGCAATTCCGGAGCGTTATGACGAATTCCGCGCCTCCATCGCGCGCGCCATGATTTACGCCGAGCATCTCAACGCCCGCGCCGTTCACGTGATGGCGGGCGTCGCCCGCCCCGCCGACCCCGCCGCGCGCCGCGCCTATGCCGCTGCGCTGCGCTACGCCGCCGAGCGGCTCGACGGTTTCGACGTGCTGATCGAGCCGCTCAACCCGCGCGACACGCCCGGATATTTTCTCAACGACTACGCCGTCGCCGCCGAAATCATCGCCGAACTCGCGCTGCCGCGCCTGAAGCTTCAGTTCGACATCTACCATCGCCAGATTTTGCATGGCGACGTCTTGAGCAGTCTGGCGGCGCTGATGCCCATCGTCGGCCACATCCAGATAGCCTCCGTCCCCGCCCGCGCCGAGCCCAACACCGGCGAACTCAACGACGACCGCATCCTTGGCCGGCTCGATTCGCTGGGCTATGCGGGCTATGTCGGCTGTGAATATCGCCCCGCGAAGGGCACGGTCGCAGGCCTCGACTGGCTGACGCAATGGCGCCGCCGCGCCGAAGGCGCGCCGATGTTCCGCTCCAGTTGGCGGAGCGCCGACGAGTGAGCGACGATCTCGCTCTGTTCGCGGGCGTCTCGACGTCGACGCTGACCACGGTGTTGTTGAAGAAGGGCCTGCGCAACGTCTGGATTCGCGGCGCCCGCCCGCTTGGCGGAGCCAACCCGCGCATCGTGGGCCGCGCCTTCACGCTGAACTTCATCCCCGCGCGGGAGGACATGGCCGTGCCGGAAGCCTGGGCCTCGCCCGTCTCGACCCGCGCGGCGCTCGAAGCCGCGCCCGAGGGCGCCGTCATCGTCGCCAACGCGATGGGAACAGCCGACGCCGGGGTGTTCGGCGACATTCTGTGCGCGCGCATGGTCAAGCGGGGCCTCGCCGGCCTCGTGACCGACGGCGTGGTGCGCGACATCGCGGGCGTCCTGGCGACGGGATTGCCCGTCTGGGCGCAGGGCACCGCCGCGCCGCCCTCGGTCGCGGGGTTGATCTTCACCGGCTGGGAGCAGCCCATCGGCTGCGGCGGCGTCGCCGTGTTCCCCGGCGACGTGATCGTGGCCGATGCGGACGGCGCCGTCGTGGTTCCCGCCAGGCTAGCGGCGGAGGTCGCCGATCTCGCGCGCGAGCAGGAGCGGCTGGAGGTGTGGATATTATCCGAGGTCGAGCGCGGAATACCCCTGCCCGGCCTCTATCCGCCCAACGCCGATGCGAAGGCGCGTTACGAAAAGACCCGGACGGCGGATTGACGCTATTCGGCGTCAGCCACCTTCAACTGATCGAGCACCTGCTTGCGCTTGGCCTCGTAAAAATATCCCCCCGCATAGAGCGCAATGGCGCGGTCGGGATTTCCCCCTGAAACGATCCACGCGTTGGCGAGATAACGCCCGGCGTATCTGAGGTTAATGTCGGCGCTGAGCAGCCCTTTCGGCTTGCCGCGATAGCCCATGCCGCGCGCGGTGTCGTAGCGTATCTGCATGAGGCCCCAGTACGGCCCGTTGCGCGCCAGCGGGTTATAGCCGCTCTCGCGGCGGATCGAGCGGCGGATCAACGATTCTGGCACGTCGTAGACGGCGGCGTAATGGGCGATGCGTTCGTCGAGCGTCCCTTTGGGCGCTGCCGACACGGGCGCCATCGAGCCGGTCGGAGACATGTCGGCGGTCGGAGAGCAGGCCTGAAGGCCGATCGCGAGACCGAGGCCAGCAAGGATCCGACAGGCCGGACGAGGAAGCAAGGACGTCATGCCGGCGTTTTGCAACGTCCCGTCCGTTCGCGCAACCCTGGCTCGACGCCCCGAGAACCATGACTCCGTCTCGTCATCGGGGCGGCGAAGTGCTATTTTGCCGCAAAACTGTCATCTTGGGCCGTACATGCGTATCGAAAACGAAATCAAACTCGACTTCAAGGACGTGTTGATCCGTCCCAAACGCTCGACCCTCAACTCGCGCAATCATGTCGACATTCATCGCGAGTTCCGGTTTTACCACACCGGGGCGCAGTGGAAGGGTTTTCCGCTGATCGCCGCCAATATGGACGTGACGGGGACGATGGCGATGGCCCGCGCGCTGGGCCGCCTCGGCGCCCTCACCGCGCTGCACAAGCATTATCCGGAACGCCAGCTTGTCGAGTTCTTCGCCAGCGAGGACGGGGCGCATGCGTTCTATTCGCTCGGCGTCACGCAGGCCGATCTCGACAAGCTGGCCGCGGTGGCCGCGCGCGCCCCGCTGCGTTTCATCTGCCTCGACGTCGCCAACGGCTATTCCGAGAAATTCCTGGATGTTGTGAAACGCGTACGCGAGGCGCATCCGGCCTGCGTGCTCATGGCGGGCAATGTCGTGACGGGCGACATGACGGAGGCGTTGATTCTGGCGGGCGCCGACATCGTCAAGATCGGCATCGGCCCCGGCTCGGTCTGCACGACGCGCCGCGTCACCGGCGTCGGCTATCCCCAACTCTCCGCGATCATCGAATGCGCCGACGCGGCGCATGGCCTCAAGGGCCAGGTCTGCGCGGACGGGGGCTGCACCGTACCCGGCGACGTCGCCAAGGCTTACGGCGCAGGGGCGGATTTCGTCATGCTGGGCGGGATGCTGGCGGGCCACGACGAGTGTGAAGGCGAAATCCGCTACGAGGAGCGCGGCGGCGAGCGGGTGCCCGTCGCCATGGGATTTTACGGCATGTCGTCGGAGACGGCGATGAAGAAATACGCCGGCGGCGTCGCCAAATACCGCGCCGCCGAGGGCAAGACCGTCGAGACGCCCTATCGCGGGCCGGTCGAGCATACGATGGACGAGATCATGGGCGGCGTTCGTTCGTGCATGACCTATATCGGCGCGACGCAGTTGAAGGAAGTGCCCAAGCGCACGACCTTCGTGCGCGTCAGCGCGCAGACCAACGACGTGTTCGGCCGGAGCTAACCGTGGCCATTCCCGAGTCGAAGTCGCCAAGACGGCGTGTGCGCGTAGCATGGCGCCTGGGAAAATGACATAGGGCGCCGCGCCGAAGTCTCAGGATAATTTTGATCCCCGGGTTGATCCACCCGCGACGACGTGGCAGGGCCAGTGCTTCAAGGTGAGCACGCCGTTGCAATCGAATTGCGTGCGTTAAAGGCGGGAACAACTAGCTTGAACGTTTCGATCTCGCAATGATCGGAGCAGGCGCCCAGACGAACTTCGATGGGACGCGGCGCGTCCGATGGCCGCGCCTTCAGGACCACGCGGACGGGCAAGACGAAGTCCCATCCCTCCGCAGTCACGTTTTTTGGCAGGGTTTCGAGCCATTGCGCCCGATGCGGCAGGTCCGTGAAAAACGTCAAGCCGTACATCGCCGAGACCTTCACGTTCTGGGTCGCAGAAACACAGAACACCACACCCTCGGACTGCGCAGACGCCTCCAACGTAACGCCACCAATCTGCAACCTGGCGCCATTGCGTTCCGCTGCCAGCGCGGGGCAATACGAAAGCAAGGCGACGCATCCGGCGCAGGTGACTTGCGATACTATGTAGCGCGCCCCCTCAGCGATCCCCTCATTTTTTCGGGCGCAAAAATGCAACCGGCAGTTGGCGATTTGGTGCGAGGAATCCCGTATGACGAGTCCTGGAATGCGGTT
>JAYVYJ010000323.1:0-4903 GCA_043784465.1 Hyphomicrobiales bacterium
GCATCGCCTTCCGCGAGGCTGCGCAGGATGGACGGCCTGTAGTGGTCGCGACCGAAGGCGACGACGGCGGATTGTTCGCCAATGTGCTGCGCTGCCCGACCTTCAACACCCTCGCGGGCCGCGCGCATTTCGTGCTGGTCCCTTTGCCGGTCGCGGATGCGGGAAGCGACGCGGCGCGTCTTCTCTACGCTCTGCGGCTCGACCCCGCGCATGCTTCCGGCCTTGTCGTGCTCGACACCAGCGCGGGACAGGTCAACGAGATTGCACGCGTCAAAGGCTATGTCGGGGAGGCGGAGCTGCTGCGCCGGATAGCGGCGGCGGGCCTGACGCCCGGCGTAACGCCGCTGCCGCTCGAAACGGTGGCGCTGGGAGGCGAGCCGCCCCACGATTGTCTTTGAACCTGTTGCGCACGCGTCGCTCGCGCTTTACGCAAGAGGGATGACGACACTTACCCATATTGGCGCGACAGGCGAGGCGCGCATGGTCGACGTGACGGGAAAGCCCGACACTGACCGCGTCGCCATCGCCGAAGGCCGCGTGGTCATGCAGCGCGAGACGCTGGCGCTGATCGAGGCGGGCGACATGAAGAAAGGCGACGTGCTGGGCACGGCGCGCCTTGCGGGGATCATGGCCGCCAAGCGCACGGCGGACCTGATCCCGCTTTGCCATCCGCTCGCCCTTACCGGCGTGGAGGTGGACATCACGCCGGACCCCGACCTGCCGGGCCTGCATGTGCGGGCGCGGGCGCGCGTGAAGGGCGCAACGGGCGTGGAGATGGAGGCGTTGACCGCTGCGGCGGTCGCCTGCCTGACGATCTATGACATGGCCAAGGCGGTCGATCGCGGTATGCGGGTCGAGGGATTGCGGCTGCTGGAGAAGAGCGGCGGCAAGACAGGAACCTGGACGGCGGACGTCTCGTGAAGGAGCCGTTGATCCCCGTCGCACAGGCGCTCGCGCGGGTGCTGGCCGCCGCCGCGCCGGTGGAGGCGGAGGAGGTGGCGCTGGCGCAGGCTTTCGGCCGGACGCTCGCCGAGCCGGTGACGGCGGGGCGCACGCAGCCGCCCTTCGTCAATTCGGCGATGGACGGTTATGCGCTACGCGCCGCCGACGCCGCCACGCCCGGCGCGCGACTGCGCGTGGTCGGCGAGTCGGCGGCGGGCCGCGCGCTCGCCCGCGCTCTCGGCCCCGACGAGGCCGCCCGCATTTTCACCGGGGCGCCCCTGCCCGCCGGAGCGGACACGGTGGCGATACAGGAAGACGCCGAGCGCGACGGCGATTTCGTCACACTGCGCTACGCCTCGGGCGTCGCAGACAATGTGCGCGGCATCGGCCTCGATTTTCGTGACGGCGCGGCTTTGCTTCCCTCGGGACGCCGCCTGAACCCGCGCGACGTCGCGCTAATCGCGGCCGCCAACAAACCGCTGGTGCGCGTGAGGCGGCGCCCGCGCGTCGCGATTTTGGCGACAGGCGACGAACTGAAGAACCCCGGCGAGGCGCTCGGGCCCGCCGAGATCGTCGCCTCCAACAATTACTTCATCGCCGGCCTTGTCGCGGCGGCGGGCGGGGAGGCGGTGGATCTGGGCATTGCGGCGGATCGGCCGGAGGCGCTCGCCGCCGCCATTGCGGCGGCGCGCGCGCTGCCCGCCGACGTTCTGGTGACCTTGGGCGGCGCGTCGGTGGGCGAATACGATCTCGTGCAGAAGGCGCTAATCGACGCCGGAATGGAACTGGGCTTCTGGCGCATCGCCATGCGGCCGGGCAAACCGCTAATGTTCGGGCGACTGGGGGCGATGCTGGCGCTCGGCCTGCCGGGCAATCCCTCGTCCTCGGCGGTCTGCGGCCTAGTGTTCCTGTCGCCCCTGATCCGCGCCTTGCTCGGCGACCCACACGCAGGTCTCGACTCCAGCGAACCCGCGCGGCTGGGGACGCCCCTGCCCGCCAATGGCGTCCGACAGGACTATATTCGCGCGACGCTGTCTCGCGACGGCCAGGGCGATTGGATCGCGGCGCCCTGCGCGCAGCAGGATTCCTCGCTGGTGCGCACGCTGGCCGAAGCCGACGCGCTGCTGGTGCGGCCGCCTCACGCCTCCCAGGCGCAAGCGGGAGACGCCTGCCGCATCCTGCGTCTGTCGGCGCTGGGCGGATAAGTCAAAACGGCGATTGGGGGCAACCGCCGTTTTCCCAGGCCTGCGACGTCCGGATCCGCTCAGCCGGCCTTGACGCCGCCGCGTGAGGACTTGCCTTTGCGCGACTTGCCGAATCCGCTGGCCTTGGCGAGCGCCGAGCGGCGCGCGGCGAAGCTGTGCGCCACCATCGGATAGTCGGGAGGCAACCGCCATTTCTGTCGATAGGCCTCGGGGCTGAGGCCCAGCTTGGCGAGATGGAACCGCAACGTGCGATACCTTTTGCCGTTTTCCAGGCTGATGAGATAGTCCGGCGTCACCGAGTCGCGGATAGTCGACGGGCTGGCTACAGGCTGGGGGGCCGACACGGCCGCCGGCGCTTGGGTCAGGCGCGAAAACGTCGCATGGACGGTTTCGACAAGGCCCTTCAGCTCGCTGGCGGGAATGGCGTTGTTGACGACGAAGGCCTTGACGACCTCGGCGGTCAATTCGGTGATATTTACCTCGCTCAAGTCTTCCTCTGATATTTCTGCGTGACCTGTTTGGCCAAGATGGGCGCGAACCGCCGAACCCACCTGCCAAAAGGAACTCGGTTACGGTTCTGCGCGTGAGCCCCGCCGGGCCCCAACGCAAGACCGGCGGCGACTTGCGGCGCCCTTGCCCTAGGACAACGGATTTAGTCTGCTATGACTTGGTTGTCGAGACGACGATACGCCATTTCCCCAACGTCGCCCATAAAATCGGTGACGATTTTGCGGATTTAACCATAACAATCGTGTTTAATAGGCCTGCATTCCGTTGTGAAATGAATCCGTTTGCAAATTTGAAAGTTGAGCCGCTCTTCAGCAAGTCAAATGTAGCGGGACTGCACATATCGCTATGCGAAACATCGAGAGGAAGCATCCTCGCCCGAATTAGCGCAAGAGAACTCCGGCGCGCCTTAGGAGACGGCTTCCGCAGCGCTCTTTCAAGCAAGACGATTCGGACCTTCCGTCCTTCAGGCGAAGCGACGCTTGAGCCGTTCCATCGCCTCCGGCCCCGCCCGCACCGTAATGTGGATGCGCCCCTCGGGGTCGTCGTAGCGGCGCATGACTTCGGTGTGCTCATAGAGCCAATGCACCCCGACGCCGTCCTTGGCGTCGAGGTCGAGATCGACGGTGCGACGGCCGCGCGCAAGTCGCGCCTCGATCGTCGTCAAGAGGGCGTCGACGCCCTCCCCCGTCAGCGCGGAAACGGCGACGGCGCCCTGCGCGGGGACTCCGAGAGCAAGCCGCTCGGCTTCGTCGAGCCGGTCAACCTTGTTCCACACTTCGATCAGCTTGTCGTCGATCCCCTCGACGCCGAGATCGGCCAGAATCGCCTCGACGTCTTCCGCCTGCGCGTCGGTGTCGGCGTGACTGACGTCGCGTATATGCAGGATGACGTCCGCCGCCAGCACTTCCTCCAGCGTGGCGCGGAAAGCGGAGACAAGCATCGTCGGCAATTCGGAAATGAAGCCGACCGTGTCCGACAGGATCGCCGCGCCGCCATGCGGCAGGCGGATGGAGCGCATCGTCGGGTCAAGCGTGGCGAACAGCATGTCTGCGGCCACCACGTCGGCGCGCGTCAGCCGGTTGAATAGCGTCGACTTGCCCGCGTTCGTGTATCCCACCAGAGCCACGATGGGAAAAGGTACCTGCTTGCGGCTCTCGCGATGCAGGGCGCGGGTCTTCTTCACCTGAACGAGATCGCGCTTGATGCGCAACATGCGCTCCTGAATGAGCCGTCGGTCCGTCTCGATCTGGGTTTCGCCGGGGCCGCCGAGAAAGCCGAAGCCGCCGCGCTGGCGCTCCAGATGGGTCCATGAGCGCACAAGACGCGACTTCTGATAGTCGAGATGGGCCAGTTCGACCTGCAAAGCGCCTTCCGCCGTGCGGGCGCGGCGGCCAAAAATCTCCAGAATGAGGCCCGTACGGTCGATAACCTTGGCTTCGAACGCTTTTTCAAGGTTGCGCTGCTGCACGGGCGAAAGCGCGCAGTCCATTACGACCAGCGAGACCTCCTGCTCTTTCACGCGCGCGGCGATTTCCTCGACTTTGCCTTTGCCCAGATAGGTCGCAGGCCGCAAGTCCCCCAGCGTCGCCACCACCGAACCCACGACGTCGAGTTCGATCGCGCCGGCGAGGCCTACCGCCTCCTCCCGGCGCGCTTCCGCCGAACGCGTGCCCGCAGACCGCGTCAGGTAGGGACAGACCACAAGGGTCTTGGTGTTGGAGGCGACCGCGTGTTCGCGCTTGCCGCCGCCAAGGTCAAATCCGCTGGTGTGGCTCAATGATTCTCGCCGTCTTCGACCGCCTCAAGCATCTGGATCGGCGCCGCCGGCATGATGGTCGAGATGGCGTGCTTATAGACTAACTGGCTGTGCCCGTCGCGGCGCAGCAGAACGCAGAAATTGTCGAACCAGGTTACAAACCCCTGAAGTTTCACGCCATTGACAAGAAAAATCGTCACCGACGTCTTGCTCTTGCGCACATGGTTCAGGAACGTGTCCTGCAAACTCTGCGCTTTTTCCGAGGCCCTGGTTGATCCCACCTGTTGGGCCGATAGGACGGCCGGTATTCGACCGCCCCAAATCCCATATGGGCGATCCGTTCATCTATACCATGGGGTCGCCGCCACGCCACATGGTCTTTCTGTCACGAGCCCGCCGCCGGCGCTCCGCCTGCGAAAATACGCTCAAAGTCGCGCTCGAACAGCGCCACGGCCCGGGGATCGTCGGTGACCAACAGGTCGTTGTCCTG
>JAYVYJ010000324.1:0-7446 GCA_043784465.1 Hyphomicrobiales bacterium
CGGTCGCGCCTTGACTTCGATGAACGCCACGGAATCGTCGCGTTCCACGACAATGTCGATCTCCCCGCCGCGAATCGTGAACTGACGTTCCACGATGCGATAGCCCTGAGAAGCCAGATAATCGGCGGCCTGGGTTTCGGCATGCCGGCCAAAGCCGCGGGCGCCCAGACGAAGGCCGTCTCTGAGCGTGGTCATGAGGAGCGCTCCCTAGAAGCTTCCAGCGCCAGCGCATAAAGTTCGCGCCGGGGCAATCCATGTCGGGCCGCGAGCACGGCGGCGGCGTCTTTCACGCCGTGCGTTCCCAGCAGCCCCTCTATTTCGCGCCGGAGTTGCGCCGAGTCAACGGCCACACGCGCCGCGGGCGGCGCCACGACGACGACAATTTCCCCTTTGATCTCCCGGTCCGCATAGCGGGCGGCGAGTTCTTCCAGCGACCCGGTATCGAGCGTCTCGTTCATCTTGGTCAATTCGCGCGCGACCGTCGCCGGGCGGGCGCCCAATTCGGCGGCGAGATCGGCGAGGCAGGCGGCGAGCCGCTGCGGGGCCTCGTAGAACACCAGCGTCGCCTCGACGGCAGCCAGCGCGTTGAGGCGGGCGCGCCGGCCTTCCCCCCTGGGCGGCAGGAACCCCTCGAACAGGAAGCGGTCGGTCGGCATGCCGGCGCCGACCAGCGCCGCCAGCAGCGCCGAGGCGCCGGGCACGGGGATGACGGTCGCGCCAACTCGGCGCGCTTCGACGACCAGTTTGTAGCCGGGATCCGAGATGAGCGGCGTACCGGCGTCGCAGATCAGCGCGAGCGCCTCGCCGCGTTCGAGTCGGGCGAGAATTTCAGGCCGGGCGCGCTCGGCGTTATGTTCATGATAGGCGCTCATCGGCGTCGAAACGCCATAATGGTCGAGGAGCTTTCGCGAATGACGCGTGTCCTCGGCCAGGATCAGATCGACGCCCGCGAGCGTCTCCAGCGCGCGCAAAGTGATGTCGGCGAGATGGCCGATGGGTGTGGCGACGACGTAGAGCCCAGGCGCGGGCTTCTCTACGCCGCGACGGGCGCCGACTACGGTGAATTCGCGAGCCGTGCGGCTCATTTATGTGGGTCTGTGGGGGCGGATATTGTCACGACGTCGCCGTCCTGCTTGCGCCGTTCACGAAAATTCGCCAAAGCGCCGTCCTGACATTACCATTTTCACCGCCCAAGAAAAGCGGTCCGTGCAGAGGCGCCGTTACGTCATGCGCATTTTTCCAGCGGAGAACGCCAGATGAAAGCGCGAAGCGCGGGGCGTGCGGTGGCGGCGTTGGGGCTTCTGGCGCTGACGGGCGGGTGCAGTTCTGCGGGACTGGGCGGGCTCAACGAACCCACGCCCACGCCGCGTGTGGAGGCCCCCCCGCCGCTTTCGGCGGCGGCGCCCGTGGGCCAGACTTTCGGCTCCGGCGCCGTAAGGGTCGGGCTGGTGTTGCCGTTGACGCAATCGGGCCGGGAATCGACCATCGGGCAGGCGATGCTCAACGCCGCGCAGATGGCGCTCGCCGACGGGGGCGCGGGGGACGTGACGTTGATGGCGCTCGACGACCGTTCCGCGCCCGAGGCCGCGGCTTCGGCCGCGCAATCGGAAATGAAGGCCGGGGCCGAGATCATCGTGGGCCCGCTTTTCGCCGCCGACGTGCGGCAGGTCAGCGCGGTCGCAAGGGGCGCCAATGTGCCGGTCATCGCCTTCTCCACCGACGCGACGGCCGCCTCGGAGGGCGTCTATCTCCTGTCGTTCCTGATTGAGACCTACGTCGACAGGATCGTCGATTACGCGGTCTCGCGCGGCAAGAAGACCATCGCCGTGATCGCGCCGCAGACCGATTACGCCAATGTCGCGATCGCCGAACTCAAGGCCCAAGCCGCGCGCGCCGGCGCCTCCGTGGTGAGCGTCGCGCGCTATGCGCCGGGGCAGGCGGCGGGCGCGGTCACGCAAGTGGCCCACGACGCCCCGGACGCCGACGCAATCTTCCTTCCCGAACAGCCCGACGCTCTTCCCGCCGTCGCCGCCGCGCTCGGCGCCGCGGGGGTGAAGGCGCAATTGCTGGGCACCGGCGTTTGGAACGACCCGCGGGTGGCCGCGATCCCCGCGTTGCAGGGCGCGTGGTATTCGGCTCCCGAATCCTCCGGCTTCGCCGCCTTCGCGTTGCGCTACCGCGCCAAATACAATGCCGAGCCGCCGCGCCTCGCGACGCTTTGCTACGACGCCGTCTCGCTGGTCGCCGCGCTGGCGCGAACCCCCTCCGGCCAGCGCTTCAAGCCTGCGACTTTGGCCAACGCCTCCGGGTTCAACGGCGCCGACGGCCTGTTCCGCTTCCGCCTCAACGGGACCAACGAACGTGGGTTGACCGTCATGCAGATCGGCGCGGGCGGGGTCGAGGTGATCAGCCCCGCGCCCAAGAGTTTTGCAGGGGGTTGAAGGGCTTCGAAATAGCGAAGCCTAGAACGCCAGCATCAGCAAAAGGCTCGCCACGCCCGCCGCGGCGCAATAATACGCAAAGGGTTTGAGCGCGTTGAACTCGTGGCCTCTGAACCAGCGCATCAGCACGACGAGGCTGGCGTACGCGATCAGCCCCGCCAGCACGCCGGAAATCAGCGCCGCGCTTCCTAGCGTCGAGCCTTGCTTGAGCAGTTTGGGCGCCTCCAGCACCGTCGCGCCGACGATGATCGGCGTCGCCATCAGGAACGAGAACCGGGCCGCGTCCTCGTGTTTGAGGCCCGCCACGATGCCGGACGCTATCGTCAGGCCCGAACGGGAGAACCCCGGCACCAGCGCGAAGCATTGCGCGAAGCCGATGGCGAGCGCCCCCTTCCAGTTGAGCTGTTCCAGATGGCCGATTCCGCGTCCCGCGATCTGGTCGCAAAAATAGAGCAGCGCGCCGTTGAGGATCAGCACGAAGGCCACGATGGCGGGCGAGGAGAACGCCGCCTCAAGCGGCTTGTGCAGCGCCGCCCCCACCACGACGGCGGGGATCGTCGCCAGGACCACCAGCAGGAAAATCCGGCGGTCGACGAGCGCGCGCTCGGTGTCCGCCTTCACCACCGATCGCAGGAACGACAGCCAGTCGCGCCAGAAATAGGCGAACAGCGCGACCGCCGTGCCCAGATGCATCACCACCAGATAGGGCAGGAAATCGGCATTGTGAATGAGGTCGCCCCACCCCACCAGACGGGGGAAGAGCACCGCATGGCCAAGGCTCGAAATGGGGAACAGCTCGGTCACGCCCTGTATCAGGGCCATGATCAGGCTTTGAAAGAAACTCACGCGGCGTCCCCTCGCGGCTGCGAATCACGCCGGCTTGGCGCCGGCGTCCCATGGTGGACAAAGAGGCTTAGTTTTCGGTCAACAGGTGGCGTGGCCGCATTTGCGCACCGCCGAAAGCTTGGTTTTGAGCTCGTCGTAGCCGACCGCGCCCACCACCACGCTGTCGCCCATCACGAAGGTCGGCGTGCCGTTGATCTGGAGGTCGTCGGCCATCGCCATCGTCTCCTTCAGACCGTCGTCGATCTCCTTGGAGCCCATGTCCTTGTCGAGTTGGCCCATGTCGAGCCCCATCTCCTTGGCCACCGCGAGCGCCTCTTTCTTGCCCACCGGCCCGTGCTGCTGGCCCAGCAGCTTGTTGTGGAACTCCCAGAACCTGTCGCCCTGCAACTGGTTGCGTACGGCGGAGGCCACGCGCGCCGCCTCGGTGGAGCCCGGTCCCAGCACGGGGAAATCCTTCAGCACGACATGCAGGTCGGGATCTTCCTTCATCAGCTTGGCGAGATCGGGCAACGCCCCTTTGCAGAAATGGCAATTGTAGTCGAAGAACTCGACCACGGTCGTCGCACCCTTGGGGTTGCCGACGTCAGCCTGGAATTTCGAGGTGAACAGCGCGCTGGAATATTGGCCGACCAGCTTGGCGCGGCCGGCCTCGGCGTCGGCCTTCTCGCGCTTGTCGAGCGCGTCGATGGCCTCGCGCAGCACTTGGGGGTGCGCGACGAGATATTCGCGAATGAAGCCGCCCAATTCGGTCTTCTGTTCGGGCGTTAACGGCTCGGCCTGCGCCGCCGGCGCGAAGGCGATCGCGAGCGCAAGCCCGAAGGCGTATTTGAGTTTCATGTCCGGCTCCCGTTCGTCCCTGACCCTTACCAACCGTCTTTTGTGTCCGCTTTGTGTCGCCTAGCGCAAAAACCCTCAAGGAGGGGCCGGATGAGCCTTGCGCCACTCGGCCCGCTCATAATCCTCGAAAGCGGCGATCATCGCGGCCCAAGTCTTTTGCGCGACTTCCGGCGCCAGCCCTTCGTCTCCGGCGAGCTTGGCCACCCGCGCGACGATGGCGGCCACCCGCGCGGGGTCGCTCACCGCCGCCGGGTCTTTCTTGAAACGCCCGGCCTCGGCGACGTAGCGGCCCCGCTCGGCGATAGCCGCCAGAATGGTGCGGTCGATGCGGTCAATATGGGCGCGAACTTCTCCCAGCGTCGCACAGCATTTGCCGCCCTCCACCGAGGGCTGGCCCCAATAGGCCGGTCGCTCCAGGTCCGCCTCGCCCGCGATCGCCCCGCCGCCGAACAGCGCCGCCGCGATCCCCAGGCCCCAAAATCTCATCGCCGCCGCTCCCTCATGACCTTGCCGCCGCCAGTTCGCGCCACGGGCCGATGTCGAAATTCCAGCCCGCCGTCGGCGAGGGCGAGGGCAACAGCCAGAGGGCCGTGGCTCCGAGCGTCTGCGCCTGTGGGCCGAACCCCGCGTCGGCGCGGCCCAGAAACCGGCGTCCGGCGGCAAGGCTGGTGAAAGCGAGGACACGGGGGGCGCAGGCGGCGATTTTGGCGGCGAGCGCCGCGCAGGCTTCGCGCCCCAGCGCGCCGCGCGCCAGTTCGCGGTCCATACCCGAGGCGGTCTTGGCGATATCGGTGAGGCCGAGGCCGAAATCGGGCAGCAGGGCGAATTCCGAGGGCGCCAGCCTGCGAGGCGTCAGCCCGGCCTCGTGCAGCGTCCGCCAGAACCGGTTCTGCGGATGCGCGTAATAGGCCGCGCGACGCGCCGATTCCGTTCCGGCCGCCGTGCCGCAGAACACGATCGCCAATCCCGGGACGAGCACGTCGGGCAGAACGGAAGGGGGAATCGTTTCCAAGCGTCGCGTTTCTAACCTTGCTCTCCGAAGCCCGCTACTGGCGCAAATAGAGATAGCCGCCACGCTGCTCGACGCCGCCGAGCCGGGCCAGCAGATTTGCGCCCACCAGATTGACCTCGCCCGCGCTGCGGTCGGCGATCAACGCCTGCACGCCCGGCACATAGACGGGTCCGATCGCCACCGAATTGAGCGTGACCATCGTCGCCGTCGCGACGCCGTTGGCCGTGCGCACCTGCACATGCTGCGCGTTGTAAGGCGGCACGACGCCAAGCCTGTCGGCGACGGCGGCGGAAACGAAGACGAGGCTTGCGCCCGTGTCGATCAGCATATGCACGCTATGGCCGTTCAACATCACGTCGGTCGAATATTGGCCGAGCGCATCGGCGGGAATGGCGATCTCGCGACCGCTCGTCACCGGCTCGACCGCTGCGCGCGCGAGCAGGGGCGGCGGGGCGGCGGCGGCCTGACGCGAGGAAGCGGCGGGCGGAGCAACCGTCATCGTGTCGAACAGGCTGGGCGCGAACATCGCCAGCAGCAGCGAACCGGCTGCGAACAACAGCGCCACCTTGAGCATGGCCAGACCCCGCAACGCCGTCACGGCGCGGCGTCATCTTGCCTCACGCGCGGAAACAGGGAGTAAACGCGGTTTGTTCAACTCGCCGAGATCGCCGCCAGAAATGCATAGCGCCGGAAAAGCGGGCGAAAATCGAGCGCCATGCCGCACGCCGCGGCGAGTTTGGCCAGCGCCGGCTCCAGCGCGAGGCGCGGAGTAACGTCAAATTTTGTCAGCCACGCCTGCAGAGCCGCACGAAACAGGCGCGGCCAGCCGCCGGAATCGCCAAAATCCACCACCATCAGACGCCCGCCGGGCGCGAGCCGCGCCGCCGCCTGCGCCGCCGCGCGCTCCCACTCGGGGATCATCGACAACGCATAGGAAACGAACACGCGGTCGAAGTCCGGGACGCCGAACAGGGCTTGCGGATCGAAGGCCGTCGCGTCCCCCGCCGCCAGCCTCACCCGGCCCGACAAACCCGCCGCCGTCACGTTGGTTCGCGCGGTCGCCAACATTTCCTGCGACACGTCGAGGCCGAAGAAGCGGGCGTCCGGGTAGTCGTGCGCGGCGCGGATGAGGTTGCGCCCCGTGCCGCAGGCGATTTCCAGCACCGTCCCGCCGGCGGGGGGCGCGAGGCCCGCGATCAGTTCGTCGCGGCCGAGCAGGTAGAACTTGCGGGTGAGGTCGTAGATGTGGCGCTGCCTCCGGTACATGCGGTCCATGGCCGAAGTGGCGTCGCTCACGCGCGCACCCACAGATGGAAGGCGCCGTAGATCGAGGAGCGGTCGCGCGCGCCTAACGTTCGCGAGCGTTCCTCCTCGTAAGCGAAATCGCCCAGGATCGTTTCGGGCACGCGTCCCGGCAGGAGCCGCTCGTCGGCGGCGGTGCGGAAAATGACGCGCGCGCCGGGCCGCGCCGTGCGGCGGATTTCGCACCACAGCCCCGTCAGCGTCTCGTCGTTCATCCAGTCCTGCGCGTCGAGCAGGACATAGGCGTCAAGGCTGGCGTCGGGCTCGGTCTTCAGCCGTTGGGTGAATGAGCCGTGGAAAGGCGCCACGTCGCCCGCGCCCTTGCGCACGGTCTCGAAATGCGCCGCTTGCAGATACGGCGGCAGGCTCGGCGCGTCGGCGCGGGCGTAAGCGCGGCCGAACGCCTGCGCGGCGAAGTAATTGTCGGCGATGGGGAAGTCGCAGGCGAGCCGCTCGACGCGGCGCTTCAACACCTCCGTCAGGCCGCCTTCGGCGCTAAGCGCGCGATATTGGGCCGGGGGGATGCCGAGGCCGTAGAGCGCGGAGGGACGGCGCGCGAGCCAGCGCACGAAGCGCTTGTCGAACAGGGGCGCGATCTCGCGCTCGAACACGCGGCGCTGTTCCTCAAGCGAGCGTGCGGCGAGCAGCGCGTCGAAACGCGCGCCGTAGAGCCGCGCCATCGCGTGCCCCGCGCCGATGAAGCGACCCAGCAATCCGTGCCGGTAAAAGCCGCGTGCGAACGCCTCGATGCGGCGGCGCCCGTGGAGCCCGCGCCCGTCCCAATAAGCGCGCGTCGCCTCGTCGAGGCCGGGGCGAAGGTTCGTCTGGTAGACCGCGACGTTCTCGCGCAGGTCGGCGCGGCCGAAAAAGTCGAAGAACGCCGCATGATCGGGCAGCGCGGCGAGGCCACGCAGCTTGAGCTTCAAAAGGGCGATATGGGCGCCGTTGAGATCGACCGCGATCACCTGCCGCGGCTTTGCGGTCAGATAGGACAGCACGTTGCAGCCG
>JAYVYJ010000325.1:0-13404 GCA_043784465.1 Hyphomicrobiales bacterium
CGAGTTCGAGCCGCGTCTGCATGTCGAACAGGGCGGTGACCTCGAACAGCAGCGTCAGCACGCGCGCCATCGAGATCTCGTCGGCAGGGCGCGCGTGGATCGGTTCGCCGATGGCGCGGATCGCCTGCGCAAAATCCTCGACGCGGTAATGCTTGGGCACATAGCCCGCCTCGAAATGCACCTCCGCCACCCGCAAATAGTCGCGGCGGATGAATCCATAAAGGATTTCAGCCAGAAAACGCCGCTCGGGCCGTCCCAGCCGCCCCATAATGCCGAAATCGAGGGCGACGATGAGCCCCTCGCCGTCCACGAGGAAATTGCCCTGATGCATGTCCGCGTGGAAGAAACCGTCGCGCAGCGCGTGAGTCAGGAACGACTGTATGAACCGCTGGCCGAGCCTCGCGACGTCGAGGCCCTGGCGCTCCAGCGCGGCGGGGTCGCTGAGCGGCAGGCCGTCGATCCATTCCATCGTCAGCACGTCGCGGGTCGTGCGGTCCCAGTCAATGCGCGGCGCGCGAAAATCCGCGTCGTCCTTCAGGTTCTCGCCATATTCGGCGGCGGCCGCCGCCTCCAGCCGGAAGTCTAGCTCCATGCGCACGGAGCGCGCGAGCGTCTCCACGATCTGCACGGGGCGAAGCCGTTTCGCGTCGGGGGCCATGCGCTCCGCCATCCGCGCGGCGAAGAACATATCGGCGAGATCGCGCTGAAAGCGCCGCTCGACCCCCGGCCGCAGCACCTTGACCGCCACGAAGCGCGCGTTTTCGCCCTCGCCGATCCGCGCCTTGTGCACTTGCGCTATGGAGGCGGCGGCGACCGGCTCGCCGAACTCCGCGAACACCTGGTCCAGCGGCGTCCCGAACGCCGCCTCGATCCGCTTGACGGCGATCTCGCGCGGCAACGGCGCCACGCGATCCTGAAGCCGCTCCAGTTCGTCCGCCACGCGCGCGCTCACGATGTCGGGACGGGTCGCCAGAAACTGGCCGAGCTTCACGTAAGACGGCCCCAGCCGCTCCATCGCCCGCGACAGGCCGTGCCCGCCCTCGTCCTTGCGCCCGATCAACTTGAGTACGCCGAGCGCCGGCCGGGCGATGGGCGGCAGCAATTCCGCGTCGACCCCGCCAAACACGCCCTCGCGCGCCATGACGAGCAGCGCGCGGCCGAGGCGCGAGGCGTGGCCGATCGCGGACAGGGCGCTCAAGGCTTCAAAGCTTCCAGCCGGAATGGATCGCCACGATCCCGCCGGTCAGCCGCTCGTAGGATACGCGCGAGAAACCGGCCCCCGCGATCATGTCGGCGAAACGTTCCGGCGTCGGAAACTGACGAATCGATTCCACGAGGTAGCGATAGGGCGCGCCGTCCCCCGTCACCGCGCGCCCGAGCGCGGGGATGACCGTATTGGAATAAGCAGCGTAAATCCTGTCGAGCCCGGCCAAGTCGACCTGGCTGAATTCGAGGCACAGGAAGCGCGAGCCGCGCGCCAGCACGCGAAACGCTTCGCTGAGCGCGCGCTCGATGCGCGGCACGTTGCGGATGCCGAACGCGATGGTGTAGCCGTCGTAGCCGGCGTCGGCGAACGGCAAGCTCTCGGCGTTGGCCTCGACAAAATCGAGCCGCCCGTATTCGCGGCGCTTGCGAGCGCGCGCTTCGCCGACCCGCAGCATGTCGGCGTTGATGTCGGAGACGGTGACGGTCGTGCCCGCGCCGCCGGCGCGCGCAATGCGAAAGGCGACGTCGCCTGTGCCGCCCGCGACGTCGAGATGGCGATAGCCGCGCGTCCGCGGCGGCGCGACTTTGCCCACGAGAACATCTTTCCAGACGCGGTGCAGGCCGCCCGACATAAGGTCGTTCATCACGTCGTAGCGGTCGGCGACCTTATGGAACACGTCGTCGACCAGGCCCTGCTTGGCGTCCAGCGCCACGCGGCGGTCGCCGAAATGCGTGTCTTGGCTGTCCATGCGGGCTCCCGGCGAAACGGCGCGTGACATAACGGGATAAGACGAAAGTGGCCAGCGTCGTGTCGTCGCGCCGTCTTTGCGCTCTTGGGCGCGCATGTTACGAACCCTCGTCCGCACAGTTGCGGTCCAGAGTTGAATCAGGGAGGTTGAGGGTGAAAAACGTCCTTATGGCCGCGGCTTTCGCGTCCGCTTTCGTTGCGGCGACGGTCGCGGCCCGCGCCGACGGCGATCCCGAGGCGGGCAAGAACGTCTTTAAGAAATGCCACGCCTGCCACAACGTCGGCGAAGGCGCCAAGAATGCGGTGGGCCCGCAACTCAACGGCCTCGTCGGACGCAAGGCGGGTACGGCCGAGGGTTACAATTATTCCGACGCCAACAAGGGCTCCGGCATCATGTGGGACGTCGCAACGCTCGACGAATATCTGAAAGATCCCAAGGCCAAGGTGGTGGGCACCAAGATGGCCTTCCCCGGCCTGCCTAACGACAAGGATCGCGCCGACGTCGTCGCCTATCTCGGCACGTTCGGCCCCGACGGCAAGACAAAGTAAAGTCGATTCATCCTTACCACGATGTCATGAGGCCGGACCTTGCGCGCTTGCGCGTCTGGCCTCATATTGCGCTTCAGGTCGGGAACGGCGCCGTGCGCCCGTCCTGCCGCTAGATGAGAGGGTTCCATGTCCGATTATGACCGCTATGCGTCCCCAAGACTGGGCGCGGGCGTCGCCCGGTCCGGAGCCGGCGCGATCGATCAAGGCCTGCGCGCCTACATGCTGGGCATCTACAATTATATGACGATGGGTCTGGGCGTCACCGGGCTGGTCGCCTACGGCGCCTTCAATCTGGCGACGAACGAAGTCGGCGGACAGCTCGTTCTTACCGATTTCGGCCACGCGATATACACATCGGCCTTGCGCTGGGTGGTGATCTTCGCGCCGCTCGCCGTAGTGTTCGGCCTGTCGGCGGGACGTGATCGGCTCTCGGCGGGCGGGGCGCGCGCCGTGTTCCTCGCTTTCGCTGCCCTGATGGGCCTGTCGATGTCGACGATCTTCCTCGTCTACACGCATGGGTCTATCGCACGCGTGTTCTTCATCACCGCCGCGTCGTTCGGCGCGCTAAGCCTCTACGGCTATTCGGCCAAGCGCGACCTGTCGGCCATGGGGTCGTTCCTGATGATGGGCGTTTTCGGCCTCATCATCGCGAGCCTGGTCAACGTGTTCCTGCACTCGACCGGGTTGCAGTGGGCGATTTCGGTGCTGGGCGTCGGCATCTTCGCAGGGCTGACCGCCTACGACACGCAATCGCTGAAGGCGGGTTACTACGCCGGCGGCGCTTATGAGGCGGTGGAGAAGCGCTCGATCTTCGGCGCGCTGACGCTCTATCTCGACTTTATAAACATGTTCCAGTTCCTGCTCCAGTTGATGGGCGACCGTCGCAACTGATCGTGCGAACCCCGAATAGAAAAGGCCCGGCGCGCGCCGGGCCTTTTTGTTTTGTCGAAGCGAGACATAGATTTGCATCGCGCGTGCGTGAGGAAAACGCGTCTCGCAGCGCTGAATCGCGCACGTGCCGACAGTCGAGCGCCTACAGGGTGCGCGATCATGGCCAGGAGCGCAGCGACGAAGCCATAGCGAAGCGTGGTCGGGCGAAGATTCGTTCTTCAGGTCCGCACCATCTTGAAAGCGATTTTCCATCCTCCGCCCGCTGGCCCCGCTCCCCCGCGCCGCAATCCCCCGCCGCACCACGACCTTAACGTTTCGAAATGAGATGCTCGTGCGGACATCGTGCGTGACGACGCCTGAGCGCTGGCGCATGATGCAGGGCAAGTCGGCGCCACGAACGCTTTCAATCAATAAGACCCCGACGCGCAGGCGCTCAAATGCGAAGATGCGCGCGACGCGTTCTTTCCCGTCCCGAGCGCGCGGGGCGCTCAGGGCCTGGACCACGGCCCGCCGCGCCGCGCTGAGAGAGCCGGAACTTGGCCACGCATGGGCGCTTGCGGCGGGCAAGCCGCGACGCCGCGCGCGTTGACGGGCGCCCCGCCGCTTCGTTAAGGCCAGCGCATGGACGATGCGGCTCCGCGTGACGCGAACTCCCCCGTGGCGGCGCTGGCGACGCTCGTCGCGGCGGCGCAGCGCGGCGGCGAAATCGCGATGGAATATTTTCGCGCCGGCGCGACCACGCACGCCTCGGTCTCCTACAAAGTGGGCGACTCGCCGGTGACCGAAGCCGATTTCGCCGTGGACGCGGCGCTCAAAGCCATCCTGCGCGCCGCTTTCCCCCACGCGGGCTGGCTCTCCGAGGAGACCGAGGACGATTCCGACCGCCTCGCCCGCGACACGGTCCTCGTGCTCGACCCCATCGACGGCACGCGCGCCTTCATGCGCGGCGATCCCTGCTGGGCGGTGGCGGTGGCGCTGCTGGAGGGCGGGCGCCCGGTGGCGGGCGTGATCCACGCCCCCGCGCTGGGCGAGACCTACGCCGCCGCCCGCGGCGCCGGTGCAACGCTCAACGGAGCTATCGTTCGCGCCGCGAGCGCTGCGACGCTTGAGGGCGCCCGCGTCGGCGGGCCGCGCGGGCTGCGGCTGGCACTGGCGGAGAAATCCGGCTTTCGCGCCGAGGCGGGGCCGCCCTCCCCGTCTCTCGCTTATCGGTTGGCGAGCGTCGCGGCGGGGCGGCTGGAGATCGGCCTCGCGGGTCCGGGTTCGCACGATTGGGATATCGCGGCGGCGGACGTCATTTTGCATGAATCCGGGGCGGGGCTTGTCGAAGGGGGTTCCCGCGTGCGCTACAATCAACCCAGTACGCGCCATGATGCGTTGGTCGCAGCGCCGCTCGCGTGGCTCGCGCGGCTCGCGCCGGCGCGAGGCGGAGCATGAAACTCGCAGGCGCGGCGACGCGCTCAACCCAAAGGGGTCTCGCCATGTCCGACGCCGCCACCGCCCGCGAATCCGAACAATTGCTGCATCTGGTCCTCGGAGGCGAAATGAAGGCCATCGATTCGATGGAGTTTAGAGACCCAGAATCCATAGACGTCGTGGGCGTGTTTCCCAACTACGAAGCCGCCGAGCGGGCCTGGCGCGCCAAGGCGCAGGCGACGGTGGACAGCGCCCAGACGCGCTATTTCATCGTCCATCTGCACCGCATGCTGGCCCCCGCAGGCCTCGCGCGCAAGGTGGGCTGAAGCGCGCATGACCTTTGGACAGGCTTTCGCGGAGCGGGCGCTTGGTTTCGCCTTCGCGCATTATCTGAAGGCCGTCCGGCGCTTCAACCGCTTCGTCGTTGAGCCGGGCGACGTCGAAACTGATTTCGCGCGCCATCATCCTTTCATCATGGCGATGTGGCACGGCCAGCATCTGATGATCCCGTTCGCGCGCGGCGAGGCGATGCCCAAAGTCTATGCGATGGTGTCGCGCCATCGGGACGCCGGCGCGCAGGCGCACGCGCTGCGCTGGTTCGACGTCGAGCCGATTCGCGGTTCGGGCGCCCACGGCGACCGCGTGCGCGAGAAGGGCGGCGCCCGGGCGCTGCTCAACCTCAAGCGTCTGGTCGAGGGCGGCGCCACCGTCGCCATGACCGCCGACGTGCCCAAGATCGCTAGGGTCGCGGGCGTCGGCATCGTCACGCTTGGCCGCATAACCCAGCGCCCCATCGTGCCGGTCGCGGTCGTCACCAGCCGGCGCCTCGTTTTCAACAGCTGGGACCGCGCCAGCCTGGCGCTGCCGTTCGGGCGCGGCGCCATCGTCTACGGCGACCCCATCCACGTTCCCGCCAAGGCCGACGCGGACGCGATGGAGACCGCACGGCGGGCAGTCGAGGCAGGCCTCGACAGCACCCATGCGCGCGCCTACGCCCTCGTCGGCGGCGTCGATCCCGGCGCGGGTTTACGGGGATGATCCCGCTCTCCCTGGCCGCCTATCGGCTCGCCACCGCCGCCGCCGCGCCTTTGGCGGGCGCGCTGCTGTCGCTGCGGCTCAATCGCGGCAAGGAGGACCCGGACCGAATTGACGAGCGGCGCGGGCGCCCCGGCCTACCCCGTCCCGAAGGCCCGCTCGTGTGGCTGCACGGCGCGAGCGTGGGGGAGACCGTGTCGCTGTTGCCGTTGGTCGAACGCCTGACGCAACGGGGACTGTTCGCGCTCGTCACCTCCGGCACGGTCACCTCGGCGCGTCTGATGGCGGAGCGACTGCCCACGCGTGCGGTCCATCAGTTCATACCGCTGGATACGGCGCGCTTCATGCGGGCGTTCCTTAAGCATTGGCGCCCCGACCTTGGCCTGTTCGCGGAGAGCGAAATTTGGCCCAACATGATTTTGGAAGCCGCGCGCGCAAAAACGCCGCTGGCGCTCGTCAATGCGCGGATGAGCGCGCGCTCGTTCCACCGCTGGCGCCGGATGAGCGGCGCCGCGCGCGCGCTGTTCAGCCGCTTCGACGCCACGCTCGCGCAAACGCCCGGCGACGCGGAGCGCCTGACGGCCCTGGGGTCGCCGCAGGCGCCGGTGATCGGCAACCTCAAATTCGACGCCCCCCCCCCGCCCGGCGACCCCTACGAACTCGCCGAGTTATCTGGCCTCGTCGCGGGACGCCGGCTCTGGATCGCCGCCTCGACGCATCCCGGCGAGGAGCGTATCGCCGCCGAGACGCACCTGCGCCTCGCCGCCGAATTTCCCGATCTGCTGACGCTGATCGCGCCGCGACATCCCGAACGGGGCCAAGCGGTCGCCGCCGAGATCGCCGCGCTCGGGCTCGCCTGCGGACGCCGCTCGCAGGGCGCGCGGCCCGGGCGCGACGTGTCGGTTTACGTCTGCGACACGATGGGCGAACTCGGGCTGTTCTACCGGCTCGCGGGCATAGCTTTCTTGGGAAAATCGCTGACGGGCGGGGGCGGACAAAACCCGATCGAGCCGGCCAAGCTCGGCGCCGCGCTGCTGCATGGGCCCCGCGTCGGCAATTTCGCCGACGTTTATGCGCCGCTCGACGCGGAGGGCGGCGCGCTGCTCGTCAACGACGCGAACGAACTCAGCGTCGCGCTGGCCACGCTGTTTGGCAACCCGGGTCGCGTGCGCGAAGGGGCGCGGGCGGCGGCGCGCGTCGTCGAGCGCGGCGCCGGCGCGGTGGAGCGCACGCTTGCCGCACTTGAGCCCCAGCTCGCGGCGCTGCGCCGATGAAGGCGCCGCGCTTCTGGCTCGCCGAACGCCGGGGCATGCTCGCCTGGGGCCTGAGCCCGCTCGGCGCGCTCTACGGCGCGGCGACCGCGCGACGCATGGCGCGGCCGGGAACCGGCGTGGGCGCGCCGGTGCTGTGCGTCGGCAATTTCGTGGTGGGGGGCGCGGGCAAGACGCCGACCGCGCTGGCGCTGGCGCGGCTGCTGCGCGCGGCGGGCGAGCGCCCGGCGTTTCTGTCGCGCGGCTATGGCGGGCGGGCGCGGGCGGAAAGCCACCGGGTCGATCTCGCTACCGACGACGCGCGCGGCGTCGGCGACGAGCCGTTGCTGCTCGCCCGCTTGGCCCCCTGTTATGTGGGCGCAGATAGGGTCGCCTCGGCGCGGCTCGCGCTGGACGACGGCGCCAGCGTGCTGGTGATGGACGACGGTCTGCAAAACCCGGCGCTGCTGAAAACCCTTACGGCGGCGGTGCTGGACGGCGAGGCCCCGTTCGGCAACGGCTTGTGCCTGCCAGCGGGGCCGTTGCGCGCGCCGGTCGCGGCGCAGGCGCCTTATGTCGACGCCGTGGTGGTGATCGGCGGCGGGCCGCTTGCGGTGCAAGGGATGGCTGGCAAGCCGTTGTTCACGGCGCGGCTTCAGGCGGACGCCGTCGCCGCTGCAACCCTGATCGGCCGACCCGTCCTCGCCTTCGCGGGGATCGCGCGACCCGAAAAATTTTTTGCGACGCTGCGCGACATCGGCGCGCAGGTGGGCGAGTGTAATACGTTCCCCGACCATTGGGCGTTCACCGCGCGCGAGGTCGAACGGCTGCTGGCGCGCGCGGCGCGGCGAGGGTTGATCCCGGTTTGCACGGAAAAGGATTTCGTGCGGCTGCCCCCCGACCTCCGCGCGCATGTGCGGGCGTTGCCGGTCACGCTGAGCTTCGACGAGACCGAGAACGTCGCGCGTTGGCTGAAGAGATTAAGGGCTTGAGCGACGTGTGGGAAACCTCACAGACCTACGCTTAACGAAATCTTAAGGATTGTCGCGACGAAACAACGGGTTTCGCCAACAGATCTCCTCCGGGGAGTTCGTCATGTCGGTCCTGCGCGCCACGCTTCTTCTGGCTGCCCTCGCCTGCGCTTCTCCGGCGCCGGCGGCGGTCGCTTTCACCTTGGGCGACGCCCTGCTCGCTCGGCCTCTTCGCGCCGACGACAGCCTCGCCTCCGCGGCAGCGACACAGCGCTATTTCGACGTTGACGCGCTTCTGACGCTGGGCGCGCTTGCGTTGGCGGGCGGCTCGATCGCCGCAGCGGCGCGTCGTCCGCGCGCCGCTTCGCCTGCGACCCTACCCCTCCGCCCCGCAGCGCTCCCGTCGCGTGACGCTGCGTAACCAAGATTTACCGAGATGCGGGAACACGATGTCCCGCCCCACGTTAATGTGGCAGACGAGTTGAAGAGTGGGCAAACGAGACGGGGCGAGGCGAAATTCACGGTAACGTTCTTGTGAAAACAGCCTTTGTCCGATGTGTGAGTTTTGCCACAGTCAAGAAGTTAAAAAAGCGTTAATCACAAAATTATCGGGCGCCCCGCTTATAAGGACGCCTACAGCGATGGGAGCTGAAATATGAACGCGACCTCCGCCCTTGGCGCCGCCATTGTTGCCCTGACCGTGGCCACGGTCCCCGCCCATGCGTTCATGTCGTCGCGAGCGGTGGTGCCGGTCGCTTCGCAGATGGTCGCCAAAGCGGATTTCGTACAAGGGCATGAAATCATCGCCGGCATCCCTGCTCGTGAATTCGCCCGGTCGGAAAACTCCAAGGCCATGGCCCAGAAGTATTTCGACGCCGACGTTATCGTGACGCTTGGCGCGCTGGCCATCGCCTCCGGCGCGTTTGTGGCCGCCGGTCTCGCCGGAAGCCGACGCCGCGAGCGAACGGCCATGAAGCCCTCGCTGCCCCAGGGCTGGCGCGAGACTGTCATTCACGCTGTCGAGGCTGATCTGCAGCAGTTCTGCGCCGGCCTGCGTCACGCGGCTTAAACGTCAGTCGTCGGCCGCCAGCGTACGACGCAGGCGATCGACGTCGGCGATCACGATCGAGGAAGGACTGCGCGTCAGCATCCCTTCCCGCTCCAGCAAAGAGAGGGCCTTCGTGATCGCCTCGCGATGGGTGCTGATCCGCGCGGCGAATTCAGCATGGGTCGGAGGAGGCGAAACCACAACCCGTCCCTCACCCGTCACGCGCGACAGGCGAATTAACTCCGCGCACAACCGTTTGCGCACGTCGAAATTGGCCTGCTCGTGGGCGCGCTGGTTCGCCGTGCGAATGTCGGCCACGAGATCGCGCAAAATACTTTCCCGCACTGTCACATGCGCGTTGACCGCTTCCCACAGCGTCGCACCTGACATGCGCGCGACAACGCAATCCGTAACGGCGACGATGGCCGCAGATCTGGGTTTTCCGTCGATGGCGGAATAATGGCCGAAATATTCGCCCTCGCGGATATCTCGCAAAATCATTTCGCGCCCCGCGCTCACGATAACGACGCGCGCCAGGCCGCTGAATACGAAATAGACGTCCGCTCCGTCGCCCTTGTAGTCGAGCACCCATTCGCCACCGCCCACGCGTCGCCACAGGCATCGCACATCGAGCGCCCGGATCTCTTCTCCCGCGAGGCTTGAGAACAGGGGGAATTTGGCTAACGTCCTGTTTTCAGTACGACTCGGTGCGACAGGCGGCTTTTGTGCGGCTTCCAGCATGGCAGCACTCCCCGGAAACGATAACATCGATTTGCGACGTTCGTCATCTGTAAAGACAAACCGCGCGCCCTCGCGTAGGTAAGTCGCAACGGAGACGTAATGCGTTCATAAGGTCGACGCTCATAAGCGCCATCCAGATGGATGCCCTGCGGAACATTGACGCCGCCGGCAGGTTGATTTCGATTACGGGCTGGAGATTGTGAAAAAATGGCGAATCTGTCGCATCGGGCGTCTCGTTTCGCCGAAAATACTGCGGACTCGGGTTACGACGCCGCTGTGACGATCGCCGCCCGCACCCGCCGCGCGGCGTTCGGTCATGACGACAACTCCGTCGAGTCCGCGCGCATGGTGGGCGAAAAGCTGGCCGCCGCCTGCGAGGGCGCGATGGGAGCGAGCCTGGCCTGGGGCGCTTTCGTCCTGGCGAGCGTGATGCGCGGCGGCGCGACTCCGATCGATATTTCTCACGCCATGTTCGACGTAGCGGAGGCGGCAGCCGCCCCAACCTGGCGCACTGTAGGCGCGAATGCGCGGCGCCTCTCTCGTCAGGCTTCCTGAGCCGCTCCAATGTCGTTTGCCGAAACGCTGAAGGACCTGATCGGCTCCTACGGCTACTTCGCCGTGTTCGTCGTGGTGGCGCTGGAGAGCGCGGGACTTCCGCTGCCGGGCGAGACCGCGCTGGTGACGGCGGCTATTTTCGCCGGTCAGGGTACGCTCAACCTATATGGCGTGATTTCGGCGGCGGCTGTGGCTGCGGTCATCGGCGACAATGCGGGCTATTGGATCGGCCGCGAATTCGGCTTTCCCCTGCTTGCACGCATCGCGCCCGCACTGCGGCTGGACGAAGGCAAGCTGAAGGTCGCGCAATATCTGTTTCTGCGGCACGGCGGCAAGATCGTATTCTTTGGCCGCTTTGTCGCGATCCTGCGAACCTTCGCGGCGTTCCTGTCGGGAGTGAACCGGCTGCCGTGGGGCCGCTTCCTCGTCTTCAACGCCGCCGGCGGCGTGGTTTGGGCCATCGCTTTCGGCGTCGGCGGCTTTATGCTCGGCAAGGCTTTCGAGCATTACGCGCGGCCGGTGGGCATCGCTGCGCTCATCGGCGCAGCGGTCGGCGCCGTCGTGGCAGGCCGCTTCATCGCGCGCCATGCCGAGGGGCTGCGAGAGGAAGCCGAGAAGGCGATACCCGGCCCGCTGTTTGGCCCCAACTCAGGCGGCGCGCCGCTCGGTCGGCCCAAGCCATAGCCGCTGCCGCTTGGCGCGGCGCAGAAAGTCGACGCTGACCGCCCGGTTGATCGTTTCGGGGCCAAGCGCCCTCACCAGTGCGGAGACGCCATCGACACGCTTCTCGTCGAGGGCGATCACCAAATCCCCTGTCAGCAGCCCCGCTTGCGCCGCTGGCCCCGCCTGATCGATCTCCACTAGCTGCGCAGCGTTCGCCTGTTCGAGGCCGTGGGCGAGCGCGAAGCGGCGCGGGATCGGCGTCGTCGCGGCGGCGACGCCGATATAGGCGCGCCGCACACGCCCGTGGCGCGCGATTTCGCCCGCCACATAATGCGCCGTGTTGGCGGCGACCGCAAAACAGATCCCCTGAGCGCCCCGGATGACCGCCGTATTCACCCCGATCACCTCGCCCGCCGAGGACACCAGCGGCCCCCCGGAATTGCCGGGGTTGAGCGCCGCGTCGGTCTGTACGACATCCTCGATCATCCGCCCCGATTGCGAGCGCAGGCTACGCCCCAGCGCCGACACCACGCCCGCCGTGACGGTGGCGTCGAAGCCGAGCGGGTTGCCGATGGCGATGGCGATCTGGCCGCGCTTGAGCCGGGCAGAATTGCCCAACCGCGCGGCGGGCAAGGTGACGGCCTCCTCGACCCGCAGCAGCGCGAGATCGGTGTCGGGATCGTCACCCAGCACCCGCGCCGTCAGCCGGCGCCCGTCGAGCGTCGTCATCTCGACCTGCCGCGCGCCGTTGACGACGTGGCTGTTGGTCAGTGCGAGGCCGTCGGGCGACACGATGACGCCGGAGCCCGCGCCGCCGCGCACGTCGATGCGCACCACGCTGGGGCCGACTTCATCGACAGCGCGCGTGATCGCGCGCGAATAGGCGTCGAGCGCTTCGTCTTCGGAACCGGCGCAAGGCCCGGCCGGGCCATCGGGGATGTCTTGGGCAAAGGTGAGGTCGTCGAGCATGACGGAGATATGGGCGGCGCGAGCGGCCGCAACAAGATTGAGGCACGGCGCCCTCGCAGCCTCGCGCATCGTCCCCCTAAGCGAATTTGAACGCGCCTTGTTTCCGCGACTTCGAGTTCGTAACGTCAGCCGAAGGGATGCGGCGGCCTGTCGCCAGCGTAGGGGAATGTGCGATGGCGACCGATACCTTTCTGAAATCGACCCTTGTCGACTTGACCTGGTACGACGCCGCCAACTGGACCCAGGGCCTCCCGGTCGCAGGCGTCGTCGCGCACATCAACGGCAAGCGGAGCGTGACGCTAAGGCTCGCTCCGCTCGGCGGCGCCTCCGCAAAGGCCGGCGAGCTTTCGATTTCCGCAGCGGCGGTGGGCCTGTTCGGCGGCCAGCTCCTCATCGGCGGCGTTTCGGGAGGCGGAACACAGCCCTTCGACCTCGAGCTCAAACAATCGGCCACGCTGACCATTGCGTCCACGGCGACCCTGTCGGGCGCGGGGACGATGGCGATGGGCTTGGACGGCTCCGCCACGAAGATGCGGGTCAACGGAACGGTGTTTGAGGATTACGCCCTCGTCGCCAGCGGCCAACTCGCGATCCTGGGCTCGGGACATTGGATCACCGGGTCCAGCGGCATCGCCGTGGGCGGCGCTAACGGCGCGAGCCTCCTCATCGCCAACGGCGGCGTGGTCGATGAGGGGCGCAAGGGCCTGAGCCAGTACGCAGATTCTCTGGCCATCGGCGAAGGCGCCGGCAGCGGCGCCGTCAGGGTCACGGGACTGGGCTCGCTCGCCGCGTTCACGGAAGTCTATGTCGGCGTGAATGGCGAAGCCCGGCTGACGATCGCAAACGGCGGCGTGGTGCAGGACGACGTCGGCGTCGTCGCTTTGAATGGCGACGGCTATGTGCTCGTCACCGGGCAGGGGTCGCGTTGGGACAATTTCGGCGGCCTGACCGTCGGCGAAGTCTATCCCACCGATTCCACGCTCACGATCACGAACGGGGGTCAAGTCGATTGGGGCGTCGGCGGGTTGGGACTCCACGACACGATGAAGCTCGACGGCTCCGCCACGCTCGGCGGCCAATATATCTACGACGGCGGCGAAATCCTCGCGCTCGCCGGCCATGGCGACGTCCGCATGTCTCAGGACATCGTCATCGCCTCGAACTGGCTATACAATTTCGCGGACGTCGCCTTCTTCTACGCGCAAAAGGGCGTAACCCTCTCGCTGACCGGCCAGATCACCGGCGGCGATCTCTCCGACCTGCGGGTCGGGGTGAGCGACGTGGCGGTGACCAACGCCGGCAATCATTTTGGCCACACCGAGATTTATGGCGGCGTTCTCGAAGTCTGGGCGACCGGCGCGC
>JAYVYJ010000326.1:0-15501 GCA_043784465.1 Hyphomicrobiales bacterium
TTTCGCCAAGACCCACATTCCCGCAGGCACGCATATGACGCGGCTCGCCTTACAGGACCATATCGTTGAAATTCTCACGTTTATTTGCGACGATCTGGAAACTCCGCAAACCGGTGATGCGCAGGTAAAAAAGTCGAAAGGCGACGGACCTGTTGAGTCCAAAATTCATCGGAGCGCCGCTGAGATACACGCAACGCTTCGCCTCAACGACGGTTTCAATATCGATCAGATGGTTTCCGAGTACAGAGCCTTGCGAGCCAGCGTCGTGAAGCAATGGATCGCAAGAAGACAACCCATAGCCAATACGGACATCGACGATCTGACCCGCTTCAATGAGGCCATAGATCAGGCGATCGCTGAGTCCGTCGCGGAATATACGACGCTTATCGATCACTCCCGAAACCTGTTTCTGGGGATACTCGGGCATGATCTTCGCAACCCCATTGGCGCTGCGTCAATGGCGGGAGAAATGCTGAAGCGACTGGCGCCCCCCGACACCAAACAAATGGCGCTTGCGTCTCATATCGTTGACGCGACGCAGCGCGGGATCCAGATTTTGAACGATCTTCTGGACATCACTCGTTCGGCGTTCGGCACCGACATTCCCATCGTGCGGGCGCCTTTCGACATGGGCCAGCTTGGCGTCCAGCTCGTCGAGGAAATGCGCTCGCTCGCGAAGGGGCGGACCATCAAGATAGACGTGGTAGGCGACACCGAGGGCGCCTGGGATAGAGCCCGAATGGGTCAGGTCTTCTCAAACCTGATCGGCAACGCCATTCAGTATAGCTTTCTCGATAGCAGCATTTTCGTTACGGTGGGGGGAGTTCCAGACGGCGTCATCATCTCGGTTCACAACGAAGGTTCGCCCATCGCGGGCGGCAAATTGATGACAATTTTCGAGGCGTTGACGCGAGGTCAACCGCTTCAATCCGACGAGCAAAATTCCAGTCATTTGGGGTTGGGTCTCTACATCACGAAAAAAATCGTCATGGCGCACAATGGCGACGTGGACGTCTCCTCCGACGGAACGGGAACGACGTTCACCGTCCGACTGCCTCGCAAATGAGCCAGCAAGCAAAATAATACCGATGGACCGGGAAACCAACCGCGTTCATGGCGAGAGAAGTCAAGAGAACTAACGTTGTCCAGCCTCATAACTATCTAGGTTTGGCTGAGGCTTCGGGGAGAAATGCAAACCCAGACGTCGCGGCGAGCTGACTGGCGCCACCGAGCGAAACGCGAAGCGTTTCGCGGGGCTCGCCGTGACAGACCGTTGGAACCGCTCCAAATTGTCACAGAGGATTTGCTCTATAACCTCGCTCCGAGCGTTAGCGCCAAGAGGAAACTCGCCAGCCCCGCGCCGACATGTGCGGCGAGCGCAAGGTTGGCGAAGCCGGATTTACGCAGCAGCGGCGCGCCAAACCCCGTGAAGATCGCCGCGCCCAGCAGAAGTAGCGCCAGCTTGGCCGTATGGCGCAGCGGATCGTCGTCGGCCAGATCGCTGCCATGCAGAAGCCCGACCAGCGCCTCGGCGCCGCCGACGCCCAGCAACAGGTGGGCGGCCATCAATCCGATCCGCCGCCGCCCGACCCACCATTCCCTAAGGTTGTAAAGCCCCAGGCCCGCCGAAGCGGCGAGCACGAGCAGCACCGGAACCGTCGTCACGAACCGCCCTCCCTGAACCTGCGCGCCGGTCCCCGGCGCGCGTCGCGCTCAGATATGCGCCAGCAGGTTCTCGGCGCCCGAGAGATCGGCCTTGCCGGGCGAATCCTCAATGAACAGCGCCTTCACCACGCCGTCGTCGACCAGCATCGAATAGCGCTTGGAGCGCACGCCAAGGCCCCCCATGCCGGCATCGAATTCCAACCCTGCGGCCTTGGCGAATTCGGCGTTGCCGTCGGCGAGGAAGGTGATGTGCCCTTTTGCGCCCGTAGCGTTCTCCCAGGCGGAGAGGACGTAATGATCGTTGACGGCGGTCATCGCGATTTCCGCCACGCCCTTCGCCTTCAGCGCGGCTTCATGGGTAAGGAATCCGGGCAGGTGATTCTTGTGGCAAGTGGGCGTGAAGGCGCCGGGCAGGCCGAACAGCACCACCTTGCGACCGGCAAAGAAATCCTCGCTCGTCACGGGAACCGCGCCGTCCGGCGTCACCTGACGCAGCGTCGCATGGGGGAGTTTGTCGCCAACCTTGATCGTCATGGGCCGTCCTCTAGAGTAAGACGGGGAGGATACACGATGAATTTAGTTTTGCCATCGCGCGCGCAGGCCACCCTCGACGCGGCCAAAGTCCCCGGCGTCGTCGCGATGGCGCGCGACCGGGATGGGCTGACTTTTCAGGGCGCGGCGGGGGTTCGCCGGCTCGGGGAGCCGCAGCCGATGACTTTCGACACCGTCTTCGCGCTGTTCTCCTGCACCAAGGCGCTGACGACGACGGCGGCGCTGCGCCTTGTCGAGGACGGCTCGCTTGACCTCGACCGCCCCGCCCGCGCCTATCTGCCCGAGATCGGCGAAATCGGCGTGCTTGACGGTTTCGACGCGGACGGCGCCGCGCGCCTGAGACCGCCCCGGCGCGAGATCACGGCCCGCATGCTGATGCTGCACACCGCCGGCTTCGCCTATGATTTTTCCAACCCGCTCATCAAGCGCCTTCTCGACGCGGATCGCCTCACCCCGCACCGCGCCGCGACCCGCGCAGGCTTTCGCCACCCGCTCGTGCGCGATCCCGGAGACGCTTGGGAATACGGAATCAACATCGACTGGCTCGGCCTCGTCCTTGAAGCGGTCGCCGGCCAGCGGCTCGACGCGCTGCTGCGCGCGCTCGTGCTCGACCCGCTCGGGATGCGCGAGACCGCGCACGTTCCGACGCCCGCGATGCGCGCGCGCCTCGCTTCGATGCATCAACGCGAAGACGATGGGTCGATCCGCCCGCTCGACCTCGCGCCGCGCGCGACGATGGAGGTGTTTCCGGGCGGCGGCGGGATGTACGGGACGGCCGGCGATTACCTGAAATTCCTCGGGCTCTGGCTCAACGAAGGCGCCGGCGTCCTGCGGCCCGAGACGGTGCAATGGGCCGCGCGCGACGGGCTCGACGGGCTCAAGGTGACGGCGTTGCCGACCGTCGCGCCGCGCGTGTCGGGGGTGGTCGATTTCTTTCCCCACCAGACCAAATCCTGGGCCTATTCCTTCCTCGTCAACGACGAGAAGGCGCCGACGGGTCGCTCCGCCGGATCGCTCGCTTGGGGAGGCCTTGGCAATCTCTACTACTGGATCGACGCCAAGCGCGGCGTCGCGGGCTTCTGGGCGGCGCAGTTGTTCCCCTTCGCCGACCCTGCGGCGCTCGGCGCGGCGCAATCCTTTGAAACCGCGATCTACGAGGAACTGCGATGACCGAACTTCTCTTTAACGTCTCGCTTGGCATGACCGGCGAGGCTGAGGCAACCGTGATCCCTGAGAACACCGTCGGGGGCCACGTGCCGGGCATGCCGATGGTCTACGGCACGCCGTTCATGATCCTCCTGATGGAGATCGCCAGCGGCCGGGCTATCGCGTCGCATCTGCCGGAAGGATATGTTTCTGTCGGCGCGCATGTCGACGTGCGCCATCTCGGCCCCACGCCGCTGGGGCGCACCGTCAAAGCGAGCGCACGGGTGGTCGAGAAAACCCGCACGAGCGTCGTCTTCGAGGTGCAAGCGCATGACGGGACCCGTCTGATCGGCGAGGGCCGCCATCGGCGCGGCATAGTGGACGGACGCAGCTTTGGAGATCTGACATGACCCCTTTCACCCTCCACGTTCCCGACGCCGACATCGCGGACCTTCGCGAGCGGCTCGCCCGCGCCCGTTGGCCGGACGCTGCGCCCGGCGACCCCTGGGCCTTTGGAACGAGCGTCGATTACCTGCGCGAATTGGTCGCCTACTGGCGCGACGGCTTCGACTGGCGCGCGCAAGAGGCCAAGCTCAACGCCTATCCGCAATTCAAGGTCGCCAAACCCGACATAGACCTGCATTGGCTGCATGTGCCCGGCAAGGGGCCGAACCCGACGCCGCTGCTGCTGATGCACGGTTGGCCCGGCTCGGTGTTCGAGTTCGTGGATTTCATCCCCCGCCTCACCGACCCGGCGGCTTTTGGCGGGGATCCCGCAGACGCCTTCACCGTCGTCGCGCCGTCGCTGCCCGGCTACGGGCTTTCGTTCCGCCCCGGTCAGGCGCGCTACGGCGTCGAGGAGATCGGCGCTTGCATGGGCGGCCTGATGAGCGACCTCGGCTATGCGCGCTTTGGCGTGCAGGGCGGCGACTGGGGCGGCATCACGGCGGCGTATATGGCGGCGGTCATGCCGGAGCGGATGATCGGCGCGCATGTCAACCTGCTCGCCGTCCCTCGCGACGCCAAGGCCGCCGCCGATCCCGTTTACGGCGATTTCCACGCTCAACTCAAACACTGGCTTGACGAGGAGACGGGGTATCAATGGATTCAGGGCACCAAGCCGCAGACGCTGAGCTTTGCGCTCACCGATTCACCCGTCGGCCTTGCGGCCTGGATCGTCGAGAAATTCCATAGCTGGACGGATTGCGGCGGCGAAGTCGAGCGCGCGCTGACCCGCGACCAGATGCTGGCGGACATCAGTTTCTACTGGTTCACCGGCGCCATCGGCTCGTCGTTTTACCCCTATTATTTCCGCAAGCGGCGCGGCTGGCCGGTCTCCCCCGGGCGGCCCGCGACCGCGCCCATCGGCTATGCCGAATTCCCGCGCGAGATGGTGCGCCCGCCCCGCGCATTTGCAGAAGCCACGTTCCCCAACCTGCGTCGCTGGACCATATTCGACAAGGGCGGACATTTCGCGGCGATGGAGCAGCCCGAGGCGCTCGCGCGCGACGTGCAAACGTTCTTCCGCGATCTGCGCTGAAAAAGGCGGCTTGAAGGCGCGTCACGCCGACTGTCGCGGCGCCCCTCGGTTGGATCTCTCGAACCAAGCTTTGGATCGCGCGCTCGCAAAGGGAAGCGGGCGCGGCCGTCGTGCGTCCTTCGCCCGCCTCAAAAACGATCGTCGAGACGACGTAAATCACGTAACGCCAACGGGAACCTTTGGCGCCGTTCCGCTTTTATTGATCTGGAAATAAGGGGCTCCGAAAATGTCCGGAAACATGCGTGTGACCGAAGGCTCGCCTATGCCGCGCGGGGCGAACTGGACGGGATTGGGCGTCAACTTCGCCGTGTTTTCCGAGCACGCCGCCAAGGTCGAAGTCTGCGTCTTCGACGATTCCGGCGAGCGCGAGATCGAGCGTGTCGAGCTGCCCGAATACACCAACCAGATTTTCCACGGCTTTCTGCCCGACGCGCGACCCGGCATGATTTACGGATACAGGGTCCACGGACCCTACGATCCGCACAACGGCCACCGTTTCAATCCCAACAAATTGCTACTGGATCCTTATGCGCGCTGCATCGCGGGCAAGATGCAATGGGCGCCGGCGCTGTTTGGCTATGAGATCGAGACGGGCGACGACACGACGTTCGACAAGCGCGACAGCGCGCCGTTCATGAAGAAAGCGATGATCGTGGATCCCGCCTTCACCTGGGGGGCGGACCGCAAGCCCCGTACGGGTTGGGAAAGCACTGTGATCGCCGAGTTGAACGTGCGCGGCTACACCCAGATGCACCCCGACGTGCCCGAGGTCTGCCGCGGCACTTTCCGTGGCCTCGCCGATCCCGCCGTCATCCGGCATCTCAAGTCCATCGGCGTTACTGCGGTGGAAATACTTCCCGCACATGGTTTCATCAACGACGACTTCCTCGTCGACAAGGGCATGGCGAATTTCTGGGGCTACAACTCAATCTCGTTTTTCTCGCCCGAGCGCTCCTATTGCAGCCCCGGCTCCGTAGCGGTCAACGAGTTCAAGGAGATGGTGGCGCGCCTGCACGACGCGGGCCTCGAACTCATCATGGACGTCGTCTATAACCACACGGCGGAAGGCAACGAGAAGGGACCGACACTCTCATTCAAGGGCATCGACAACGCAAATTACTATCGGCTGACGCCCGACGACAAGCGTTTCTACATCAACGACACCGGCACCGGAAACACGCTCAACCTCAGTCATCCCCGCGTCATCCAGATGGTGACGGACAGCCTGCGCTACTGGTCGGAAGAGATGCACGTCGACGGCTTCCGCTTCGATCTGGGCACCATTCTGGCGCGCGAGCCCTACGGCTTCGACCAGCAGAGCGGCTTCTTGCGCGCGGTCGGCCAGGACCCTGTGCTGCAAAACGTGAAGCTGATCGCCGAGCCTTGGGATTGCGGGCCGGGCGGCTATCAAGTGGGCAAATTCGCGCCCGGCTGGGCGGAATGGAACGACCGCTTCCGCGACACCGTACGCGGCTTTTGGAAAGGCGACGAGGGCCTGATGGCGGATTTCGCGACCCGCGTCACCGGCTCGGGCGATCTGTTCAACTGGGGCGGCCGCCGTCCCTGGTCGAGCGTCAACTTCCTCACTGCGCACGACGGCTTCACGCTCAACGATCTCGTCAGCTACAACGACAAGCACAACGGGGCCAACGGCGAGGGAAACCGGGACGGCCACAGCCACAACCTCAGCTGGAACTGCGGCGCCGAGGGTCCCTCCGACGATCCCGACATCGTCAAGCTGCGCGAGCGCCAGAAGCGCAATCTGCTGGCGACGCTATTTTTCTCGCAAGGCCTGCCGATGCTGCTGGCGGGCGACGAATTTGGCCGTACGCAACAGGGCAACAACAACGCCTATTGTCAGGACAACGAAATTTCGTGGGTCGACTGGAACATCGACGAAGCGGGTCGGGCGCTGACCCGGTTTGTCGCAAAGCTCACCCGCATCCGCCGCGAATTCCCGATCCTGCGACGCGAGCGTTACCTCAACGGCCAGTTCAACGAAGAACTGGCGCTGCGCGAATTGACGTGGCTCACCCCCGCAGGCCAATCGATGGGCGACGCGCAGTGGAGCGATCCCCACGCCAAATGCATGGGGCTGGTGCTGGACGGCCGCGCGCAGACCACGGGCGTCAAACGGCGCGGTGGCGACCGTACGGTGCTGTGGATCGTCAACGCCTCGCATACGGTGGTGAAGTTCAAACTTCCCGAAGTCACGGACGGCATGATCTGGCGCCTTCTGGTCGACACCAACCAGCCGGAGTTGGAGGAGGCTCTCCTGTTCGAATTTGCGGACACCTATGAGGTGACGGCGCGCTCGACGCTGCTGTTCGAATTGATGCACTTCGGCGCCAAGAACCCAGCGACGGCGAGAAATTCCCGATGACCGACCTCGGAGCCGCCGTCCGGCTCGGGCTTGACTTGCGAAGGTCATCAAGTTTTATTTTTCCCTCCGGCGGATTTGCCGCAGTTTGAGCGCGCAGGTCCACGGCTCCCGCGACTTGCGGCGCGGCCCGTCATCTGTCATCGACAGTCCATGAAAATTCGATGCGCCCGGGCCATAGTTTCGCAGCTTCGCGTCTTCATACTGCCCTTCGTCTTTTCTGGCGCCGAACCTTCGCCGTTCGCCGCTTAACGCGAAACTATATCCATGAACCGTGATTCTGAACCCTTGCTGACAACGTCCACGCTGCTGGATCCGCAACGCCTTCCCGGCGCCTTTTCGAAATATCGCGCCCCGAACCCCGCCCGCAGCCTGATGGAGATTGCGGTCACCGTGGGTCCCCTCGTCGCCCTATGGGCGATTATGTGGGCGCTGATGCAGGTCAACTACGGACTGAGCCTCGCGCTGTCGTTGCCGGCGGCGGGGTTTCTGGTTCGCGTGTTCATGATCCAGCACGATTGCGGGCATGGCGCGTTCTTTCGCACCCGAGCCGTCAACGACTGGGTCGGCCGCGTGCTCGGCGTCGTCACCTTGACGCCCTACGACTATTGGAAGAGCACCCACGCCGCGCATCACGCGGGGGCCGGAAATCTGGAGCGGCGCGGTCAGGGCGACATCGATACGCTCACCGTCAAGGAATATTTGGCGAAGAGCCGCAGTGGCCGCCTCGCCTATCGGTTGTATCGTCATCCGCTGGTGATGTTCGGGCTCGGCCCTTCATATCTCTTTCTTCTTCAACACCGAATTCCGCTGGGGCTGCTCAGCGGAGCGGGTTGGAAGCCGTGGCTTTCGACGATGTTCACCAACGCAGGCATTGCGGTCGTGGTGGCGCTGCTGGTTTGGTTGGTGGGACCGTGGACTTTCGTTATGATCCACACGCCCATCTTCGTGCTCTCCGCAACCGCCGGCATCTGGCTGTTCTATGTCCAGCATCAATTCGAGGACGCCCACTGGCGTCATGACGCCGACTGGAGCTTGCCCAGCGCGGCGCTGCTAGGCTCGTCGCATTATGATCTGCCGGTCGTCCTGCGCTGGTTCACCGCGAACATCGGCGTGCATCACATACACCATCTGTCGAGCCGCATACCGTTTTACCGGCTTCGCGAAGTGATGCGCGATTTTCCCGAACTCGCCGACGTCAGGCGATTGACGCTCGCCCAGAGTCTGCAGTGCCTTCGATTCGCGCTTTGGGATGAAGACGCCCAAGCCATGATCTCGTTTTCCGCGCTGCGCGCCCGTCCCGGCGCATAGGTCAAGGGCGGGACGCGGGCCGGACGCCCGCTGTCCGCGGCCCCCCGCGAGCGCGGCCGTCCCGCCCGCGCGGGTCGCCCGCACGGCAGGCGTGTCATACGTCGAGATTGGCGACGTTCAGCGCGTTTTCCTGGATGAACTCGCGCCTCGGCTCCACGACGTCGCCCATCAGTTTGGTGAAAATGTCGTCGGTGTCGTCCATCTCGCGGATTTTCACCTGCAACAGCGAGCGCGCCTCGCGGTCGAGCGTGGTCACCCAAAGCTGGTCCTTGTTCATCTCGCCCAAGCCCTTGTAGCGCTGTACGGAGACCCCCTTGCGACCCGCCTGATTGACGGTCTCCAGCAGCGCCGAAGGCCCCGCCACCGCCGTATCCTCACCGCGCCGCACGAAGATTGCAGGCCCCTTGAACGCCTCGCGCAAAGCCTTGGCGTGATCCTCCAGCCGCCGCGCCTCGACGGAGGCCAGCAGCCCCGCATCAAGCACGATGGACTGCCGCACGCCGCGCACCTCGCGACCAAGGACATAGCCGCCGTTCTCGATCCGGCCCGTCCATCCGCGCTCCGTTTCTTCGGCGATGGCGTCGAGCCGCGCCGCGATCGCGTCGGCGCGCGCGCCCGCCTGCGGATCGTCGTCCACGGGCTTCAGCGCGCCCATCAGAGCCGCCTGCTCGACGGCGTTACGGTCGTAGCGGGAGTGCAGGCCGCGCAGCAGCCGCTGCACGGAGCGTGCATGTTCGACAAGCGCGGCGAGATCGGCGCCCGCCCGGTCCTCGCCGTCGTGGGTGCGCAAAAGAGCGCCCTCCAGCCCCTGCGATACGGAGAAATCCTCCAGCGCACGCTCGTCCTTCAAATATTGCTCGGACTTGCCGCGCGACACTTTGAACAAGGGCGGCTGCGCGATGTAGAGGTGGCCCGCCTCAATGACCGGGCGCATCTGGCGGTAGAAAAACGTCAGCAGCAGCGTGCGAATGTGCGAACCGTCCACGTCCGCGTCGGTCATGATGATGATCTTGTGGTAGCGCAGCTTTTCGAGCTTGAACTCTTCGCGCCCGATGCCCGTGCCCAGCGCCGTGATGAGGGTACCGACCTGCTCGGACCCCAGCATCTTGTCGAAGCGCGCACGCTCGACGTTCAAGATCTTGCCGCGTAGCGGCAACACGGCCTGAAATTCCCGGTTGCGTCCCTGCTTTGCCGTGCCGCCCGCCGAATCGCCCTCGACGATGAAGATTTCGGACTTCGCCGGGTCGCGCTCCTGACAATCGGAGAGCTTGCCAGGCAGACTGGCGATGTCGAGCGCGCCCTTGCGCCGCGTCAACTCGCGCGCCTTGCGCGCCGCCTCACGCGCCTGCGCGGCCTCGAACACCTTCTGCGTGACGATCTTCGCGTCGGCCGGGTGCTCCTCGAACCATTGCTGAAGCCGCTCGTTGACGAGGCTCTCGACCACCGGTCGCACTTCCGAGGACACCAGCTTGTCCTTCGTCTGCGACGAGAACTTCGGGTCCGGGCACTTTACCGACAGCACGCAGGTCAACCCCTCGCGGCAATCGTCGCCGGTGATGTCGATCTTCTCTTTCTTGGACAGCCCCGAACGTTCGATATAGCCCGTCACCTGCCGGGTCAGCGCGCTGCGCAGGCCGATCAGATGCGTGCCGCCGTCGCGCTGGGGGATGTTGTTGGTGAACGGCAACACGCTCTCATGGTAACTCTCGTTCCACCACAACGCGACCTCGACGCCGATATGGTCCTTCTCGCCATAAATGAGGATGGGCTTGACCAGCAGCGGGGATTTCGCGCGGTCGAGATAGCGCACGAATGCCTCCAGCCCGCCCTCGTAATAAAGCTCCTCGCGCTTGGGGTCCGCTGGCCGTGCGTCGGTCAGCACGATGCGGACGCCCGAGTTGAGAAACGCCAGTTCGCGCAGGCGGTGCTCGATGGTGCCATAATCGAACTCGACCATCGTGAACGTCTCGCCCGAGGGCGTGAACGTCACCTCGGTGCCGCGCTTGGGCTTGCCGCCCTCGCCATTGGCGGGGCCGACCACCTTGAGCGGCGCGACCACGTCGCCGTGGGCGAATTCAACGTAATGCTCCAGCCCGTCACGCCAGATCGTCAACTTGAGCACCGTCGACAGCGCGTTGACCACCGAAACGCCGACGCCGTGCAGGCCGCCCGACACCTTGTAGGAATTCTGGTCGAACTTTCCCCCGGCGTGAAGCTGGGTCATGATGACTTCCGCCGCCGAAACCCCTTCTTCGCCGTGGATGCCGGTGGGGATGCCGCGCCCGTCGTCGCGCACTGTCACAGAGCCGTCGGCATTGAGCGTCACCTCGACACGCTGCGCGTGGCCGGCGAGCGCCTCGTCGATGGCGTTGTCGACGACCTCGTAAACCATGTGATGCAGGCCGGAACCGTCGTCGGTGTCGCCGATATACATGCCGGGGCGTTTGCGCACGGCGTCGAGCCCACGCAACACCTTGATGGAGTCCGCCCCATAGGAGTCGGGAGATTCTTTTTCGTCCGCCAAAATTCGCGTTCTTTCGAGGATGTTGCGCGCGCGCGCGATTCTATAAAGTAGCGGACGTATATCAGCTTTCGGGCGCGAATTGCGAACTTATGACGCAGCCCGGCTTCCCCGAAATTTATGCTTCCCCTGAGGACACGTCCGGCGAACAATGGACGCAACTGATTCGGACCCGCTCCATGCTGCGCGACGAGCTTAACGAACCCCTCACCGGCCCGCCCGGCTCGCGGCCGCGCACGGGCATGCGACAGGCGGCGGCCTGGGGGGCGCGGGCGACGGCGGCCACGCTCGTTGTCGCGCTGGCGACGGCCTATGAATTGCGGACCGCGCCTTCGCCCGTCGCCGCGTCCATCCCCTTCGAGGCCGTGGCGACTGTTGCGCCGCCGCCGCCCCCGCCCGCCCCCAGCCCCGTGGTGGCGGCGGTCGCGCCCGCCGACCCTGGCGTCGCCATCGTGCGCAACGGGGCCAGCGTCGCCACGGGCGCGCATCAGCCCAAGATCATCGACGTCGCCGAGGCGCTGGGCTCGCGGCTTGTCGCCGCGCCCGACAAGCGGCTGGTCGAGCCGTCGAAATATGGCGCGCTGCCGCGCATCGGCCCTGACGGCTCCCGGCCTTCGGACATCTACGCCCGCCCCTTCGCGCCCGGCGCGGCGATGAAATCGGCGCCCCGCATAGGCGTGTTCGTCGGCGGGGTTGGCCTTGAAGCCGAAAGCGCACGCGCGGCGACGAGGCTGCCGGGCGCGGTGTCGCTGGGCCTCGCGCCCTATGGCGCCGATGTCGCTCGCGTCGCCGACAGCGCCCGCGCCGAGGGCCACGAGATCTGGCTTCAGGCGCCGATGGAAAGCGTCTCGGGCCCCGATCCGGGCCCGCACACGCTGCATGCAGGCGTCTCCGAGGCGGAGACCCTCGACAATTTGCATTGGCTGATGAGCCGATTCCCCGGCTATGTCGGCGTCGCCGGCTATCTGGGGGCGAAATTCACCGCCGACGCGGCGGCGCTCTCGCCTGTCCTGGCCGACATCGGCCGGCGCGGCCTCGATTATTTCGACGACGCCGCCTCGCCGCTCAGCAGGGCGGCCGATCTCGCAGGCGGCTTCGAAGTGCGGGCGAGCCGCGCCGACCTGGCTCTGGAGCCCGGCGCTCCCGCCGAGGCCGCTTTCACGCGCGCCGAGGATATTGCGCGCCGGCAAGGCGCAGCCATCCTCGTGGCGACGGCCATGCCGCCCACGCTTGAGGCGCTGGCGCGCTGGACGGCGGGGCTGGCGGCGAAAGGTTTCGTGCTGACGCCGGTTTCGGCGCTAACGGGGCCAAACCGCGAGCGCGCCGCGCAGGCCAAGCCTTGAGCGCGAAGTCGTGAGCGCGAGATATTGGGGCCAAGTCTTGAGAGGCAAGTCGTGAGAACCAAGTCGTGAGAGCCAAGTCGTGAGAGGCGAGCCGCATGCGGGCTACCGCGCTTGCGCGGGAGTCGCGCTCGTCAATGCGCAGGGTCAGGTGTTTCTGGGCCGCCGCCGGGGCGAAACCGGTCGGTACGCCTGGCAAATGCCGCAGGGCGGCATCGACCCCGGCGAGGACGCCGCCGCCGCCGCGCGGCGCGAGCTTTACGAGGAGACGAGCGTGCGCAGCGCGCGTTTGCTCGCCGAGGCGCCCGAATGGCTCGCCTATGATCTGCCCGAGGACGCGCGCAACCGCTTCGGGACACGCTATCGCGGGCAGACGCAGCGCTGGTTCCTGTTCCGTTTCGAGGGCGAGGCCGACGAGATTGACGTCGCCCGCCCCGGCGGCGGCGCGCACAAGCCGGAATTTTCAAGCTGGCGCTGGGAGCGCTGGGAGGCGCTGCCCGACCTCATCGTGCCGTTCAAGCGCCCGGTCTACGAGCGGGTGGTGGCGTGGTTCGCCCCGCTCGCGGCTCAGCCGTGAATTTCGCGCTGCGCTTCCTGCACGAAGGTCGCCAGATGAGCGCGCACGCGATGTTCCGACACGCCCGCGCCTTGCAGATCGCGGGCGAGATCGGCGATGAGGGTCTCGTCTTCCGCGCCCGCGAGCGCCCTCTCTACAAGCGCGTCGGCCTCCGGCGCCTCGCGGCGCCCCGTCGCCGCCGCCCAGCGCCCGAGCTTTCGCAAGGCGGCGATGCGGACGCGAAAACTCTGCGCCTCGTCGTAAACGAAAGCGTTTTCCGCACCGCGCTCGCGATGTTCGAATTCGTCCATGGGGGCGGTCCCTGCGGGCGCGCGGTTTGCGCGGGGTCGGCGACATGGTAACCCAAACGGCCGCCACAGGGGACTTTAGATTGACCGCCGCCGCCGCCGATATCGCGAAAATGCCGTTTGAAACCGCGCTCGCCGAACTGGAAGGAATCGTCGACCGGCTGGAGAAGGGTAGCGTATCGCTGGAGGATTCGATCAAGCTTTACGAGCGCGGCGAGGCGCTGAAGGGCCGCTGCGAGACGCTGCTCAAGGACGCCGAGATGCGCATCGAGAAGATCGCGCTTGGTCCGGACGGAAAGCCCAAGGGGACGACGCCGCTCGACCCGGCATGAGGGCTGCCCGGTCATCGCGAGCGAAGCGACGCCATCCCGCCGTCATGTAATTTAAACAGGCTACGCTCCCACCGCCAAGGTAAATTGTGCAACTGCGGTCTTGAGGCCCGGCTGAATCGCGTCGCTGCGCTCGCGATGACGATGGCCCGGACCGCTCAACGCTCGTCCGGCTCGTCGTCTTTCTCGACTGGCGCCCCGGGGATGACATACGACCCTTTCAGCCACCGCCCCAAATCGATGTCTTTGCAGCGCTCAGAGCAGAACGGCGCGAACGCGCGCACCCTCGGCTTGCCGCAGATCGCGCAGGGCTTCAGCGACGGCGTCTGCGTCTCGTCGTTCACGCCGGCCAGCCTTTCAGCACCGGATAATTTTCCCCCGCCAGCAAGCCCGCGACCTCCGCCAGCGGCAACCCGACGACATTCGTGTACGACCCGACCAGCTTGACCACGAACGCGCCCGCAAGCCCCTGGATCGCATAGGCCCCCGCCTTGCCGCGCCATTCCCCGCTGTCGAGATAGGCCGCCGTCTCGGCGCGCGAAAGCCGCTTGAACCGCACACGGGTCTCGACAAGCCGGGTGCGCGCCGCCCCGGAGGCCGTCGTCAGCGTCAGCCCCGTGAACACCCGGTGCGCGCGGCCCGAGAGCAGCGCCAGACATTCCTCGGCCTCGTCGGCGATTTCGGCCTTGGGCAGAATTCGGCGCCCGACCGACACCACCGTATCGGCGGCCAGCGTCATCGCCCCCGCCAATTCCTCGCGCTGCGCAGCGACCGCTGCCGAAGCCGACGCCTTCTCCGACGAAAGCCGTTGCGCCAACGCGCGCGGGGTCTCTCCCCGTCTTGGGGTCTCGTCGAGATCGGCGGGGATTACGGCGTCGGGCGCAATGCCGATCTGGCGCAACAACGCCACCCGCCTCGGCGAGGCGGAGGCGAGCACCAGCCGTACAGAACCCTCGCTCAAGAGAAACCTATTTGAAGCGGTAGGTGATGCGACCCTTGGTGAGGTCGTAGGGGGTCATCTCCACCAGCACGCGGTCGCCCGCCAGCACGCGGATGCGGTTCTTGCGCATCTTGCCGGCCGTATGGGCGATGATCTCGTGTTCGTTCTCCAGCTTCACCCGGAACGTAGCGTTCGGCAACAATTCCACCACATAACCTGGAAACTCCAGCAATTCTTCTTTCGACATAGGCGCCTTTCTTCGTTCGCCGTCCTTTAGACCGGCGAACCCAAAACTTCAAAGCTCAAAACTTCAGGGATCGACCGATCGCGCCTGCCGATGCTCGGCCTCCAGTCGCCGGAACCGCCGGATCGCGAAGGGGATGCTGCCGAGATAGAAGGCGGCGAGCGCCACCAGAGCCTGAAGCGGGAAATAGGCGATCGACAGTAAAGCTGCAACGACGGCGATTAGGGCCACCGCCACATACTCGCGTTGGATCCGCCCCAGCGACTTGCCCGAGAAATGCGGCACCCGGCTCGCCATCAGCATCGCCACCGCCAGAACATAGGCCGCGTCGAACCCCAGCCACCCCTGCGGCGCCGCCACGTCGGGCGAGCCGAGCAGCCGCACATAGACCGGAAGCAGCCCCACCACCGCCCCCGCCGGCGCCGGCATGCCGACGAAGAAACCCTTGCGCCATGTCGGCATATTGGGATCGTCTATCATCACGTTGAAGCGCGCGAGCCGCAGCGCGCAGGCGATGGCGAACACGAGGCAGACGACCCAGCCCAGACTGCCCATCTGCCTGAGGCCAGCCACATAAAGCAGCATCGCCGGCGCGACGCCGAAATCCACGAAATCTGCGAGCGAATCCAGTTCCGCCCCGAATCGCGAAGCCCCTTTGAGCGCGCGGGC
>JAYVYJ010000327.1:0-8299 GCA_043784465.1 Hyphomicrobiales bacterium
TGGCCTTCCTGAACCGGCGCGAGCGGGGGTGAGGCTGGCGCGATCTTTCGCTCCTTCTGACACATTGCGCCGCTTGCGCTTTTTATTGACGAAGGCAAGCTGTGTTGCCGATATCGCTGACGCGTGAACAGGAAGCCGGGCTTAAGACCCGATTGGCGATCAACCACGAAGCGTCGCTCGCAGCCGCCGCCCGGCGCAGTCTTTGCGAGCGCATCGCAAAAGTGGAGAGCGACGATCTCTCCTGGGCTATTGGTTCGTGGCGGCGTGGTTCACCCCTCTCTCGTGATCCATCGACATGATCCCGGCGAAGACGTCGTGGAAATCGTTCGCATCGTGCACGGGCGTCGTAAGTTCACCCGCCCTGCGCTTGTTTGAAGCACGTTCAAAACAGCCCCTCGATCCGCCCCTCCTCCACCCGGATGCGTTCGGCGGCGGGGACGCGGGGCAGGCCCGGCATGGTGTTGATCTCGCCCATCAGCGCCACGACGAAGCCCGCCCCGGCCCGCAGCCGCACATCGCGCAGCGGCATCGTGAATCCGGACGGCGCGCCGAGCACGGACGGGTCGGCGGAAAACGAATATTGGGTCTTGGCCACGCAGATCGGCAGCCCCCCGTAGCCCGCCGCCTCCCATTGCTTGAGCCGCGCCAGCACTCCCGCGTCGGCTGCGACCTCGCCCGCGCGATAAACTTCTCGCGCGATGGCTTTGATCTTTTCGATCAGCGGCATGTCGTTGGGGTAGAGCGGCTGGAAAGCCGAGCGCCCGCGCGCGATTTCGGCCAGCACGGCTTCGGCCATCGCGACGCCGCCTTCGGCGCCGCGTCCCCAGCTTTCATTGACGACGGCGACGGACCCATGCGCCGTCATCGCGTCGCGCACCAGCGCCAGCTCGGCTTGAGTGTCGCCGTCGAAGCGGTTGATGGCGACCACCGGCGTCAGGCCGAATTTCTGGATGTTCTCGACATGGCGCTCAAGATTGGGCAGGCCACGCCGCAGCGCCTCCAGATTTTCCCGCCCCAGGTCCGATTTGGCGACGCCGCCGTTCATTTTCAGCGCGCGGATCGTCGCCACCACAACGGCGGCGGCGGGCTTCAGCCCCGCCACGCGGCATTTGATGTCGAAGAACTTTTCCGCGCCCAGGTCCGCGCCGAAACCGGCCTCCGTCACCACGTAATCGCCGAGCTTGAGCGCGGCCGAGGTCGCCACGATCGAATTGCAGCCGTGCGCGATGTTGGCGAACGGCCCGCCATGGACCAGCGCGAGGCTGCCTTCCAGCGTCTGCACGAGATTAGGCTGGAAGGCCTGCGCCAGCAGCGCCGTCATGGCGGAGGCGGCCTTCAGGTCGCGCGCGGCGACGGGGGTCTTGGCCCGCGTCTCGGCGACGATCATGCGGCCGAGCCGCTCCTCCAGTTCGCCAAGCGTCCGGCTCAAGCAGAACACCGCCATCACTTCCGACGCCACCGTGATGTCGAAGCCGTCGGAGCGCGCAAATCCGTTGCCGACGCCGCCCAACCCCACCGTGATTTCGCGCAGGGCGCGGTCGTTCATGTCGAGGGCGCGGCGCCACGAGACGCGGCGCGTATCGACGTCGAGCGCGTTGCCCCAGTAGACGTGATTGTCGAGCATGGCGGCGAGCAGGTTGTGGGCGCTGGTGATCGCGTGGAAATCGCCGGTGAAATGCAGGTTGATCTCGTCCATCGGCCCGACCTGCGCCCGGCCTCCGCCCGTCGCCCCGCCCTTCTGGCCAAAGCAGGGGCCCAGCGAGGGCTCGCGCAGCGCGATGACCGTGCGCTTGCCGAGGCGGTTGAGCGCGTCGCCCAGGCCGATGGTCGTCGTCGTCTTGCCTTCCCCGGCAGGGGTCGGGTTGATGGCGGTGACGAGAATCAGCTTGCCGTCGGGACGGCCTTCGAGCGCATCGAGAAACGGGCGTTCCAGTTTGGCGACGACCCGCCCATAAGGCCGTAACGCCGTCTCCGGCACGCCAAAGCGGCAGGCGATCTCCGCGATGGGCGCAAGCGTGTACTCACGCGCGATTTCCATGTCCGTCTTCATAGCAGCCTCCCCTGCGGCCCGTCTCAAACCGCGCCCGGTTCGCCCGGCGCGGTCAATTATGGTTAGCCTCGCCTTAACCGCAAACACGGTAAAGAGTTAATGTACGCCGGCGCGGGCGACGGCGGCTGGGCGCAGGAAATACGGCTTGCCGCTTGAAATCCTTCGCCTTCGCCTCCTGCATCGGCGACACGCGTAGGGCGCGCAACCTCACGCGAATGTCGGCGAGTGTGGCCAAAAAGCCGCATAATTACGCGCTATCCCGCTGAAAACACGGCAATGCCGCCTCTTGCGCAACCTTTGGGCATGTTGGACGCATTAAGGTTTAGCGGCTATATCGTCACCGCTAACGCGGGGAGCTGCGGGACTTGGGTATACGTATCAAACTTGGCCTCGCTGTTGCGTCAGTTGCGGCTTTCGGCCTTGCCGGCTGCGCAGATCTTCCTTCGTCGGGACCCAGCGCGCGAGCGGTGATGAGCCAGGGATCGCCCGAACAAGCGTCGCGGCCCTACGAAATTATAGATATCGATCCCTCGACCATCGAGGTGTTGGGCCGTCGTCCGAAATCCTCTTTCGCCCTGCGATTTGGCGACCATCGTCTGTCGGTCGAGCCGGTGATCGGCATTGGCGACGTGGTGACCGTCACCATTTGGGAAGCGAGTTCGGGCGGGCTGTTTTCCTCGCCTGCGGCGCTGGAGAAACTCTCCGCCGGCGCCAACAGCGCCACCATTCCCGAGCAGGTCGTCGGCCGCGACGGCGCGATCACCGTCCCCTACGCCGGACGCATCCCGGTCGCGGGCCGCACCACCCGCGCCGTGCAGGAAGTCATCCAGCGCGCGCTGGAAGGCAAGGCGATTCAGCCGCAGGTGCTCGTCAACGACACCAAAGCGATCAGCACCACCATCGCCATCGGCGGCGAGGGCATCGGCGCGGCGCAGCGCCTGCCGCTCTCCGTCCATGGCGACCGTTTGCTCGACGTGATCGCCCAGGCGGGCGGCGTCAGGATGCAGGTCAACGAAATCTACGTCGTGCTGCAACGCGGCGGCGTCACGGAACGCGTGCCGCTCGCCCGCGTCACCGAAGATTCGCGCGAGAACATCTACATGCGCCCCGGCGACGTCGTATCGCTGGTGCGCGACCCCCAGACCTTCCTGGTGGCGGGCGCGGCCAACGGCAACGCGGAAGTGCCGTTCGGCAACGACACGATCAGCCTGGGGCAAGCGCTGGCCAAGGTCGGCGGCCTTTCCGACTATCGCGCCGACGCGCGGGGCGTGTTCGTTTTCCGCTACGAGAACCCGTCGCTGCTGCGCACCCTCAGGCCCGACAGCCCGCTGGCGCATGGGGAAGCGCGCGTGCCCGTGGTTTATCGCCTCAACTTGCAGGAGCCCAACAACCTGTTCCTGCAACAACGCTTCCAGATCGCCAATCGTGATCTCATCTATGTGTCGGACGCGCCGAGCGTCGAAGTGCAGAAGGCGCTGGAAATTTTCAACGGCGTCCTGTCTCCAGTCGCCAGCACCACCTCGACCGCCGCGTCGGCGGCGATCACTCTCAAGTAAAAGACCTTGTCGCAGCCGGGGCCGCGCCTCACGCCTTTGACCAACGTCAAGGCGGCGGCCGGCGGATGGGAGGCCACCGGCCCGGAGCCATGGCTGCGGTGCGACGTGCCGCCCAGCGGCGGACGCTGGGTCCGGTTCGTCTATTCGTCGGGCCTCGCCGATCCCGTAACCCGCGCTGCGCTTCGATTCGTGGGCCGTCGGCAGATCCAGGACGAACTGCTGCCCGCCGCCATGCTTGGCCGCGCGGTGTGGATCGGCCGGCTGCCCGAGGACGTACGCGAAATCTGGGTTTCGCCGGTGCTCGGGCGCGGCCGGTTTTCATTTCGCATCGACCGCTGGGACGTGTTGTCGGCGGCGCACGCGCTGAGCCTGTTCGGCTCTCCGGGTCTGGGGCGGGCCGGCAAATATGTGTGGGGCCGGCTGCGCGGGTGGGATCGGTTCTCGCGGTTACAGGCCCGCCGCGCGCTCGGGGCGACGTCGTTCGATCGCTACCAGTCGTGGCGCACGACCCGCGCGAGACCTTTCGAACCCGATTTCGATGCGCCCGAGGCGGAGGCCGCGCCCGTGCGCTTCCGCATCGCGCCGGTCGACGCGGCGGCGAAGGCGGCGCTGGCCGAAGAATTCGCCCGCCAGACCTCGCCCCATTGGACACACGACCTCGACGATATCGGGGATGACGATTTCGTGGCGCCCTACCGCGCTGGCGACCGGCTCGAACCCTATGCGTTGCTGGCGCTGGCGGCCGCGATCCGCCGCGAGCCCGATCTCGACGCGCTCTACGCCGACGAGGACAGTTTCAGCGGCGACGGCCCCGCGCGCGCGGCGCCGCGCCTCAAGCCGGACTGGAGCCCGCTTTTCGCCCAGAGCGGCTACGCCGGCGAGCCGCTGGCGCTGCGCGGGCGGGCGTTCAAGGCCGGGGGCTACGACATCGCCGATGCGCGCGTGGCCCATGTCCGGCGTGTGCTGACGACGCGGCGCGATCCGGCGCCGCTCGCGCCCGCGCCCCCGCCGCCGCCGATCTCGGCGCGGCGGCAGGCGACCATCGTGATCCCGACCCGCGACCGGCTCGATCTGCTCCAGCCGTGCGTGGAGAGCCTCTACCGCCATGCGTCGGGCGCGGATTTCGAGCTGATCGTCGTCGACAACGGCTCGGCCGCCGCCGATGCGCTCGCCTTCCTTGACCGGCTCGCACGCGAGTCGGAGCGGCGGGTGGTGCGGCGGCCCGGGCCGTTCAATTTCTCGGCCTTGTGTAACGCGGGCGCTCGCGAGGCGCGCAATCCGTTCCTCTTGTTCCTCAACAACGACGTGCAGGCTTTGGGGCCGGACTGGCTCGGCCGGATGCTGGAATACGCCGCCCGTCCGCTGGTCGGAGCGGTCGGCGCGAAATTGCTTTATCCCGACGGTCGACTTCAGCATGGCGGAGTCGTGCTGGGACTCGATGGTTTTGCGGGGCATGTCCAGCGCGGGGTCGACGCCGACGATCCCGGCTATCTGGGAGCGCTCGCCTGGCCGCATGAAGTGACGGCGGTGACGGGCGCGTGCCTGGCGGTCGAGGCGGCCAAGTTCTTTGAGGTCGGGGGGTTCAACGAGGCGTGGCTGCCGGTCGAATACAACGACATCGACCTTTGTCTCAGACTTTCCGAGCGCGGCTATGTCAGCGTGTTCGAGCCGCGCGCGCGCCTGCTGCATCGCGAAAGCGCCTCGCGCGGGGCCAACCGCTGGATGGACTCGCGTTACGCGAGCGAGCATGGCTATTTTCGCGAACGCTGGGCGGCGCGGCTGCGCGACGACCCCTATTTTCACCCGGCGCTGTCGCTCGACGCGCTGGAGATCGCCCTGGGATAGATTGGTGAACTTCGAACCGGCCCGCTCCGAGGACATCGCGCAAGCCTGTGCGGCGTTGGCGGCGCTGGCGCCGCTTCCGGAAAAAATCATGGGCGGTCTGGCGGCGAGCGACGCAGATGCGCTGCGTGGTGCGGTCACGCATCTGATCGACGCCAACCGGACGCGAGGATTGCGCGAAATCATCCAGGTTTTCAGGCCGACGCGGGATTGGGGCGTGTTCGCGCGCGTGCAAAGTTCCCGACTGCACCGGCTCGACGGCGATTTCGCCGCGGCGCTGGGCGACCTCGAAGAGGTGACAGCGCTGTTCCCCAAGCGCGCCGCGCCGCATTGGTGGGTCGGGCGGGCGCTCTGCCTCGACGCTTTGGGCCGCGTCGAGGAGGCCGAAGCCGTCGCCCGCGACGGCGCCGCGCGCTTTCCCGAAAACTTGCAAGCCACCGCCTTTGTCGCCCAATGGTGTGGTCGGCGCGGGCGATGGCGGGACGCGTCGGCGGTCTGGGACGAATTGTTCGCGCGCCTCGACCCTGATTCAAAGGACATGAAGCCCGAATGGTGGGCGGACCGGGCGCGGGCGCGCTACGAACTCGGGCAGGACGAGGCGGCCGAGGACGCGCTCGCAGAACTTGAGCGCCGCTTCCCCGCCTCCCCGCTCGCCGCGCGCGAGCGGCTGCGAACTATGCGCGACCGCGAATATGGTCTGGCGCCCATCCGCGCGCTGCTGGCGCAAGCGCTCGCGCACTTTCCCGACGACCCGGAGTTTCGAGCGCATAACGTGACGATTCTGCTAAGCGAAGGGCGGCTTGACGAGGCCGAGGCCGAGGCGGTCGCGCTGGAAGCGGGCGGCGATCCCGAGGCGGCGCTGTCCGCGCGGCTGCGGGTGGAGGAGGACCGGGGCGAGCGCCACCTGCGCGCATTCGCGGAAGGTCTCACGGCCCGCGTCGTCACCGTCTCGCAGGCGCTAAGAGCGGTGGCCTCGTTGCTGGGCGCGCGTGCGCCGTGGGCGTTCGAGATCGCGGAGCGGGTGCTGGCGCACGCCGCCGAGATCGAGCCCGGCAACATCCGGCTCGTCGTGGGCCGGGCGCATGTCAAAATCGCGCAGCGCCGCGACGAGGAGGCGCTTGCCGCCATAGACGCGCTGCCCGCGCACCACCAGCGGCGCGATTATCTGGAGTTGCGCGCGTGGGCGCACGTCCAGCGCGGCGAGGACGCGCGCGCCAAGGCGCTTTGGGACGAGGCGCTCGCCAGCCTCTATTTCCCCGCCGTACACGGTCCCCTCGGCGACATGAAGCGCATCTCGCCCGACGATCGCCCACCGCCCGGCGAGGGCGTGACGGCCTATGTCGTGCTACGCAACGAGGCGGCGCTGATCCCCGCGTTCCTTGACCACCACCGGCGGCTTGGCGTCCGGCGCTTCGTGTTCTGCGACCATCTGTCCACCGACGAAAGCCGCGCGCTGGCGCTGAGCCAGCCCGACGTCGTCGTCTACGATTGTCCCGGCAGCTACCAGCTCACCTGGTCGGGGCGGCGCTGGATCAACGAGATCGTCGCACGCGAGGGCGCCCGGGGCTGGGGCTTGCAACTCGATATCGACGAGCATCTTGTCTATCCCGGCTGCGAGCGGGTCAACATCGACCGCTTCGTGAGCTATCTGGACGCTGAGGGTTTCGAGGGCGTTCGCGGCTACATGCTCGACGTGTTTCCCGCCCGGCTGCTCGACGCGGAGGGGCGGCCCGCGCCGCTGTCCGACTATCGCTGGTACGACGACGACTATTATCTGTTCGGCCAGCAGCGCCCGCCCTACCTGCAACCCGGCGGGGGCGTGCGGGCGCGGCTGTTCGAGGGCAAGGAGTTTCTGCACAAGATCCCGATCTGGCGTCTCGACGCCGGCAAACTGTTGAGTTCGCACGAGACGACGCATCTTCGCTTCGCCGACGTGACGAGCGCGCTTCTGCACTACAAGCTGATGAACGTCGCGTTGCGCGGCCGCGGCGCGACGCCAGAACATGCGGGGCGGTTGTTTCTGGAGGCCGATTCGGACACCGACGCGATCCGCCGCCACGTGCGCTACGCCGCGCGTCTCGACCGGCTGTGGAACGCCGATCTCGTAGCGCCTGGCCTATCGCGCGAGATCGGCGACAGCCTCGACATGACGGCGCGCGGGCTGATGACGGCCTCGCCTGTTTATCGGGAATGGCTGGGCGGCTGACGAGCCTCGCGCTTTCAGGCGCGCGCAGGCGGCAGCGAGGCGCGCGCGGCGGGCCATGGGTCGGAATGGCCGCGTAGCGCCCAGGGGTTGTAAGCGCGGTCCTCCAGCGTCGCCGTGGCGTGGCGCGCGGCGAGCGCGGCCATCTCGCGCGCGACGCGGGCGCGGTTCTCGGGACGGGCGTCGGAACCGCGAGAGACCGATTCGCGATGAACGAGTTTTGCGAACGGCGTCCACACGACGCGAAAGCCGAGCGCGCCCGCTCGCAGACAGAAATCAACGTCGTTGTAAGCCACTGCGAAGGCCGTTTCGTCGAAGCCCCCCGTCGCCTCGAAACAGGCGCGCGTCGTCAGCAGGCACGCCCCCGTCACCACGCTGAGCGACTGGCGGGCGGCGAGCCTTCGCTGAGGCCCGAAGGCGTCGCCGGGGCGCCCGACATGCCAATGGCCGGCATAGCCGCCAAGCCCCGCGATGACGCCGGCGTGCTGGAGCGTTCCATCGGGATAGACGAGCTTGGCGCCGACGATTCAGGTTTGGGAAAAGTCGAAACAGGCGACCATCTCCTTCAGCCAGCCGGGCTCGATGATCTCGACGTCGTTGTTGAGCAGCAGGACAAACTCGCAGCCCGCGTCGAGCGCGGCGTAGATG
>JAYVYJ010000328.1:0-13095 GCA_043784465.1 Hyphomicrobiales bacterium
CCCTTCCGTCGGCGCGCGGACGGTCGCTGTAGGCGCGCGCCGCGAGCCCTAACGGAATCGCAATCGCCAGCGCCGGCAGCAGACCGATCACGGTCTGACGCGGTGGCGGGGGCAACTCGCGCCAGTCGTCGTCGTCGTCCTCGACGACGATGTAGTCGCGCGGCGGCGGCGGCGGCGGCGGGCCGAAATCGTCACCGCCGAAATAATAGACGGGACGGTCGGCGTAGATCATCTCTTCGCGGGGCGGGGGCGGCACGTCGTCGTAGACGATGACGTCGAAATCCGCTGGCGGCTCGTGCCGGGCGGAGAGGGTGTCGAGACGGCGGTTGGCGTCGTAGGAATGGGGCCCGCGGGGATAGAGTTTCAGATAGGTCCAATAGGCGTCGGGCCGGTTGCGGTTGAGGGCGCGACGCCAGTAAAGCGCCTCGCGCCGGGCCGCCAGAATCGCCTCGACGCGGCGGGCCTGCTCGGACTTGCGATGCTCGCGCAGGAATTCCTGATAATCGCTGAGATCGTCGCGCGCGATGACCGCCTGATAGGCGTCCTCGACGGGAAGCTCCTTCAGCGGCCTGCGCGGGGGCAGTTTACGCGGCGGGGGCGAGCCTGCGGCCCGCTCGAAGATGAAATACGGCGCGGACAGCTTGCCCGCGCTCCACGGAACCTGCGCGCCCTGCGTCTGCTGGTTTACGTCGAGACGCACCTGCTCGAACACCTGACGCACGTCGACGCCGCCCTGGCGCATCAGGCCCGAAAGCGATTTGGCGTAGACGCCATAATCGCCCGCATCCTGCACGCCCACCGAGCCCGGCGCAGCGTTGAAGGCGATGACGGTGTTGGGCTCGGGATCGACCAGCGCGAGGCCGCCCGCGAGCGGCTCGCCCTGGAGCGCATAGGGGTTGGCCCGCGCTCCGTCGATGACAACGACGCGCGCGAGGCCGGGGGCCGAGGCGAGCGCGTGAGTGAAGTCCGAGATCTTGACCGCCTCGATGGGCGCGTCGGCGCCGCGGGCGATGCGTGCGTCGATCGGCACGAGGTAATTGTCGCCCCCGTATTGCACCGCACGGCCCGAGACATAGACGAAGGCTTGCAGATCGGGGCCGGCGGCGTTGGCCTTGTCGAGGAAATCGCGCATCGCGTCGCGCACGCCCTTGCCGTCGAGGTCGCGCGCTCCCACCACGTCGAAGCCGGCGGCTTGCAGCACCTGCGCGACGAGACCAGCGTCGTTGGCGGTCGTCGGCAACGCGCCGTCGGGGTAGGCGGCTTCGCCGATGACGAGCGCGAGGCGCGGGTTGGCGGCGTCGGCGGCGGACGCGGCGAAGGCGAACAGCGCCCCCGCCAGCGTCGCCGCGCTGAACTTCCTGATTCGCAAATTACGGCTCCCCGGTGATTCCCGAGTCAGGCGTTAGATTTGGTTTCCGAGTAAATCGAGGCGAAATGTCGCGCAAAGCGCGGCGTCAGGCGTCGATCTGCGCCGGAGCCGGCGCGCCGATCCGGCCGCGTGCGCCTTCCAGCGCGCCCCGAACGGGCGTGAGGCCCGCCACGCGGCCGAGCAGGATCGGCGGCATGTTGGCGTAAATGTTTTCGCAATCCCCGGCGGAGACCCTGTAGGTCTCGTGAAAGATTCCCACGTCTCCGCTGGCGCCCATGGAGCGGTTGAACGCCGCCCAGGCCGGGAGATGCGCCTTCTCGCGCGCCTTGGCGTAAGCCTCCAGAAGCTCGAACGAGCGCCAGTATTGCACCATCAAAATGGTGCGGCCGAACCAGGTTTCGGCGCTCAGAAAGCCGAGTTCGGGCTGGCGCTCCAGTTCTGCGATCATCCGCGGCATGGCGAGGAACACCGGTCCCCATTTGTCAAGACGCCACAGCCGGTTGAATCGGATGCCGATCAGAAAGACGACGAAATCCCCTTCCGGGCGTGCGGTGAAACGACCCTGTTTGATCGTGCTCATGCCTGTCTCCTGATCTGACGCCCCCTACTCAAGCGGGATATGTTATTATTGTCAACTTATCTGTCCGCGCCTTCACCCGCCCGCGCGGTTCGCCAGCGCTCGGCTAGCGCGTCCATGTCGGCGTCGGTCAGCGCCTGCGTGCGTTCGAAAACGAGGGCGCTCACGCCGTGGTCGAGCCGGAAGACCTCGCCCGTCGCCCGGTAATGAGCGCCCAAACCCGCGCCCGTCAGCACTTCCGTCGCGGGCAGCGTGACGGTGCGCTGATGGGACGCGATAACGTGGGTCTGGACGGGATCGCCGACGATGATGAACGCGCAGTCCCTGATCTCGGGATTGGGCGGTCCATCGACCTCGTCGACGTCGGTCATGGCGACGCTCGACCCCTCGCCGGCGCGCGTGAGCGGGGTTCTGTCGGCTCGGAGCTGCCAGAGTTCGTCGATCAACTGGCCGCTGAAGGTGTAGCTGGAGCCCAGGCCGCAAACCTTGCGGCCGGGCGTCGCACGGGCGTCGACCCAATCCTTCAGCCGGGCGAGTTCCGCGAGATCGGGGCGCGGCGCGGGCGCGAGCGCGGCGGCGGGAAGCCAGCCTTGCGGGGCCAGCTGCCCAAGCGGCGTCGTCGTCAGCGCGGCCAGACCCGCCAGCGCGGCGAGGCCCGCAGCGCGCGAGCGGGCGAATAGAAACGTGAGCGGTGCGGCGATCCCTAGCATCACGAAGGGCGCGATCAGATAGAGGTGATGCGGATAGGGCGATTGCACGCGCAGGAACAATAGCGCCGCCAGCGGTCCGCTGAGGAAGGCGAGCCGCGCGAAGCGGGAGCGCCAGCCGATGAACAGCGCCCCTGCGACGGCAAAAGCCAGCGGAACATAGCCGCACCATGCGCCGATGGCGGCGGCGAGCGCGGCGGGCGTCTTGCGGTAGGCGGCGTAAAGGCGCGCATAATCATGCGCCTCCGGGTTGGGCAGCCAGTCGGCGAGGATGGGAGCCAGAAGCGCGGCAAGGGTCAGCGCGCCGACGCAAGCCGCCAGCCCCGCCTCGCGCCAGCGAAAGCGCGCGGGCGCCCGGAGCGCCGCAAAGCCGAGTTCGCCCGCTAACGCCACAAGGATCGCCACGTCGAGGAACGCGTACCAGCGGCGGAACAGGAACATCGCGAACAGGGTCAGCGCCAGCGAGAAGCTGAGCGCAAGAACGACGTAGCGCAGGCGCGCGCCGCCATCGCGCGGCAACGTCAGCGCGCGGGCGAGCCGGTCGGCCAACCGCATCGCCAGCACGGCCAGCGCGAGACCGCCGACGTCGGGCATGCCGCGCGCCGCCACGACGAGGCCGAACGGATAGGCGGCGAGCCCGGCCAGCGCCGCAAACGCCAGCGCGCCGCGCCCCTTCGCCCCCGCGATCTCGCGCGCCGCAAATCCCAGCGCGAGGGCTGCGGGCGTCGTGTAGGCGAGCATGATCGCGCCCTGATAGACGGCGCGGCTCAGCAAGCCGAAGGCGGCGAGCGCGAAGCCGGGGATCAGCGCGGGCGCCCAAGAATAATCGCGCGCCATCGAGCCCGCCAGATCGAGGCCGACGGCCGCGAGCTTGCCCTCCCGCGTCAGCGTGCCCACCGCCACCGAGAGCAGCCGGTAGAACATGAAATCTGCGATTTCGAGGTCGCGCGAGGCGATCACGTAATAGGCGTTGAAGCCGCACAGTCCTGCGGCCAAGGCGAGCGCGAGGCCCAGCGTGGAAAGGTCGAGCGTGCGTCGTGTCCGCGCGCGCGCCGCGCCGCCCGCCAGCAGGGCGAGCGAGGCGCAGGCCAGCGGAGTTTGCAGGCGCGCGGGATCGAGGGCGAGCGCCAGCGTCAGAACGGCCGCGAGGGCGGCGAACAGCTGGGCCCAAAAGCCCGTGTCCTCGCGCTCCGTCAGCGCGGCGAGGCCAAGCGCGGCGAAGCCGACGCCAAAACCCAGCGCCAGCGCCGGACCCGGCGAGGCGCTAAGCCGGAGGCCGAGGCCGCCGACCGCGCCGCCCAGCGCGAGCGCGGCGGCGAGCGGGAGCGCGCGGGAGGGGAGAGCGGCGGAAAACGGGGCGGCGATGTCTGACATGCGCGCGAGTTTGCCTCGCAACGCTTAAAAAAAACGCGAAGGCGCGTCAGGTCGTCGCGACAGGCTTTGTGCCGCGATAGGCGCCCGCCCACGAGAACGCCGCCAACGCGGCGGCGATTAGCACGAGGCCGGCGAAAAAGGTCGGGTTGAAGCGCACGGTCAGCGAGGGGATCGCCATCGACAGCGGCCACGACACCAGACCCGTCAAGGCGGGCACAAGCAGGAAGAACATGGTGACGAAACCGTTGTCGCCCCCCGTCTTGGTCAGCGCGACCTGATAGACGACGCGCCCCAGCGAGGCGGCGACGACCGAGCCCGCCATCATCAGGAGGATCGCGGGGGCGTCAGCCGCGGCGAGGCCGCCGGACGCGACGACGCTTGCCGAGGTCAGCGGGATCAGAACCAGCGCGGGCGCGAGAAAATTGACGGCGATGGCGGCGCGCTCGTCATAACCGGCGAACCATTTGGCGATCAACGTGCCGTTGAGCGCCGAGAGGATGGGGATCGGCACGGCGAAGATCCAGCTGCCCTTCAAAAGGTCTCCCGCCATGGCGCTCATGTCGGGCGCGTCGTCGAGCTGGCTCCACGCGACCGTCATCGCGCCGGAGAAGGCTGTGATCAGGCAGAGGGCGAACACGCTCGCCGCGACCGGAACGGGCGTCCCGGTCACGACGCGCGCCACCAGCGCGGCCCAGAACGGCGAGAGATTGAAGATCGCCGCGATCAGGATCGGGTGCGCGCCCGCCAGCCCCAGCTTGTAAAGAATGAGGCCCGACATCCCGAGCGCGAAGACGACGGCCAGATGCGCGTAGCTGCGCGGCATCTTGAGAATTTTGGCGAGGTCGCTGCGGCTGCGGCGGGTCGAAAGCAGCAGCGGGATCGACAGAGCCAGCGACACCTGCGTGACCAGAATGAACGCGGGGCCGCTCAGATGCTGCGCGGCGAGCGAGGACGTCGGCTCCTGCACGCTGAGCAGGAACGCGGTCGCGACGCCCAGAAGCGCGCCCAGCCGATAATCCGCCATAATCACCCCCGCTTCGCGGAGGTTACGCGAAAAAAAGCGTTTGCGTTTTCAATTCGTCCACAGAATCTGCGATCACGCGGCGTCTGACCGGCGCGCGCCCCAGCGTTTTGCGCGCATCGCCCGTTTGGCCGCAAGTTCCTCGTCGGTCGGGGCGTCGGGGTCGATGGAGGCTAGCGCGCTCATCACGCGCTCGGGCGGCAGCGAGACGATGACTTCGGTGCCTTCGCGCACCTTCGATTTGAAAGTGAACTCGCCGCCGTGCAACTCGACGAGGCCGCGCACGATCGGCAGGCCGAGGCCGGTGCCTTCGTCCGCATTTTTCTGCGCCATCGAGCCGCGCCCGAAGGAGGACAGCACGGTCGCGATTTCCTCCTCCGGGATGCCCGGACCGGTGTCGCGGATCGACAGATACTGGCCGCGCGCGGAATCCTGCGCCACCTTAATGACGACGCGGCCGCCCTGCGGCGTGAACTTTATGGCGTTGGAGAGAATGTTGAGCGTGATCTGGCGCAGCGCGCGCTCGTCGGCCCAGATGCGCGGCAGATCGGCGTCGATCTCCTCGACGACCTCAATGGCCTTGGACCTGGCGCGCAACGCGAGCAGATGCCGGCATTCCTCGACGACGCCGGGCAGCGACACCGATTCCTCCTTCAGGTCGTAGCGGCCCGCCTCAACTCGGCTGAGATCGAGGATTTCGTTGATCAGCATCAGCAGGTGCTGGCCGCTGGAATGAATGTCGTGCGAATATTCCTTGTAGGACGGGCTGGAATGGGGGCCGAACAATTCGGCGTGCATAACTTCCGAGAAACCCAGGATCGCGTTGAGCGGCGTGCGCAATTCGTGGCTCATCGTGGCGAGGAACCGGGATTTGGCGAGATTGGCGCTTTCCGCGCGGCGGCGGGCCTCGTCGGAATTGTATTTGGATTGTTCGAGTTCGGCGATCAGGGCGTCCTTCTCTTCCTGAAAGGAAAGGCCCGCGAGCGCCAGCCGCAAAAGCCGGTTGGCCAGCACCGTGAAATAAAGCAGCGCGCCGCCGCAAAGCGCAAACAGCAGCGCGAAATCCAGCGGGCTGCGCGCCCCCACCGACCACAAGGCCGCCGCGACGATGGGCGCGAGGCCTGCGCCCACTGCGGCGGGTATGGCCGAAGCGGTCGTCGCGATCATGCCGCAGACGAGGATCAGCAGAACCAGCGCGAAGCCATGCGCGCTGGCGTCGGCGGCGGTGAGCAGCAAAAGCGTGCCGCAGGCCCAGGCGAGTCCGTCGAGAACCTGCGTCGCCACGAACAAGGCCCGGTAGCGGCTCGCCTTCGCCTCCGGATTGGCGAGGCTGAGATAGCGGGCGCCCAGCCAGGAGCGCGCACCCGTCATCGCCAGCGAGGCCGCCACCCAGGCGACGGCGGGCAGCGGCGCGGTCCACATCTGCGCGGCTGCCCCGACGCCGAGCGTCAGCAAGGCGGCGGCGGGGGAAGCGCTGAGCGCGCTTTGCGCGAACAGACGCACCATGCTGTCGAACGGCCCGGCGGCGTCGCCGGTGGTGCTCGTCAGCGCGTGGCGCGCGTGCTTGATCTTGATGTTCATCTTGCGACGGCGCGCGGCGTCCTGCGGATCGCCCCGGCGACCGCGTTCGATCATCTCCGCCGTTACGTCGTCCATCGCTTAACGCACACTCAACGCTCTACCTGACTTTGAGATATGCGCCGCAGACGTTAACGTCCCGCTGACGATAAACGCCGCGCCGACGCAACGAGGCGAAGAAGATGGAGGAAGCCCCGTTGAAGCTCTACGATTCGCCCTTCGCGCCCAACGCCCGGCGCGTGCGCATTTTTCTGGCCGAGAAGGGCGTGGATGTGGCGCGCGTTCAGGTCGATCTGGCGAAGATGCAGCACAAGCAAGACGAATATGGCGCCGTTAACCCTTTTCAGACCGTCCCGGCGCTGGTGCTCGACGACGGCAGCGTATTGAGCGAATCCATAGCGATCTGCCGCTATTTCGAGGAACGGCACGCCGAACCGCCGCTGTTCGGCGCCACCCCCCGCGCGCGCGCCGAGGTCGAGATGTGGCAGCGCCTCGCCGAGTTTCAGCTTCTGATGTCGGTCGCGCAGGTGTTCCGCCACACCCATCCCGCCATGCGCGAGATGGAGAACCCGCAGATACCGTCATGGGCGGAGGTCAACCGGGGGCGGGCGTTGACGGCGATGCGGCGCTTCGACGCGGCGCTCAGCAGCCGGCGGTTTCTGGCGGGCGAGGCGTATTCCGTCGCCGACATCACCGGGCTGATCGCTATGGATTTCACCAAACAGGCGCGCATTGCGATCCCCGAGGATCTGGCGAACCTGCGACGCTGGCGCGCGGAGGTTCTGGCGCGGCCGAGCGCGGCGGCGTGACCTTGCCTACCGTTTCCGGCGGAAGCGCCCCTGCGACCAGAGCGGGCGTGGACGCTCGAGCCCGCACGAGGCGATCGACCGGGCTTCGTATCAGAACAGCGCCAGCCCCGCCGCCGTAGGCCGGGTCGTGCGGTACTGGCTGCGCTCGGCGATATGGGCGGAGATGACGGCGACGCCTAACGACAGCGTCCACAGCATGTCGCCGAGGTTCTCGCCCAGAGCCGCGAGCGACAGATTGCAGGCCACCGCTGCGGCCAGATAGGGAGCGAGGCGCGGCGGGGCGGCGGAGAGGCCGCGAAAGCCGACCCATATGCCCGCGGCCGCCAGAGCCGCGCCCACCACGCCCAGTTCGTACCAGATCGCGAACAATTGCCCGCGCGGCGTGGCGGGCTCGAACAGTTCCGTCTGCAACGCGCGCACCAGCGATTCGAAGCCGTGGCCGGTCACAAGCAGCAGCTTTTCGTGAATGACCATCGCGTGCGCCAGCGCCAGCGTCGCGAACGGGCCGCCGAGCGCGGTGAGGCCGGTGTTCATGGTCGCGCGCACGATTTCGAACACCAGCACCACCGCCAGCGGCCCCAGCGCCATCATGCCCCCAACTCCCCAAGCGAGGTCTCGCGCCGTGCGGCCGAGGTCCGACACGGCAAAGGACAGCGCGGCGAAGCCGAACAACAACGCGATCAACAGCGAGGGCGAACCCAGCGCGTAGACCGCGACGACCGACAGCATCAGCAAAAGCCGCCCCAGCCCGTTGCGCCCCCGCGCCGCGAGGCCGCCCATGGCGGGAAACAGCGTCGTCACCAGAACGACCGCGCCGTCGCGGATGCGCGCCTGGGGGATTTCGAACCCGTAGCGGTTGGCCACATAGGCCGCCAGCATCGCGACGAGGCCCAGAACGAGCCCGATAGGGAACAGATAGAGGTCGGTCGCCCGCGCATGGTCGCGCGCAGTCGTCAGCACCAGAAACAGCGAGATCAGCCACAGCGACAGTTTGAGAAGATGTTGCCCAGCGGCGATCGAGAACGGAGTCCACATCACCGAGACGCCCGCCCAGGCGACGAGCGCCAGACAGATAATGACAAGGGGCTGGGTGAAGACGCTCGTCATGCGCGTCAACAGGGCGCCCGGCGGATCGATTAGCGCCGACAGGACGAATGAGGCGACGGCGACGGGGTAGACGACGAAAATAGCAAGGTCGTGCAGCACTGCGCCCGCCGGCGCGCCGAGCGCGAGCAGGACGTAGCCGAGGCGCGACAGGAACTGCCCCGCGTCGGCCGCGTCGTCGTTGCGGGCTTGATTTGGACCCCAAGTCATGAAGGTAAAGCTCTTTGTTGGGGCTCTATAGCGTGCGCCCGGCAGTCGCACTGTGGACTTGGGGCAACACCGCCCGGCCAAATCGGGCGCAAAGGGATTCATGCACACATCCGAGGTTTCCGCCCTTCTGCCCCGCGTCGACGCCGAACTGCGGCTGGAGGCCGCGCGGGCGGGCGCGCGTACTCAGGCGTTTTGCGCCTACGACAGCGGCGGCTGGCGCTGGCGGTTTCCCCGTGCGGGCGAGGTTTGCGAGGCGGTGATCGTCAACACCGGCGGGGGGATGGCGGGCGGCGACCGCGCGCGGATCGATGTGGCCGCCGGCCCCGGCGCGCATCTGCTGGTCACCAGCCAGAGCCAGGAAAAAATCTATCGCGCCGCCGGGTCGGCTTGCGACGTGCGGCTCGGACTGAGGGCGGCGACGGGCGCGCGGCTGATATGGGCGCCGCAGGAGACGCTGTTGTTCGAGGGCGCGCGGCTGTCGCGGCGGCTGGAGGCCGACGTGGCCGAGGACGCCTCGCTGACGATTTACGAGGCTGCGGCCTTCGGGCGGCTCGCGCATGGCGAGACGCGCGTCGACGCCTCGCTGCGCGATACGTGGCGCTTGCGGCGCGGCGGACGCCTCGTCTTCGCCGAAGCGCTGCGGCTCGACGACGCCGGGGCGACGCTTGACCGGCTGGCGGTGGGCGCAGGCGCGCGCGCGCTGGCGACGCTGGTGCGAATCGCCCCCGACGCCGCCGCCCAACTCGATCCCCTCCGCGCGGCGCTGGCGGACGCGCCGGGACTGGAGGCGGGGGCGAGCGTGGTCGACGGCGTGCTGGTCGCGCGGCTGGTGAGCGCCTCGCCGCAAGGGTTGCGGGCGGGGCTGGCGGCGGCCTTCCTCGTGCTGGAGGGGCGCGCGCCGCCGCGCGTGTGGTCCTGAGCCGCGTCCGCCTCGCGCTGGCGGCGGGGGCGATTCTCGTCGTCGCGCAGGGGCTGGTCATCGGGCGCGTCGAACTGACGTTCGACGAGGCCTATTATGCGCTGTGGGCGCGCTGGCCGCAGGCGGGTTATCTCGATCATCCGCCGATGGTGGCGTGGGGGATCGCGGCGTCGCAAGCCGTGTTCGGATCTTCGGAATTTGGCGTGCGTGCGCTGTTCTGGGCGGCGGGGGCGGTTTTGCCGGCGCTGGTGTTCCTGCTCGGGCGGCGGCTCTATGGCGACAATGAGACGGCGGCGACGGCGACGCTGTTCTATCTGGGCGCGCCGCTTGTCGCAGGGGCGCCGCTCGCCACGCCCGACACGCCGTTGGTGTTGTTCTGGACGCTGGCGCTGCTCGGGCTCGTCGAGGTTTGGCGGGGCTCGCCCTGGGGCTGGGCGCTGGTCGGGGCGGCCACGGGCGCGGCGGGGCTGTCGAAGATGACGGCGGGTTTTTTGGGGCTGGGTATCGGGCTGGCGCTTGTAGCCGTTCCGAGGCTGCGCCGGCAGTTCGCGCGGCCCGGTCCGTATGGCGCGGCGGCGCTGGCGCTCGTCTTGCTGTCGCCGTTCCTGTGGTGGAACGAGACCCATGGCTGGGCGACCTTCGTCAAGCAGGGCGGGCGTCTGCGGCAAGGTGGATTTTCGCCGCGTTATCTGGGGGAATTTGTAGGCTCCCAGCTTCTGCTGTTCAACCCGCTGACGGCGGCGCTGGCGTTGCGCGGCGCGTCTTTGAGGCGGGGGTCGCCCGACGAGGCTACGCGCCTATTGATGGCGGTTTCCGCCCCCTTACTGGGCTATTTCCTCCTCCACGCGCTGCACGATCGCGTGCAGGGCAACTGGCCGGCGCCGCTTTATCCCGCGCTTGCGCTGCTTGCGGCGCGAGCGGCGGCGCGCACGTTCGCGCCTTTATCGGCGGCGCTGGGCGTCACGTTTGCGGCGGCGGTCTATCTTCATCTTGCGTCCGGCTGGCCCGCGTTGGGCCCCGCCGATCCCGCGCTGCGGATCGGCGGCTGGCGCGAGGTCGCCAACCGGGTGCGGGCGGAAGCGCAGGGGCGGGGGGCGGGGTTCGTTGTCGCCAAGGGCTACGCCTCAACGTCGCTGCTCACGTACTACGGCGCTCCGGCGACGGAGGCGGGCGAACCGGAGCGTTGGGGGTTTCGCCCGTCCCATCCGATGTCCCCCGAGGGACTGGCTTTCGGCCCGCCCGATTTCGCGGACGAATTGAAGGAGCGTTTCGTGCGCGTGACCCCGTTAGGGACCGTGGTCCGCAGAGTGGAGGCGAGGGACCTGGAGAGCTACGGGTTGTTTTGGGTGAGCGGCGCGAGGCCCTGACGATTTCTCAATACCGGAACGCGCCCAGCCTTATGTCCGGCTTGCCGGGATCGCACGGCGCGTCGAGCGGCCCGGGAAAGGTTTCGTCTGTGTCCTCGAATTGATAGACGTCACGGTTGGCGAAGGTGAATTCCAGCACATACGGAACCGTCAGGCCGAAAAAGTCGGCGACGTCGCAATGATTATTGGCGTGGACATGAACGAGAGCGAAGTTTTCGGTCAGTTTGTTTACGACACGTTCCACGATTTCCAAGCGGGCGCGGTCCGACAGATAGTCGAATCCATGAAACTCGCCGGTGATCTGCGTGAATTTCTTCAGATCGTGCGCCGGCGTCGAGTCGAACACGGGCCATTCGTCGTGTTCGATGTCGATCTTGAGCAGCGCGTTCGGTCGAACTTCGCCTATTTTGTAGGTTTTGACGAGATTTACGATGTTTTCCGAACCCTCCGTCGCCTGCGGGGCGATTTTCTTTCTTTCCCACTTGATCCGGGGGTGTTCGACGGGCGCGCGGTCGATGGTGTGATCGAATTGAATGACCTGCACGCCCTGCTTGGCCACATACAGGTCGAAGTCGGCGTTATGCTCCACGCCAAAGGAAAGCATGGTGTCGAGCGGCTTGAAGTCATCCAGAACGACATAGCCGCCGTCGTTCCGGCTGCCGAACCGCGCCTTCCTAAAGCCTTTGGCTTTCATGGGCCGTAGCTTCGCCATCACAGCTTGCGCCCTGTCGACGAGATGTTGGCGCCGGTCGCCAGACCAATCGTTCAGCAGGCGCCGCTCCATCCGATAACGCTCCATATGCGCCGCTTCTAGCGCGTCGAGGGCGTGCGGGGGCGAGTTCATGAGGTCGAGTCGTTGCGCGATCCCCGAGATCTGGCGTTCCAGCGTCGCAAGCCGGTCGTTGGAATCCAGCGCATCGTTCAAGATGGGCTTGAGAAAATTTTGAATACGCTGGCGAACCCGCATTTTTGATTTTGCCTGTATGAGAACTGTCGAATTTCGGCGGGACGATCGTCGAGGAAATATTCGGCGGGGCAAGATTGGCGAGAGGCCGCCGGGGCGAACCGGGCTCCGCGTCAGTTAGCAAAGGGGGCGGGACCTGTGAAGGGCAGGGCGGTTTGTGTGAAGCCCCGAGGTCGTCGTCGCGCTTGTCGTGTGTCACGGCGTCCCTTATCGGCGTGGTGACGGGCGCTCTCCGGCTTGCCCTACTTTGTCGAGCCGCATAGCAGGAGTGACGCCGGGTTGAACAAGCAAATTCGAGCGACGAGCGTAAAATGCTGAATTTATTCAGAGAATATCAGGCCAAACAGCAGCGCAAAGCGGAGTTGAGCCGTCGCTTCGCGGCGGTGCATGACGAAAACCTCTGGGGGTCCGAAGAATCGCGCTCCGGACCGGGATCGGCGCGCAATTCGCCCAGCGTGATGTGCGCGGCCAATGCGATCAGAAAGGCGGTGGAGGAAGAGGGGATTCGCACGATGAGCGATATTCCCTGCGGCGATTTCAATTGGATGCCCGACATCCTGTCCACAATCGGCGGACTTGAATATACCGGCTTTGATATTGTATTTTCCGCGCTTCATCGGAATAAAGCGCGCCATCCGCAATATGAATTTCGGGTTCTCGATATCGTCACGACTGTTCCGCCCCGCTCCGACCTGATCTTTTGTAAGGATCTCTTGAATCATCTCAAAGACGAAGATGTGAAATCCGCCGTGACCAACATGAAGAAGTCAGACTCTAAGTTTCTGCTGGCTTCGAACAACCCGGGTTTCGTCAATACGCCGTTGCCAGAAGTGGCTTCGGGGTCCCGTTATCTCGATATCACCGCCCCGCCGTTTGGCTATAATCCTCCGATGTGGACGCTGGAAGGTTATCTTAGTCTCTGGCGCCTTCGGGATATAGGCGAGTGCAAATTCTGACGGACGAGACGCCCCTGGCGGCGACGGCTCCCATCGGGGTCGCCGTCTTCGGCGTCTCCACGCCCTTTGCGTATTGGGGCTTCCACCTTGTGCTGGAGATCGTCCACGCGGCCGCCGGCGAGACGCTGCATCTCCACATC
>JAYVYJ010000329.1:0-9549 GCA_043784465.1 Hyphomicrobiales bacterium
TGACGCATCGCGATCTCGCGCGCCAGCGGCAACCCCAGCCCCATGCCGCGCGGTTTGGTGGTCTCGAACGGCTCGAACAGACGCGTCGCCATGTCCGGCGAAACTCCAGGGCCATTGTCCTCAACCTTGACGGCGACCCATCCAGGGCGGCGCTCCAGCGTAACCCTCACTTGCCCCTCTCCCATCGGGGCGGCCTCGATGGCGTTGAGAACGAGATTGGCGACGGCCTGCTCCAGCGCTACGCGGTCGCCCAGAGCCGGCGCTGCGCCTGCGGGTTGATAGATCAGCGCCACGCCGCGCTCGCTGGCCCCGTCGGCCTGCGTGGCGACGACGCGGGCGACGATGTCGGCGAGATCGAGCGCTTCGCGCGCCACCTCGCCTTTGGCGACGAAATCGCGCAGGCGCTCGATGATCGCGCGCGCCCGCCCGGCTTCCCCCTCCGCCCGGCGAAGCGCACCCAGCGCCCGCTCGCCGTTCGTCCCCGTTTCAAGCAGCCGGCGCGCGCTCACCACATAGGTCCCGATGGCGGCGAGCGGCTGGCTGATCTCGTGGCTCATCGCCGCCGCGATCATGCCGTTGGTGGCGCGCTCCGACACTTTGGCGAGTTCGCCCTGGCGGCGCCGCAACTCCAGCGCCGTCTCCTGCCATTCGTCGACCGCCGCCCCCAGCGCCAGCCCCGACACCGACAGGATGAACATCAGCAGTTGATAGGTGACGTATTCGTTGTCGTGCACACGAAAATAGTCGAGCCCCGCCAGCAACATCATCTGAACGAACAAAAGCGCCAGCGCGCCCGCGTCGCGGCCGAACCTGAGCCCCACCAGCAATATCGGCAGGAACGCGAGATCGAACAGATAGCGGTCCTTGAGATTGGCTACGCTGAGCAGGATCACCACGCCCAGGAAACCGGCGGTGATCGTGGCGAAAAACAAATCGTCGAAAGTCAGATTTCGCCGCCACGGCTTTTTGGCGCCCAGACGCAAAAGCGCCCCGGTGGCGGGGATAACGACGCCCATCGCAGCCGCATCGCCGATCCAGTAACCGCAAAGCGTGGGAAAAAACGCGGACCGGGGAAGCTCGCCGACGCCGACCAGCACGCCGCAATACAGGACGGCCAAGGCCGCAGCGCCGATGGGAACCAGCGCCATGACGGCGACCACGTCGCGAGGCTGCATGGCGTCGAGCTTCACGCCAAAGCCGCGCCGCATGGCGAGCGCCAGGCCCAGGTAACCCACAGCCAGCGTCGTCTCCGCGCAGATCGTCGCCGCTATGTTGCTGGCATGACCGAACAGCAGATCGGCGCCGATCTGCGCGAGCCAGACAAGCGGCGCGAACGTCCAGGACTCCATGATGAGCATGACGCTCAGCGCGTTGTCCGGGCTCCACAACGTCACCGCCGATCCCGCGAGGCTGCGGTGATCGGTGAAGGCGTTGATGACGAGATAGGTGACGATATAGCCGGCGCCGAGCGCCAGATGCCGGCGCGACAGCGGGACGGAAGGGAGGGCGAGCGCGAGCGTCACCCCCAAACGTCTAGCGCCTCAGTATTTTTTTTGTCTTACGCCGGGGGCCTCGCTCGGCGCCGGCGCAGGCCCCGCCAGGTGTTGAGCGCCTCGACGAGGCCGGAGAATGTGAAGGCCGCGTAGATATATTCCTTGGGCACATGCAGCCCGAAGCCGTCGGCGACCAACACCATGCCGATCATCAGCAAGAAGCTCAGCGCGAGCATGACTATGCTCGGATGCCCAGCGATAAAGCGCGAGAGCGGTCCCGCCGCCAATCCCATCGCCAGGATGGCCACGCCAACCGCCGCCGCCATGATGGCGAAATGGTCGGTCATGCCCACCGCCGTCACGATGCTGTCGATGGAGAACACGAGATCCAGCGCCACGATCTGCGCGACCGCCGCCGAGAAGCTGAGCCGCGCGGGGCCTGAAGCGCCCTCGTGTTCCTCACCTACGACATGGTCATGGATCTCCTGCGTCGCCTTGTAGATGAGGAAAAACCCGCCGGCCAACAGCACAAGATCGCGCAGCGAAAAGCCGTGGTCGAGCATCGAGAACAGCGGCGCGGTCAGGCTGACGAGACCCGCCAGCGCGCCCAGCAGCACCAGGCGCATAACAAGCGCGACGCTGAGCCCGAGACGCCGCACCGCCGCCTGCCGCTCCGGCGCGACCCGCGCCGAAACCAGCGAGAGAAACACGAGATTATCGACCCCCAGAACAAGCTCCATCACGACCAGCGTCGCGAACGCGGCCCAGGCGGCGGGATCGAGGAGAAGCGCGGATATATCTGTCACGGCTTGAGCAACTCGTCTTCGATCTGGCCGAGGCGCTCTTTGCCGAAGAACATTTCAGCCCCCACGAAGAAAGAAGGCAAGCCGAACACGCCGCGCGCTATCGCCGCTTCCGTCGAGCGCGCCAGTTCGGCCTTGATCTCAGACGTCTGCGCCTGCGCGACGAGATCGGCGCCGTCGAGGCCGGCCTCCGTCAGCCGGGCGGCGAGGATGGCAGCGTCCGAGAGGTCGAGCCCTTCCTCCCACAGGCCTTTGAGGCCCGCCTCCAAACAGGCGTCGCCCTGCCCGCGCGCGCGCGCTGCGACGAAGCTGCGCATCAGGATCAGCGTGTTGACCGGGAAATGTGGATTCATGCGGAATTTCGTGAGGGAATGCCGGACGAGGAAGCGGCGGATCTCCAGGCGCTCGTAATCGACCTTGCCCTTCACGTTGGCGAAAGCGACGAAGGGGGCCTGATTGCCGGTGGCCTTGAAGATGCCCCCCAGCAACGCGGGTTCGATGACCAGCGCCGCCCCCGTGCGCGCCAGGATCGGTCCCAACGCCCGGTAGGCGAACCAGCAATTGGGGCTGGCGAAATCGAAGATGAATTCGAGCGTCTTGGCCATGCCTCACCAGGGTTCGCTAAAGGGTCGCAAATCCATCTCGAAGGTCCACGCGCTACGGCCCTGTCGATAGAGATGCACATAATTACGCGCGATTTCGGCGGGATCGAGGATTTCCCCCCGCGCCAGTCTTTCCGAAGCGTTCGACTGCATCGAGCGCGTAAAAACGCCGTCGATGGCGCCGTCGATCACGACATGCGCGACATGGACGCCCTGCGGCGCCAGTTCTCGCGCCGCGCTCTGCGCCAGCGCCCGCAGCGCATGCTTGGCGCCCGCGAAGGCCGAGAAGCCGGACGCGCCGCGCAGGCTCGCCGTCGCGCCGGTGACGAGGATCGCGCCGCGCCCGCGCGGCTTCATGACCCGCGCCGCCTCGCGCAAGGTGAGAAAGCCCGCCAGCGCCGCCATCTCCCAAACTTTGCGATAGATCCGCTCGGTCGTTTCGGTCAGCCCGGAGCGCACATTGGCGCCGATGTTGAAAACGACGACCTCCAGCGGGCCGATGTCGCGCTCTATTCCGTCGACAAGCGTGACGACCTCGCCTTCCTCCCGGGCGTCGAGGGGAAAGGCGTGGGCGCTTGCGCCCTTGGCGCGCAGCGCGGCGGCCAGCGCCTCCAGCGCCTCGGCATGCCGGGGGCGGCGTGTGACGGCCACGGCGAGGCCCTCGGCGGCGAACGCTGCGGCAATAGCCGCGCCCAGCCCGTCCCCGGCCCCGATCACGAGGCACACGCCCTTCCGCTCCGCCTCGCCCATGCCGCGCCCCTTTGCGCGCCTTGTTTCGGGGGCGCCGATCTCGATGTCAACGCCGTTCGGCTCGACGCGCGCGGCGGCCGCAGTCTATAGGATGCGGCATCATTCAAGGAGTTCGACCGCTTGGCTTCCCGCATCGCCGCCGTCGCCTTTCTGGCGCCGGACTATGACGAAGCGATCGCGTGGTTCCGCGACCGGCTCGGCTTCGCCGTGATCGAGGATCGGGCGATGGGCGACGGCAAGCGCTGGGTCGTGGTCGGCCCGGCCTCGCCCGACGGGGCGCGGTTCGTGGTCGCCAAGGCGTCGGATGCGAACCAGATCGCGGCCATCGGCCAGCCCGCCGGAGGCCGCGTCGCCTATTTTCTGGAGACCGACGATTTCGCCCGCGACCACACGCGCCTGCTCGCCGCCGGCATCGAATTTCTGGAGATTCCGCGCCACGAGGCCTACGGCAGCGTCGCAGTGTTCCGCGATCCCTGGGGCGGCAAGTGGGACTTGATCGAGCCCGCCGCCGCCGGCGCGCCGATGCCCTTCAAGCGTCAGCTCATGCTTTGGGCGGGCTTGGGCGTCGTCGTCGCGCTCGCCATCGACACATTCGGCTCCCAACTCGCGCCGTTCGTGGCGGGCATCGCGGTCGGCTATCTGTTGAACCCGGTGGCGCGACGCATGGAGCGGCTGGGGTTCAGCCGGCTGATGGCGTCGCTGACGATTTTGCTCGCCTTCGTGGGCGTGGTCGGGCTGGCGGGAGTGACGCTGGCCCCCGCGCTGGCCAAACAGATCGCGCTGTTTTCCGACAAGCTGCCCGGCTATGTCGAGACGCTGCAAAAGGTGGTGGCGGAACGCGGCGCCCAGTTCATGGCTTTGCACGGCGGGCCGTGGCTGGAGCAGTTTGGGCTGGGGGAGACCTTCACCTCCGAGCAGATCCAGAAATCCATCGGCGATCTGATGAGCCAGAGCGGCGCTTGGGCGCTTGCGGGGCTCAAGCGGCTGGCGGTGGGCGGTGCGGCGCTTTTGGGGGTTTTGTCGTTCCTGATCGTGACGCCGGTGGTGGCGTTCTACATTCTGGTGGACTGGGACGCGATGATCGACACGGTCGATTCCTGGCTGCCGCGCGACCATCGCGGCGAATTGCGCGCAATCGCGGGCGAGATCGATCATGCGCTTGCGGGCTTCGTGCGCGGGCAATTGTCGGTGTGCCTGTTTCTGGGCCTTTGGTACGGCGTCGGCCTCAGCCTCATCGGGCTGGATTTCGCGCTGCTGATCGGCACGGCGGGCGGCGTGCTGAGCATCGTGCCCTACATAGGGTCGTTGACGGCGCTGGTGTTCGCTCTCAGCGTCGCCATCGTGCAGAAATGGCCGGAATTCCATCTGCTGGCGATGACGCTCGCGGTGATCGGCTCTGGGCAATTTCTGGAGGGCTACGTGGTCTCGCCCAAGTTGGTGGGCGAATCCATCGGCCTGCATCCGGTCTGGCTGATCTTCGCTTTGTTCGCATTCGGCGCCCTGTTCGGCTTCACCGGGCTTCTGGTGGCGGTGCCGACGTCCGCCGCTTTGGGCGTGATCGTGCGCCATCTGATCGCCAGCTACCAGCGCAGCCCCGGGTATCGCGGGCGCCGGGCGGCGACGGCGCCATGAGCGCGGGGCGCCAGTTCGTCTTAACCCTGCCCCACGCGCCGAGCTTCGCGCGCGACGATTTTCTGCCCGCGCCCTCCAACGCCGCCGCGTTGGGGCTGGTCGAGAGCTGGCCGGACTGGCCCGCGCCGCTGATGCTGCTGAACGGGCCTGCGGGCGCGGGCAAAAGCCATCTGGCGGCGATTTTCGCCGCCCGCACAGGCGGGGTTCTGATTGACGGCGCCCAACTGGGCGAAACCGACCCCGAGGCGGCGACGAGGGCGCCCGCGCTCGCGCTTGACGACGCCGAAGCCGGCCTCACGGGGGAAACGGTCTTCTTTCATCTGCTCAATTTCGCCCGCGCGCGCGGCGTAGCGGTCCTGATGACGGCGAAGGCTGCGCCGTCGCTATGGGGCGTCCGGACGCCCGATCTCCTGTCCCGACTTCGCCTTGCGCCGGTCATAGGCATCGCTCCGCCCGAGCCGCCGCTGATAGAAGCGGCGATGACCAAGATGTTCGCCGACCGGCAGCTTTCCGTGGAGCCGTCGCTGGTCGCTTATATTTCCCGCCGTCTCGACCGCTCGCTGGGAGCGGCGCGGTCGCTGGTCGATGCGCTCGATGCCGAGGCGCTCGCGCAGGGCGCCAAGGTTACGCGCGCGATGGCGGCGGCGTTGTTGAGCGAAGCCGAGCCGGAGTGAGCCTCACAGCGCGGGGGGCGAAAAGCCGCCGAAGGCGCGCTCGATCAGCCGCGCCAGCATCAGTGTCGTGCGGTCCTCCAGCCACGGCCCGATGATCTGCGCGCCAATGGGCAGGCCGCCCGGCGCGCGGCCGATGGGCAGCGCCGTCGCGGGCAGGCCCGGCATGGTCGCGACGCCGGGCCACAGCAGGTTGGCGAAATAATCCTGCGGCGCGCCGTTCACGACGAGGCGGCGCTTCATCTGCACAGGCTCGTGATCGTGCGGGTAGGCGGGGGTCGGGGTCACCGGGGCGACAACCGCGTCGAACTCCTGAAACAACGCCCGCCATTGCGCACGCACGCCCTTGCGGCGGGCGTCGAGCTGGCTCCACGCGCGATGGCTGAGCGTGGCGCCGCGCGCCTGTTCGGCCGACAGGCTGCGGTCGTCGGGAGACACGTTCGCGGCGGCTTCCACCATGCGGACGTAAGCCTCCTCGGGCACGCGCGACGCCATCGCCGACGACAGAAGGCCGATGAAAAGGCGCGCGCCGGCGTCGAGGTCGGGCAGCAGGTCGCTGCGCGTTGCGACCTTCGCCCCCGCCTTTTCGAGCCCGCGCGCGAGCGTTTCGAGCGCACCGGCGACGGCGGCGTCGCTCTCGACGAGCGGGTGATGGTCGAGCACGAGCAGGCGAAAGCCGGAGATTTCGCGCGCGCGGGGGGCGGGCAATGCGAGTCGGTAGCCGACTCCGGCTTCCCACGGGTCGGGTCCGGCCATGATTTCCAGCAGGTTCTCGACGTCCTCGGCGCTCCGCGCCATCGGGCCGATCACGGAAAGGTCGGCAGTTCCGGGCAGCGCGGGCACGCCGGGCGGCAGATGGCCGCGCGGCGCGCAAAGATCGTAGGTCGGCTTGTGCGCGAAGACGCCGCAGAAATGCGCGGGCACGCGCAGCGAGCCGCCAATGTCGGAGCCCATCGACAGCGCCCCGAACCCCGCCGCCAGCGCCGCCGACGAGCCTCCCGACGAGCCGCCCGGCGTGCGGCTTAGATCGTAAGGGTTGTTGGTGACGCCGTAGATTTCGTTATAGCTCTGCCAGTCGCCCAGCCCGAGGGGCACGTTGGTCTTGCCCAGGATCACCGCGCCCGCCCGCTCGACCCGCTGGACCGCCAACGCGTCTTCCGGCGGCTGGAAGTCGCGCGCCGCCGGAAACCCCCACGTCGTCGGCGCGCCGGTGAGATTGTAGGATTCCTTGATCGTCATCGGCACGCCGAGCAGCGGCCCGCGCTCGCCCCGGACCAGCCGTCCGTCGGCGGCTTTGGCCGCCGCCCGGGCGCGGTCGTAGGTCTTGACGCATATCGCGTTGAGAGGGCCGTCGAGCGCCTCGATGCGGGCGATGGCGGCCTCGGTCAGTTCGGCCGCAGAGGTTTCGCGCGCCGCCAGCGCGCGGGCGAGATCGGCGGCGGGGGCGTAGGGATTCATCAGGGCCTCGCGAAATGCACGGCGCAGACTAGGCGCGCGTCGCGCGGCTCACAAGGTCCCATAGTCAAGGGACGGGCCTTTTGCTTTCGCGGCGCGCACCCCAAATCGTCATCATGAAATGGATGCTCGGCCTCGCGATCCTGGTGGCGTGCGCGTTCTCGTTGGGAGGATATGTCTTGGCGGTAGAGGAACCCGCGTTTAGCCGCGTGTTGATGGACGGACCCTATGAGGTGCGCGACTATCCCGCGCTCGTCGTCGCCGAAACCCTCGCGAGCGGCGGGCAGAAGGAAGCGGCGAGCGAGGGATTTCGACGGCTGGCGGGCTATATTTTCGGCGGCAACAAAAGCCGGCGAAACATCGCGATGACGGCGCCGGTCGGCCAAACGCTTTCCGCGGACGGCTGGGTCGTGCGCTTCACGATGCCGAACGGTTTCCTGCTGCCGACGCTGCCCGAACCGGCCGACCCCAGCGTGAAACTGAGCGAAACGCCGCCCACGCGTTTCGCCGTCATCCGCTTCTCCGGCCTCGCCGGTCCAGAAGACGTGGCCACGCGGACTGTTTGGCTGTCCAATTGGATCGCCCAACGCAAGCTGACAGCTACGGGGCCAGCGACGCTGGCGCAGTACAATCCGCCATGGACGCTATGGTTTATGCGCAGGAACGAGGTGATGATCCCCGTCGCGCGCTGAGCCTATTCCCACTCGATCGTCCCCGGCGGCTTGGAGGTCACGTCGTAGACGACGCGGTTGACGCCCTTGACCTCGTTGACGATGCGGGTCGAGACGCGGGCGAGAAAGGCCATGTCGTAGGGGTAGAAATCCGCCGTCATGCCGTCGCTCGAAGTCACGGCGCGCAACGCCAGAACGTGCTCGTAGGTGCGCCCGTCGCCCATCACGCCTACCGATCGAACGGGCAACAGAACCGCAAACGCTTGCCAGATCTTGTCGTAGAGGCCCGCGGCGCGAATCTCCTCCAGATAGATCGCATCGGCTTTGCGAAGAATATCGAGCTTCTCGGGCGTGATTTCGCCGGGGATGCGAATGGCGAGGCCGGGGCCGGGGAAGGGATGGCGGCCGACGAAGGAGGCGGGAAGGCCCAGTTCGCGGCCCAGCGTTCGCACCTCGTCCTTGAACAATTCGCGCAACGGCTCCACCAGCTTCATGTTCATGCGCTCGGGCAGGCCGCCGACATTATGGTGCGATTTGATCGTCACCGAAGGGCCGCCAGTGAAGGAGACGGACTCGATCACGTCGGGGTAGAGCGTGCCCTGCGCAAGGAACTTCACCGGCCCGCGCCCGTCCGAGGCGATCCGGGCGGCCTCGCGCTCGAAGGTCTCGATGAACAGGCGCCCGATGGTCTTGCGCTTGGTCTCGGGATCGCTGACGCCCGCCAGCGCGCCCAGAAACGCGGGCGCCGCCTCCACGTGGACGAGCGGGATGTTGTAGTGGTCGCGAAACAGGCGCACGACCTCCTCGCCCTCCCCCGCCCGCATCAGGCCGTGGTCGACGAACACGCAGGTCAGTTGATCGCCGACGGCCTCATGGATCAGCACGGCGGCGACGGTGGAATCCACGCCGCCAGAAAGGCCGCAGATCACGCGTCCCTCGCCGACCTGAGCCCGAATTTTGTCGCGCGCCTCGGCGCGGAAAGCCGCCATCGTCCAGTCGCGCTTGAGGCCAGCGACCCCGTGGACGAAATTGGAGATCAGCTTCGCCCCGTCCGGCGTGTGGACGACTTCCGGGTGGAACATCAGGCCGTAATAGCGCCGCGCCTCGTCGGCGATCGCCGCGTAGGGCGCGTTGGGGGAGACCCCGATGCGCAGAAAGCCCGACGGCAATTCCACGATGCGGTCGCCGTGGCTCATCCAGACGACATAGCGGCCTCCCGCCTCCCAGCAGCCGGCAAACAAAGGGCTGTCGGCTACCGCCTCGACCTCGGCGCGGCCAAATTCACGGTGGTGGCCGCTCTCGACCTTGCCGCCGAGCTGGGCCGCCATCGTCATCTGGCCGTAGCAGACGCCCAGCACCGGCACACCGGACTGAAACACGATCTCGGGCGCACGCGGGCTGCCCTCGTCGGGGACCGAGGCGGGGCCGCCGGAGAGGATGACGGCTTTGGGCGACAAGCGGCGGAAGGCGGC
>JAYVYJ010000330.1:0-11588 GCA_043784465.1 Hyphomicrobiales bacterium
GTGTTCGACCACCTGAGCCGTGAGTGACCCGAGGAGGCCTGACGTGACCCACGAGGGGGCCCGACCACCGGCGATCCCTAACGACCAACCCCGGCGGAACGCCACTTATCATTCGCGGGAAACTGTTCAGACAACCGGAGCCAGCTCTTATCGTTCCAAAGAAAAAAATTGTGACTTGCATTTTCAACAGCGATTTCGGCGAAAAACACTAGTGCGTCAAATTTATTATCGGCAATTACTGGTAGAGCGTCGCGGAGTTTTTTTTAAAGCTGGGAGTGAAAAGGACATAAAGGCTGTCATCGTCGTCGTCGTCCCCCCAGTAAACGGTGTCCTCATTCTTCATTACAACCGCCTCCGCTCCGGGCAGTGCCGTTTCTAAGTGATGCGCCGTGAGACAACAACACTCCCTCTCAAATTTCGGCCCGACAATTTCGCAGCCAGATATTAAAGTCGGAAGCGAAACGTGTCGCGCATCACGCCGAGCGCTTCATGGCAACTATATTTGCTCCCGCCTCGCCGCCGCAGTAGCGCGCCCAAGTGTCCATCAACTCGCGCCGCCGGCTTAACGCGTCGGATCGCCGATAGGCTTGCTCCGCTTTGTCGCCGATGACATGGGCCAGCGAATGCTCGGAAAGCTCTCTCGGGAAGTTTGTTTCGTTTCCAGCCCAATCGCGGAATGAGCTGCGGAAGCCGTGCGTCGTGTATGCCAATTTGGAGCGGCGAAGGAACATTTCAAACGCCATGTTTGACAGCGGGCGCTTGGGCCGTCGGCCGGGAAATACGTATTCGTACGCGCCCCCCGCCTCTTTCATGCCTTTGAGGATTGCTACGGCGCGCGCCGACAGCGGGACGCGATGCTCTCGCCCAGCCTTCATTCGCTCGGCGGGAATTGTCCACGTCTGCGCGTCGAGGTCGATTTCTTGCCAGCGCGCTTGCATCGCCTCCGAAGATCGCGTCGCCGTGAGAATGCAAAACTCCAGAGCCCGCGCCGCTGTCGCTTCGCGCGTCCGAATGTCGGCGATAAAAGCGGGAACCTCGCCGTAGGGCATGGCCGCATGGTGGCCGCGCGTGAGCTTGGACGGCCTTGGCAGGAGCTTGTCGAGATGGCCGCGCCAGCTTGCCGGATTGGCTTCGTTGCGCCCGATATGCCCTTTCGCCTTCGCGGCGTCCAAGACGGCTTCTATGCGGCCCCGCAACCGCGATGCGGTTTCGGGCGCCCGGCTCCAAAGCGGCTTCAGGGCGGAAAGGACGCTTTCGGTATCAATCTGGTTGACGGGCGTTTTGCGGATCGCCTCGCAATAGGTCTTCAGCGTCATCTTCCATTGCGCGGCGTGCTTATCGTTGCGCCAGCTACTTTCGTGCGCTTCGATGTAGCTGTCGGCGATCTCGCCGAACGTCGGGACGGTGTCCGGCCGACTCCAATGGGCGATAGGGTCCACGCCCTCTTTGACCAGCTTGCGACCCTCAGCGGCCTTGTCGCGAGCGGACTTGAGAGAAACCCCGTCCTTTGCCGCCGCGCCTAAGCCGGCCTCTCGCAGCTTCCCGTTCCAAGTGAAAAGGAAAACCCAGCGCCGCCGCCCCTCGGCGGAAATCGACAGATAGAGGCCGCCGCCATCGCCATGCCGGCCCGGCTCGGAAATCGACTCCGCGCCGCGCGCCGTCAGCTTATGGATTTGCCGTGCCATATCCGCCCCGCGATCCGCGCCACCGGCCCCAAGCCGGCCCCAATATCGGCCCCAATTTCTAGGTGCGCTTTGGCGAGACGTCAAGAGACGCGAGGAAACATGAAAGCGTGAATATCCCAGGAAAATAAAGGGCTCGTGAGACAACGGCGGACGCGCAGAAATCGCCGTAGACGCTAGTAAGGCGGACACCGCTTCCGCCAAGCACTCCGTAGAGCAACCCATGTGACGAGGGGACGGGAGTCTCGCTCGCTTGGTCCACTGAACGTCTATTCCGCCGGCCGGGAAATATCGGGCGCGTCGGGACGCTTCATGCCGATGACGTTGTAGCCGGAATCCACGTGGTGCACCTCGCCGGTAACGCCGCGCGACAGGTCCGACAGCAAATAGACCGCGCTGTCGCCGACATCTTCCGCCGTCACGTTGCGGCGCAGGGGTGAGTTGTCTTGCGCCCATTTTAGCAGGTATCGCGCGTCCGCGATCCCGGCGAAAGCCAGCGTTTTTATCGGACCCGCCGAGATGGCGTTGACCCGGATGCCAGCCTCGCCAAGGTCCACGGCCAGATAACGCACGCTCGCCTCAAGCGCCGCCTTGGCGACCCCCATCACGTTGTAATGCGGAAACCACTTCTCGGCGCCGTAATAAGTGAGGGTGAGGATCGAACCTCCGTCCGGCATCAGCGGCTCGGCGCGGCGCGCGATCGCGGCGAGGGAAAAGCAGGAGATCGTCATGGCGGTGGAAAAATTCGCCGCCGTAGTTTCGATGTAGCGCCCGTCCAACTGATCCTTGGCCGAGAAGGCGACTGCGTGAACCATGAAGTCGAGCTTGCCCCAGGCCTGTCTGATCGTGTCGAACGCCGCGTCGAGCGTCGAGGGTTCGGTGACGTCGCAATGACCCAGCAGCCAGCCCCCGATTTCGGCTGCGAGCGGCTCGACGCGCTTCTTCAAGGCGTCGCCCTGATAGGTCATCGCCACCTCGGCGCCGGCGGCGCGACACGCCCGGGCGATCCCCCATGCGATCGAGCGGTTGTTGGCCACCCCGATGATCAGGCCGCGCTTTCCCCGCAGCAATTCGTTACGCCCGACCATCGAGACTCCCAAGACACAAGACCGGCTGCCGGCAGACTATCCGAAAATCCAAAGGACCGCAGCCCCGGCGCGGCGTCTGCGTCGCGGTGAGGAGAACTAAGCGCGGGAGGCTGTGTCGTGGCGGACGGCCTTGAGTTCGCCTGCGGAGCGGACTAGGCGAAAGCCCAGACCTTACCCCTCGCGAAGGCGGCGGACGCCCGCGTTTTGAAGGAACGATCGATGAACGAACGCGTGTCGCTGCGCAGCCTGCCGCCCCAGGCCGGATTCAGGAAGGGGGACGTCTTCGTTCTCTTTGGCGAACTTTTCGACCGAGGCTATGCGAGCGGCCTGGTGGCGGAAGCCCGAGACGCGGGCATGGAAATCTTCGGGATGACCACCGGACGGCGCGCTGAAAACAATATCCTGCGCCCGCTGACCGCGGACGAACTCAGTACGGCGGAAGCCAATCTGGGCGGGCGCATCGTCAACGTTCCGCTCATGTCCGGATTTGAACTCGACGCGCCCGAAGGAGGCCTCACGCCGCGCGACCTGATCGGCAAGCTGACCATGGCGAACTGGCGCGAGCACAAGTTCGATTGGGACTATCTCGACAATTGTCGTGAACTTGGCGCCCGGCGTTTCAGGCAAGCGGCGGCGCTCGCTTTCGCGCAACTTGGCCAACTCATTCCCGCAGGCCGCGATGTTTTCTTTGCGCACACAATGGCCGGCGGCGTGCCCAAAACCAAGATTTTCCTGGCGCTGGCGGCGCGCGTTTACAAGGGTCGCGGGGCGCGCTTCCTGTCTTCCGCGGAGTTCCTCGCCAGCGACATGGGACGGCTCGTGCTGCAAAATTTCGAGGAAGTGACGGCCAACACTTTTGGATATTTGATCGAGGGCACAGCCGACATTCGCGCGCGCGTGGCCCAGGCGGGCGGCCAGGTCCGCTATTCCGCCTACGGCTACCATGGCGCGGAAATTCTCATCGACGACCGATATCAATGGCAATCCTATATCAACTACACCCAAGGTTACGCCAAGATGAAGCTTGAGCGGATCGCGACGGAAAATTGGGCGCGCGGCGTTCAAGCCGTCGTATTCAACTGCCCGGAAATTCGGACGAATTCCTCCGATATTTTTACCGGCGTCGAACTTCCGCTGTTCTCGCTCCTGCTCGCCCTGAAGAAAGAGAGCGGCGGCGCCTGGGCGCACGCGCAATGGCAGGCTTGCCGGAACTTGTTGGGCGACGCCCCGCTCGAAGCAGTCATGACGCGCATCGAGAAGCTCAACCATACCGAAGTCGTCGCCCGAGCCCGCGATTTCGCGAACTGGCCGACGCCCAACGATCCCGACCTCGCCGAAATCGTGATCTCGACGTCCGAGGACATCGAGGCCATGCACAAGAGCCGGAACGCGCTCATCGCCGATTATCTCAGCGCGCTGGTCGTCAAGGCGAGCGGGTCGTTGATCGCCCGCGAAATGAACAAACCGCTGGGGCCGGTCATCTGGCTCAATCACGACATCATCGCCCGACAACTCAACGAGGCCAAACCCGTCGTGTAAAGGGCGACGCGGCTTCACATAGACATGCCGTGCATGCCCATGTTCTGATTCATCGCGTGCATGATGTAAAGCGACCCGCCGATGATCAGGATGACGATGAACAGGCCGAAGGCGAGCGCCATGACGTTGTTGACGTTGTCGGGGCCTGACGTGACGTGCAGAAAGAACACGAGATGAACGCCCATCTGCGCAATCGCCAGTACGGCGAGAGCCACGGGCAGGCTGGGAGCCCACACGAGATCGAGGGACGGCAGGGCGAACGAGGCAAGCGTCAGCAGGCACGCGAGGGCTAGGCCGACAGCATAACTTCCAAGGCCCTCGCTCAAGCCTTCCCGGTCGGATTCGTCGCCTGGCGCGGCGCCCTGATCTTCGACTTGAGACCTCACAGATAGACTCCGTAGAGATAGACGACGGTGAACAGGCCGACCCAGATGATGTCCAGCGCATGCCAGAACAGCGCGAAACAGAGAAGACGGCGCAGAACGTCGGCGCGAAAGCCCTTGGCGAAGGCCTGCGCCATCATGGTCGTCAGCCATAGCAGGCCCAGCGCCACATGCAGCCCGTGGCAGCCGACGAGCGTGAAGAAGGCCGACAGGAAGGCGCTGCGCTGCGGGCCGGCGCCCTGGTTGACGAGCCCGACGAACTCCTTGATCTCCAGCGCGAGAAACACCAAGCCCAGCAACCCCGTCGCCGCCATGGCGAGTTGAAACGCCGCCATGCGTCGCCGGGCCGCCGCGATTGTGGCGAGGCCCGAGGTGAAGCTTGACGCAAGCAGGGCCGCCGTCTCCATCTCGACCGTGCGCAGTTCGAACAGGTCATGGGGACCCGGCCCGCCATCCGTCGCGTGAACCAGCACCGCGAAGGAGGCGAACAGCGCCGAGAACATCACGAAGTCGCTGAGCAGGAAGATCCAGAAGCCGTAGCCGGAGACGATGCGCCGGGCGCTGTCGTGGTGGTGAGAGGGAATGGCGGTCATGGCGCGGCGACGGCGGCAGGCGCCTTGCGTCGGGCGGCGCGATGGGCGCGGTCAAGTTCCGCCACCGTCCGTGCGGGGATGACCTGCTCGGCCGCATCGCGCCACGCGAAGACGACGAAGGTGATATAGGCGCCGACAAATCCGGCGCCCAACAGCCACCAGATATGCCACACTAAAGCAAAACCCATCAGCGTCGCGAAGAACGCGCAGACGAAGCCCGTGGGAGAGTTGCGCGGCATGTCGATGTCCTCATAGGGCGGCTCGTCAGCGACCGAAGCGAGGCGGGCGGCGGCCCGTTTGACGACCCAATAGGTGTCCTCGCTCTGGACATCGGGCAATACGGCGAAGTTGAACTCGGGCGGCGGCGAAGCCGTCGCCCATTCCAGCGAGCGCCCGTCCCACGGATCGCCCGTAAGATCCCTGAGCGCCTCACGTTCGCGGATGCTGACGACGAGCTGGATGACCTGGCAGACGACGCCGACCGCGATCAGCAGCGCGCCGAAGGCGGCGACGATCAACCAGGGCCGCCATTCCGGAACATCGTAATGTTGCAGGCGCCGAGTCATGCCCATCAGCCCCAGCACGTAAAGCGGCATGAAGGCGACATAGAACCCGGAAATCCAGAAGAAGGCGGCGCGGCGACCCCAGCCCTCGTGGAGCCGAAAGCCGAACGCCTTGGGAAACCAGTAGGCATAGCCGGCGAAGGCGCCGAACACGACGCCCCCGATAATGACGTTATGAAAATGAGCGACCAGAAACAGACTGTTGTGCAGCAGAAAGTCTGCCGGGGGCACGGCGAGCAGCACCCCGGTCAGACCGCCGAGCACGAAGGTTATCATGAACGCGACCGCCCAGATCATCGGCGTCTCGTAGCGCACACGCCCGCCATACATGGTGAACAGCCAGTTGAACACTTTCACGCCCGTCGGCACCGCAATGACTGCGCTCAACGCCCCGAAAATGGCGTTGACGTCGCCTCCCGCGCCCATCGTGAAGAAATGATGCAGCCAGACCGAGAAAGCGAGCAGGCAGATCGCCAGCGTCGCCGCGACCATCGAACGATAACCAAACAACGGCTTTCCGGAGAACGTCGAGACGATTTCCGAGAAGATGCCGAAGGCGGGCAGGATGAGGATGTAAACCTCGGGGTGGCCCCAAGCCCAAATGAGGTTCATGAACATCATCACATTGCCGCCGCCCTCGTTGGTGAAGAAATGAAAGCCAAGGTAGCGGTCGAGCAGAAGCATCGCAAACGTCGCGGTAAGGACGGGGAAGGCGGCGATGATGAGCAGGTTGGAGGCGAGCGTCGTCCAGCAAAACATCGGCATGCGCATATAGGTCATGCCGGGCGCGCGCAGCTTCAGCACCGTCGTGACGAGGTTGACGCCCGAGATCAGCGAGCCGACTCCTGAGATTTGCAGGGACCACAGATAATAATCGACGCCGACGCCGGGCGAATAGGCGAGTTCCGACAGCGGCGGATAGGGCAGCCAGCCGGTGCGCGAGAATTCGCCCACCACCAGCGAGATATTGACGAGAAGCGCGCCCGATGCGGTCAACCAGAATCCAACGGAGTTGAGCGTCGGAAATGCGACGTCGCGCACGCCAAGTTGCAGCGGCACGACGAAATTCATCAGGCCGATCATGAACGGCATGCCGACGAAGAAAATCATGATCGTGCCATGCGCCGAGAACAATTCGTTGTAATGTTCGGGCGGTAGATAGCCATCGCTGCGAAACGCAAGCACCTGTTGCGAACGCATCAGCAGCGCGTCGACGAAACCGCGTAAAAGCATGAGCAGCGCCAGCACGATATACATGACGCCGATGCGTTTATGGTCGACGCTGGTGATCCACTCGCGCCATAGATAGGGCGCCCAGCCCTTGACCGCGATATAGATCAGCGTCGCTAGCACGCCGATTCCGACAAGCCCTCCCGCCGCCAGCGGGATCGGTTGATCGAACGGAATGGCGTTCCAGCCCAGTTTTCCAAACATTTCAGTTTTCCGAAGCCGAAGGGCCCGGTGCGGGCGGGATTTTCTGTGACACGATGTCTTCAAACAGATGCGACGCCGCCAGCGGCCGCGCGGCTTTCGCGGCACTCCCCTGTCGTGCAAGTTCCTTGTAAGCGGCCTCGTCGAACGGGGATGCCGCCGAGGCCTCTTTAGCCCATTGCGCGAACGCTTCCGGGGTGACGGCGCGGGCGCGAAAATGCATGTCGGAGAAACCGGCGCCGCTGATATGCGAGGCGAGGCCGGAATAATCGCCCGCTTCGTCCGCGCGCAGGTTGAGGTGCGAGGTCATGCCGTTCATCGTGTAGATCATGCTGCCCCATCGGGGCACGAAGAACGCCGTCATCACGCTGCCGGAGGTCAACTCGATCTTCAGCGGCGCGCCGACCGGGACGACCAGTTCGTTGACGCTGATCATGTTCTGGTCGGGGTAGATGAACAGCCATTTCCAGTCGAGCGAAACCACCTGCACCCGCACCGGCGGCTCGGGTCCGTCGAGCGGCTCGGCGGGGTCCAGCCTGTGCGAACCGATCCAGATCACGCCGCTCAGCAACATCACCGTGAGCGCGGGGATCGACCAGACGACGAGTTCGATCTGGCCGGAATACTCGAACTCCGGCCTGTAGGTCGCGCGCGCGTTGCCCGCACGAAACCACCAGGCGAAGACGGCTATGGCGACAATGGTGGGGACGACGATGGTCAGCATGATCGCCAGCGAATCGACGAGGATCTGCTTGTCCTGCGCGGCGATGGGGCCTTTGGGATCGAGGACGGCGAGACCACACCCCGATAGCGCCGGTCCCAGTCCGATCAGTAGCGCCAGCTTTTTCGCCATTACACCTTTACGCGTGAGCGACCTGTAAGTTCCCGAAGACAATCCTCTCTTCTCGTCGCGTCGCGCTCGGGGCGCGCTTAACGGCGGCCTAACCCTTCCGGCTTATGATGGAGCGCCTGAAGAGTCTGGGAGTCGGCGCGCGATGCGTTTCTGGGAAAGCGGGCTTGCGGCGCTGACGGCGTTTCCCCTTCGCTTTCGCCGGCAGGTGAGCCAGGGCGTCTATCGCGCCGAGATCGACGGCCTGCGCTTCTTCGCCATCGCCTTCGTCATCTTCGGCCATTCGCTCGAACGCGCCGAACGCATGTTTCCGTCCTCGCAGGAATGGCTGACGGGCTCGCGCTTTGGCGATTTCCTGCAGATCGCGCCGCCCGGCGTCATGCTGTTCTTCGCCATCAGCGGCTTCGTGCTGGCGACGCAGGCGCAGAAGGCGAGCGCCAGTCCGTTGAGCGCAAAATTCCTGAAAAGCTATTTCGGCCGCCGCATCCTGCGCATCGAGCCGCCCTATGTCCTGCTGCTCGTCGCCACCTGGGCCTTCATCAGCCTCACGCATTACACGCCTGAGGGCGTCAGGCGCTTCGACGTCGCGCCCGCCTCGCTAAACGCCAGCCTTATCGGCGCGATCTTTTATGTCCACGACCTCGTCTGGGGCACGTTCCCGCGGCTGTTCCCGCCGGGCTGGTCGCTTGAGGTCGAGGTGCAGTTTTACCTGTTGGCGCCGCTCCTTTTCGCGGTCTGGGCGGCGTTGCGCGGCACGGGCGAGCGCATCGTGTTGGCGGGGCTGATCGTGCTGTGCGGCCTCAACCTCAAGCTGATGGGGCTGGAGACGCTGGGGCCGCTGCATGTGCGTTATTCGATCCTCAATTATTTCAGCTTTTTCTGGATCGGCGTCGCCTTGTCTTATCTGCGCGAGCCGGTGGCCGCGTACGTGGCGCGACTTAGCGGCGGCGGCGCGACCGCGCTGGGCTGGGGCGGTCTGGCGGCCTTCATCGCTTTCGGCGCGCCGGCGGAGCAGGACAGTATGGCGCTGGAAATTGCCCGTCTTCTCGGCGTTTATCTAGGCTTGGCGGCGATATTCGCCGCCGTTCTCGACGCGCGGTCGGGCTTCGCCAAATTCTGCGCGGCGCCGTGGATCAGCTTGATCGGCGGCGCCTGCTATTCGATCTATCTCGTTCACATTCAGATCGTTCAGACGATCTTCGTCTTCACCGCCAAGGCGGCGCCCCATCTGCCTGATATCGGCGTCGCCGCCCTGTTCCCGCTTTCCGCGCTGGCCGCCATCATCGTCGGGCTCACCTATTATGTGCAGATCGAGCGTCGCTTTATGGCGCCGGACTGGCCGCAGACCCTGTATGCCGGCGCCAAGCGACTTCTGCGGAAGCGTCGGAGCGGGGCCGCCTATCCGTAGACGCAATGGCGGCGCCTGAAGCCCGAGTTCCGCGCCGTTCGGCGGCGGCGAGGCCGTACATGCACCCAAACAACATGAACAGATGTCGCCAATGCATGGTGTCGATCTGCACACCCTGAAGCAACTGCGGCAGCGCGGCGGCGAACACGCCGATAAACTCGTGCTGCGTCGCCCCGCGACGGAATACGATTTTGAACCCGGTATAGAGCGTCATCGCCACGAACGCCGCGAAGGCGATGCCTCCCGCCCAACCAAACGACGCGAACGCGCTGAGAAACACCTCGTGCGGATCGAATGGGAAATATTTGCCGAACCGTACCGGACCGAAGCCCAACGGGAGTTCCAACAGCATCGGGATCGAACGGATCTGATTGCCGAAACGTCCCTGCTGACCGGAATCGTAGTCCTCGACCAGCGTCGCGCGCGACAGCGCGACCTCGCGGATCGAGGGAACCGAAAGCGCGATCGCGAGGAGGATCGCCACGCCCGCCACGCAGCCGAGCGCCGTCGCCACCGTGCGGCCCCTTAAACGGGCCGAGCCCGTCGTGAGATAGGTGAATCCCAGCACGAGCGTCAGCGTCATCACGGCGTCGATCAAGGCTCCCCGCGAGAAACTAAGAAAAAGCGCCGCGGACAGCACGACCAGCATCGCGACGCGGCTCGTGAACGATCCGCGCTGCAACAGCAGATCCTGGAACAGCCAGCCCATCGGCGCGACGAGAAAGGGCGCGAACACATTGGGGTCCTTGAACGGGCCCATGGCGCGCGTGCCCTCGTAGAGCGTGAAATAGGGGCTCAAGCCCGCGATATTGAAATAGCCGAGCAGGCCGAGACCGGCGGCGAGCATCGCGGCGAAGGTGTAGCCGGAGCGGATCGCCTGCATGCGTTGCAGCGGACGGGTTGCCACCAGAGCGGCGAACAGGACCGTGGTCAAAGTGATGTAGAACGTGACGAACGTGAAAGTCACGCTATCGGGTTCGTTCGTGTAGGGGATGAGGGCGATCGCCGCCGCCGCGTCGAACGCCGTCAGGGTCACGATCAGCGGCGCCAGCGAAGCGTCGAACGCCAGCCCGCCGCGCGCAAAGCCGAGCAGGCAGACCGCGAACATAAGTTCGTACGGCGAGGGTTCGAAGGATACGAACGCGCTCACCGCCAGAAAAAGCCACAGCAGTTTGAGACGCAGCGGCTCTGAAGGGGACATGGACGCTCCTCGCGCGATTGCGCGCACGCTCCCAGACGGGTTTAGCCGCGTTATGGTTAACCAAAAGTGAAGGCCAAGCGGCGCCTTGGCCCCGGCGCGTAAGTCCAACCTTAACCGCTGTCCGCTAGGACGTCTGAGCCATGACGTTCGCGCTCTCCTTCTTTCTAAACGCCGCGACCAACTTCGCCTTTGGACTGACGCTGAGCGCGATTCTTGGCCCGGCGGAGTTCGGCCGCTACTCCACCGTGCAATTGGCCTCGATTACGCTGGCGAGCGGCATGCTGGACTGGTTGCGATACTCGTCGCTGCGATTTTCGGGCGAGCGCAATGAGGAATCCGTTGTCGCGTCATCGCTGGAGGCCGGCTATCTTGCGCTGACGCTTGGCGCCTACGCGCTCGTCGGCGCGCTCGTCGTTTTTGGCCAAACTTTCGGCCTCGGCGTCTCGCTGATGCTGATGACGCCCCTGCTCGGCGTCGCCGCGCATCGCGTCGATTTCAGCGGCGCGCGCTTTCGCGCCCGCGACGAGGCGCGGCCCTACGCCGGCATTTACGGACTTAGGCAGGTCCTTTGTTTCACCGCCGTCGTGGCGGTCGCCTGGACGACGCGCGACGCGACCTTGACCGTGGCGACGCTGGTCGTCGCCAATCTGATCCCCGCCATCCTCTACGCGCCACGCGCGCGCGTCGCTGGCACGGCGCTGCGCGCCGCCAGCCGGCAACGGATGATGGCGTTTCTTGTCTACGCCAAGCCCATCGTGGTGCTTCTGGTCGTCTTTCAGGTCATCGTGCTCATCAATCGGCACATCGCGCTCGTGCACATCGGCGCCGAGGCGACGGGCAAGCTATCGCT
>JAYVYJ010000331.1:0-6869 GCA_043784465.1 Hyphomicrobiales bacterium
TACCGCGCATGGCGAACCTCCTGTTCGCCACCTTGAATCATCTCAAAGCCGATTTGGGAATCGCTTCCTACGAGTCACGGCCTCAGAGGTTTGGTATGACGGATCCTCACGTGGCCTAGGCCCGCATGGAATATCTTCGCGGATCTCAGGTCTACGAAGGGCGATTTTTGAACGAGCGGTTGGCGGTCAACAGGCGATCCTTCGATACGCTGTCGGAGGCGGCGAGCGCTCTCACGGTTACGAAAAGCGGGACGAAAACGACGCTGAACGGGTGGCGATACTGGCAGGTGAAATTTCCGGGCGAACGAAAGTGGCGCGCAATGAACGAGATGCGTCAGACACGAGATTTCAAGGTGTCGCCACCCTATTAGAATTCGGCTTTCTCCCAGGCGCGCCGCACGATTTCCGGCTCCCGCGCGATCACGGTCAAATAAGCGCGCGCCGCTGCATCCGGCTCGAAACGACCTTGCTCCCAGTTGCGCAGCGTACCGAGTGGAATATGGTGGCGGGCGGCAAAATCTTCTTGGCTGAGGCCCGGCGCGCGACGGACTCCTCTTGCGCGAGAGACTCGCCGCATCTACGCCAGCCGCTCCTGCGTCAATCGTTGCACGTCGGGGTCGGCCATCGCCGCCGCGTGGATTTCTTCGTCCGTCAGCGCGTCGGTGGCGCTCCAATCATGCTTGGCTTTCATTGGGATATCTCCGCCGCTCCCCAGGCTCCGCCCGCCGCGCCGAAATGATCCTGATCGCCTCGCCTCGAAGGCCATAGCAAACAAACGCAATACGCCCCGCCACGGCTCCGAGCGCCGCCATCCGTTGTTCCGTATCGCCACGCCCATCGCCGATCCGCTCAACGATGAAGGGATCGGCAAACAATTCAGACGCGATTTCGAACGTGACTTTGTCGTTGCGAAAATTCATCGCGGGCTTGGTGTCGACCCCCTCGAAATCGTTGTTTTTCAGCTATCCGGGCGGTCCGTGTTTTTAATACGCCTGAGATTACCTTCTCTTCATCGCCTCCTCCAGCTTCGCCCCCAAGCCGCCAAGTCCACCCGCCGGCTCCGGCCGATTCTGAGTCTTCCGCGCGGGCGCAGCGGCCACCGGCGCGCTTGCCTGGACCTCGCCCGAGCGCATCGTTAGCGCGATGCGCTTGCGCGCGACGTCCACCTCGACGACACGCACCTTCACCACATCGCCCGCCTTCACCACCTCGCGCGGATCCTTGACGAAGCGGTCGGCGAGTTGGCTGACGTGGACGAGGCCGTCCTGATGCACGCCGATGTCGACGAAGGCGCCGAACGCCGCGACATTGGTGACGGTCCCCTCTAGCCGCATCCCCGGCCTAAGGTCCTTCATGTCCTCGACGCCGTCGGCGAAGGTCGCCGTCTTGAATTCCGGGCGCGGGTCGCGGCCGGGCTTTTCCAGTTCGGCCAGAATGTCGCGCACGGTCGGCAGGCCGAACTTGTCGTCCACGAACGTTTTGGGGTCGAGCTTGCGCAGCGCCGCCTTGTCGCCCATCAGCGCGCGCAGATCGCGCTCCGACGCGGCGACGATCCTTTTGGCGAGCGCATAGGCTTCCGGGTGGACCGCGCAGGCGTCGAGCGGCTCGGCGCCGTCGCGGATGCGCAGGAAGCCGGCGCATTGCTCAAACGCGCGGGGGCCCAGACGCGGCACCTTCAGGAGATCGCGCCGGCTGGCGAACGGCCCCGTAGCGTCGCGATGCGCGACGACCGCTTCGGCGAGCGAGGCGCTCAAGCCCGAGACGCGCGCGAGCAATGCGGGCGAGGCGGTGTTGAGATCGACGCCGACCGCGTTGACGGCGTCCTCCACCACGCCATCGAGCGAGCGGCCAAGCTTTGTCGGATCGACGTCGTGCTGGTACTGGCCGACGCCGATGCTCTTGGGCTCGATCTTCACGAGTTCGGCGAGCGGGTCCTGCAACCGCCGCGCGATGGAGACCGCGCCGCGCAAAGTCACGTCGAGGCCGGGCAGTTCGGCTGACGCCAAAGCCGAAGCCGAATAGACCGAGGCGCCCGCCTCGGAAACGATCACCTTGACGGGCTTCTGCCCCGGCAGCTTGGCCAGCATGTCGGCGACCAGTCGCTCCGTCTCGCGGCTCGCCGTACCGTTGCCGATGGCGATCAACTCGATTTTATGCTTGGCGACGATCACCGCCAGCGCCGCCTGCGAGCCTTGAAGGTCGTTGCGCGGCTGGAACGGATAGACCGTCGTGGTCTCCACGACTTTGCCGGTGGCGTCGAGCGCGGCGACCTTCACGCCCGTCCTGATGCCGGGATCGAGGCCCAGCGTCGGGCGCGCGCCGGCGGGAGCGGCGAGCAACAGGTCCTTGAGGTTCTGCGCGAACACGTGAATGGCGTCCGCCTCGGCGCGTTCGCGCATCTCGGACATCAGGTCGAGCGAGAGCGTCGTGGAAAGCTTCACCCGCCACGTCCAGCGTGCGACCTCGCGCAGCCACACGTCGCCGGGCGCGTCGCTTGTCGCCCCCCGCGCCTCCGCGATCATTGGTTCGACGGGAGCGGCCGCCGGGTCCAACTCCAGATCGAGGGAGAGGAAGCCCTCGTTGCGGCCGCGCAGCATCGCCAGCGCGCGATGGCCCGGCGCGTTGGCCCAGCGCTCGGAATGATCGAAATAATCGGAGAATTTCGCCCCCGCCTCCTGCTTGCCGTCCTCGACGCGCGCCCGCAGCACGGCGTGCGCGCGCATGTGGGCGCGCAGCTTGCCCAGCAGGCCCGCGTCGGTGGCGAGTCCCTCCGCCAGAATGTCGCGCGCGCCTTCCAGCGCCGCCTTCACGTCGGCGATCTCGCCGGTCACGTACAGCTTGGCGAGGTCGGCGGGCGCGCACTTGCGGTCGGCGAGAATGGCCTCGGCGAGCGGGCCGAGGCCGCGCTCGCGGGCGATGTCCGCCTTGGTGCGGCGCTTTTGTTTGTAGGGGAGATAGAGGTCCTCCAGTTCCGCCTTGGCGCCGGCGCCGCTGATCTGAGCCTCCAGCGCGCCGGTCAGCTTGCCCTGCGTGCGGATGGAATCCAGGATCGTCGCGCGACGGCTCTCCAACTCGCGCAGGTAGATCAGTCGTTCGGCGAGCGTGCGAAGCTGGGAATCGTCGAGGCCGCCGGTCGCCTCCTTGCGGTAGCGCGCGATGAACGGCACGGTCGAGCCTTCGTCCAGCAGCGCGACGGCGGCCTGCGCCTGCTCGGACCTGGCGCCGATCTCCACGGCTATGCGGACGGCGATGCGGCGGTCTATCTCGGCCATGTGGTCCCCGGGAACGATTCGAAAGGCGCGTTAGTTAGGCCAGTCCGAACGCCGGGGCCATGGCGCTACGCCCCGCCCGTCGCGATGTGGCAGGAATGACGCAACGTCGCACAAAGCGCCGGCCTCCGGCAAAGGCTTCGTTTTTGGAATCGACTTCGAGGAGCGGCGCCCTACAGGTTCGCCCTCTATTTTAGAATACGACGAGACGGCTGCGGAGAGGCTTCGTAATGGCCAGCGGTGGGGCGGCGAGGGCGCTGGCGATTATGGCGCTCCTCGCCGGGGCGGCGCACGCCGCTCAGCCCAACATCGGGGCCACGGAGACGACCAAAAACGATGTGTCGCGCGAGCTTTCGGGCGCAGCGGCCAAGCTCAATACGGGCGATCCGGTCTTCCGCGACGAGGTCGTGAAAACGGGGCAGGATTCGACGGCCAAACTGGTGTTTCTGGACTCCACCAATCTCGCGGTCGGGCCGATAAGCCGCGTCGTGCTCGATAAGTTCGTTTACGAAGAGGGCGGCTCCGGGCAGACGGTGGCGGTGAAGCTCTCCAAGGGCCTGTTCCGCTTCACCACCGGCGCGCTCGACAAGAACGCCTATTCCGTCACCACGCCTACCGCCGCCATCGGCGTGCGCGGCACGGTGCTGGACATTTCCGTGGTCGGGAACAAGACGAAAGTCACGCTTCGGGAGGGCAAGGCCATCGTCTGCCCGGTGGAGAAGGGCTCCGCGTTCGAGCAACTTGCGCGCGACTGTACGCACGGCAAGGGCGCGAACTGCCGTTGCACCGAACTCGACCAGGTCGGCGAGACGGTCGAAGTGTCGCGCAAGGGGTCTGGGTCGCCCACGCAGACGTTGACGGCGGCGGCGGTCGATTTCGCCCCGCTGTGTGCGGGCGGGCTCTGCGAGGCGACCGATTACGCGACACTCGCCAACCGTTCGACCGATTTCGCCGGGGCGGTGGACGGCGGGGGCGGCGGGGGCGCATTATGCGGGCGCTGAGCCTTAGTCTTCTGGCCGGGGTCGGCCTGGCCGCGCTGGTCTCGTCGTTCGCGCACGCCGACACGCAGGCCATCGATGTCACGACGGTGGGGACCTATCCGCCGCTGACCAACAACGGCTTCAACTATTATCAGGCGCCGGGCGGCTACACGTTCAGCTGGAATTTCACGCTCAATTCGGCGATTCAGGTCACGCAACTCGGCTATTACGATTCCGCGCTCGCGGGCACGCCGGAACCCGACGGCTTCGGGTCGCATCTGGTGACGCTGTTCGACGTCACCACCGATACGCAGATCGCCTCCGCCACCGTCACTGCGAGGAGCCCGGCCACGGGCGTGTTCAACTACGCGCCGGTCACGCCGGCGACGCTCAGCGTGACCGACACGTACACGATCTCCGGCGGCATGACCGACCAGTATTATCTGGTCGGCCTCAACAAGGCCGCAGCGCCCAGCGCGCCGGAGGTCAATTATCAGTTCACCAACAACGGAAACATCTTCGGCTCGCCGCCGCCGCCCGGCGCCTACGACGATTTCGGGCCTAATTTTCAGTTCGCGACCGCCTCGACCTGCACGGAAAACGTGCCTGGCCGGAATGTGATCGCGCTGACCGGCGACAAATGCACGGCGGCGGGAACCTACGATCCGACGACGAGCAAGATCGCGCTGCCGGTGACCTACAACGGTTTCGGATTTTACGCGAACGGCGGGACGATCACGTCGAGCGGGCTCGTCACGATCAACACCACCGACCCGTCGAACGCGGGCCGCAGTTATGGCGCGTGGGCGGACGGGACGGGCTCGCAGATCAAGTTTGGCGGCGCGACGTCGATCGCGACCGTCGGGGCTAACTCCTACGGCGCCTACGTGTCGGGCGGCGGACAGATAACCTCCGCCGGACTGCTCAGCGTCTCGACGACAGGCTTGGGCGCCCATGGCGTCTACGCCTCGGGCGCGGGATCTTCGATCGAGGCCCCGATCGGGTCGATAACGACCACCGGCGCGGTGGCTTCGGGCGTATCGGCCAGTTCGGGCGGCTCGCTGACTCTCTCCGGCGGCACAGTCGCCACCTCGGGGCAGAGCGCCGTCGGAATGCAGGCGAGCGGCCTCGGCTCTCAGATCGTCGCCAACGCCGTCGACGTTTCCACAAACGGCGCTTTCGCCGCCGGCGTGCAAAGTTTCGCCGGCGCATCGATCAAACTCAATGGCGGTTCGGTGACGACGAACGGCGCCAACTCCTCCGGCCTGATGGCCAACGTCGGCGTCGCGGTCACGCCGGGGGGCCAGTTGGCCAACGTCGGCGGCGCGATCACGGCGACGGGCGGGGTACAGGTCACGACGACCGGCGGGGGCTCGATTGGCGTTAGCGCCTCGGGCTTTGGGTCTTCCATCAACTTCGCGCAAGGGTCGGTTTTAACCAAAGGCTCTTTCGCCGCCGGCGCCGAAGCCGACACGGAAGGGTCGCTGACGATCAACGGCGGCACGGTCGCCACGTCGGGGACGAATTCCAACGGATTGTTGGGGACGGGCTCGCTCTCGCAGATCGCGGCGAACAATGTCGCCGTTTCGACCGGGGGCGCCTCGGCTATTGGCGCGCGCAGCGCTAACGGCGGCGCGATCAGCCTCAATGGCGGCTCCGTCAGCACGGTCGGCGAGGCCGCCCACGCGATTTTCGTCACCGACGCCGGCTCGACGGTCACCCTCACCGGAACCGTACGTCTGTCGACCTCCGGCAACGGCGCGATAGGCGTCTTTGCGGGCGCAGGCAGCGCAACGGCGGGGACGGGCGCGCTCACGATCATCACGGCCGGGACCAATGCGCTTGGCAATGGCCTCAGCAGCATGGGCGTCAACGCGGACGGCTCGGGATCGTCGATCACGCTGGCCGCCGCGAACATTTCCACCTCGGGCGTCGGCGCGGTCGGGCTCATGGCGAGCGACCGCAGCGCCACGGGCGCGGGAGGGGCCATCGTCGTCAACGGGGCGCTCGGCGTCACGACGCAATCCGCTTTGGCCTACGATGTGTTTGCGAGTGGGGCGGGATCGCAGATCGCGCTGAACGGGGCGACCATTCTGAACGTCGGGTCGGGTTCGTTCGGGCTTTACGCCGCGCGCGGCGGCGCCATTGCGACGGCCAACGTGTTGACGATCGACGCGGGCCTTGCGGGGTTTGGCGGCGGCGTCGAGGCGGACGCGGGCTCTTCGATCACGCTCGGAGGGGAAACGTCAATCAAGCTGACGGGGACCAATCTCGTCGGCCTGTTCGCGACCGGGACTGGCGTCATCGCTACGAAATCCGCGCTCGGCGTGGACGCGGGCGCGAATCCGGGAATCGTCGCGCAGGGCGGAACGGTCCATCTGGGCGGAGGGACCACGCTCTCGACCAGCGGGGCGCACGCTGCCGGCGTCGAAGCCTCCGGCGGCGGTACGGTCGCCGCGACAAGCGGGCTCGCCATCACGACGACTGGCGCGGGGGCGCTGGCGGTCTTCGCCACGGGGGCCAATTCGTCGATATCGGCGACGAACGTCGCAATCGCGACTTCGGGCCTTTCGAGTTTCGGCGCCCACGCGAACAAGGGCGGCTCGGTTGCGCTGACAGG
>JAYVYJ010000332.1:0-3184 GCA_043784465.1 Hyphomicrobiales bacterium
GCGGACGCGCGAGGTGCGGCTGAGCCGGCCGGTGCGGCTGCTGCATCCGAGAGTTCCGCTTTATGTCGTGCCGCGCGCGGACGGGGTGTTCATGATCGGCGCGACGATGATCGAGAGCGCGGAGGCCGGCGGGGTGACGGCGCGGTCGGCCATCGAATTGCTAAGTGCGGCGTTCGCGCTGCATCCCGCCTTCGGCGAGGCGGAAGTGTTGGAGATGCGCGCAGGCGTGCGCCCGGCTTATGCCGACAATGAGCCGCGCGTGGTCGAGCAGGATGGGCGAATTTATGTGAATGGGGCGTACCGGCACGGGTTCTTGTTGGCGCCGGATATGGCGCGGCAGGTCGCGGCGAGAGTCGGTACGTTTGTGGACTAGGGTGGACTAGACTATACTCTCCGCAGGAGGGCGAGAAGATGTGGACCGTTCAGGAAGCCAAGGCCAAACTTTCGCAAGTGTTGCAGCAGGCGCGTTCCGGCGAGGCGCAGGTGATTGGCGCGCAAAATCCTTGCGTGGTGATCTCGCTCGACGAATACACGCGGCTGACGGCGCGCGAAGCGGAGCCGCATCCCGGCAAATGGCTCGTTCAAAATCTCGCCGGGCTTGGCGAGATCGAGCTGCCGCCGCGCGGCGACAATCGGCCCGTCCCCTTCGCCGATTGGCCTGACGAAGAACCCAGCGCATGAAGACGGCCGGCGAGCGACCCACGCTGCTCGACACCAACGTGTTGTCGGAACTTCTGCGCCCCGATGGCGACCCCAAAGTTGGCGCGTTCGTGGAGACGCTCGGCAATCCCCTCGTCAGCGCCATCGTCTTTCACGAATTGAGCTACGGCGTGGAAATGCTGGCGGCGGGCGCGAACCGTGCGCGGCTGAGCGCGGGGATCGAAACCTTTCGCAATCGTTTTCGCGAGCGCACAGTTTTTGTCGATATCGAAATCGCCGACATCGCCGGACGTTTGCGCGCAGGTCAGGCGCGCTCGGGTTTCGAGCTGAACGCGCCGGACGCGCTGATCGCGGCGACGGCCGTCACGCTTTCGGCGCGACTTGCGACAAGAAGCACCCGGCATTTCGAGCGTATGTCCCTGGAATTGGTGAACCCGTGGACGCTTTGACAGACCGCCGCCTGCGGCTCGTCGTCAACGGCGAGCCGCAGGAGATCGCCGCCGCCAATCTCGCCCAGGCGCTGGCGGCGCTCGCATATGAAGACGCCGTCGTAGCGACTGCGCTCAACGGCGCCTTCGTGCCCAAGCGACTCCGATCCGAGACGCCGCTCGCCGAGGGTGACCGCATCGAGATTGTCGCGCCGCGACAGGGGGGCTGAATGGGCGGCTTGGCGCTTTACGGCCGCAGCTTTAATTCGCGCCTGTTGCTGGGCACCTCGCAATATCCCTCGCCTGCGATCCTCGCCCAGGCCGTGCGGGCGAGCGGGGCGGAGATCGTCACCGTTTCGCTGCGGCGCGAGGGCGCGCGGGGGCGTGAGGGGCAGGATTTCTGGGGCCTGATCCGCGACCTCGGCGTCGCCGTGCTACCCAACACCGCCGGTTGCCACTCGGCGCGCGAGGCCGTGACCACGGCGCAGATGGCGCGCGAGATTTTTGAAACGCCGTGGATCAAGCTGGAGGTTATCGGCGAGGCCGATACGCTGCAACCCGACGTGTTCGGGCTGGTCGAGGCGGCGCGCATCCTGAGCGCCGAAGGGTTCGAGGTTTTCCCCTACACGACCGAGGACCTCGTCGTGGCGGAGCGGCTGCTGGAGGCGGGCTGCAAGTTGCTGATGCCGTGGGGGGCGCCGATCGGCTCGGGGCAGGGGCTCAACAACACATTCGGGCTGCGGGCGATGCGCGCGCATTTTCCCGACACGCCGCTGGTGGTGGACGCGGGCCTGGGCCTGCCCTCGCACGCAGCGGCCGCGATGGAGCTGGGTTACGACGCGGTGCTGCTCAACACCGCCGTCGCCAGAGCGGGCGATCCCGTCGGCATGGCGCGGGCGTTCGCGCACGGCGTCGAGGGCGGTCGGGAAGCATATCTCGCAGGGCCGATGCCGCCGCGCGACATGGCGGCGCCGTCCACGCCGGTGCTGGGAAAGGCGCAACTCGCATGAAATTGCCTCGGTTCTATCCCATCGTCGACAGCGCGGAATGGGTGGGCCGGCTGGTCGGCGCGGGGGCGCAGATGATCCAGATCCGCATCAAGGACGCGCCGCCCGACAGGCTGCGCGCGCAACTGCACCATGCGCAGACGATCTGCCGCCGTTCCGGCGCGATGCTCGTGGTCAACGATCACTGGGAGGCGGCGCTCGACGCGGGCGCGGACTGGGTGCATCTGGGACAGGAGGACCTCGACACCGCGGACGTCGGGGCGATCCGCGCCAAGGGGCTGCAACTGGGCGTCTCCACGCACACGCTGGGAGAACTGGAGCGCGCGCTGGGGTTCGATCCCGATTACGTGGCGCTCGGGCCGATTTACCCGACGATCCTCAAGGCTATGGCCTACCCGCCGCAGGGGCTGGAGCGGATCGGCGAGTGGAAAGCCCTCGTCGGCGACTTGCCGCTGGTGGCGATAGGCGGGCTCAACATCGAGCGGGGCGTCGCGTGCCTCAAGGCGGGCGCGGACGTCGTCTCGGTCGTCACCGACATTAAGCTGAACGCCGACCCCGAGACTCGCACCTGGCGATGGCTCGCGGCGACACGAGCGTGATCGTCGTCCTGACCGTCGCGGGCTCGGATTCGGGCGGCGGCGCGGGCGTGCAGGCGGACCTCAAGACGTTTGCGGCGCTGGGCGTTTATGGCACCAGCGCGATCACGGCGATTACGGCGCAGAACACCCAAGGGGTGCGCCGCGTCGAGCCTGTGGCGGCCGACCTCGTGGCGGCGCAGATTGCCGCCGTTCGGGAAGATTTCGACATCGGCGCCGTCAAGATCGGGATGCTGGCGACGTCCGAGATCGCCGAAGCCGTGGAGGCGGCGGTCGCGGGCTTAAAGGTTGTCTACGATCCCGTGATGGTCGCCTCGTCGGGCGACACGCTGATGGCGTCGGGCTTTGTCGAGGCGTCGCTGCGGCTGGCGCGCCGCGTCGATCTGGCGACTCCCAATCTCGCCGAGGCCGCCCGCTGGCTCGCGGCCAAACCCGCGCAAAGCGAGGTCGAGATGGTGGCGCAGGGGCGCGAATTGCTCGCGCGCGGTCTCAA
>JAYVYJ010000333.1:0-26590 GCA_043784465.1 Hyphomicrobiales bacterium
CCGACCTCGCCGCCGCAACGGAGACCTCATGCGCGCCGTTCTCGATATCGTCTTTCTGGTCCTCAATCTCTACGGCTATGTCATCATCGCGACTGCGGTCATGTCGTGGCTCATCGCGTTCAACGTGGTGAATATCCGCAACGATCTCGTGCGTTCGGTCCTCAATACGCTCAACGCCCTGACGGAGCCGTTCCTGAGCCGCATCCGCCGCGTTCTGCCCTATACGGGCGGCGTAGATCTCTCGCCCGTCGTGCTTTACCTGCTGCTCTTGCTGATCGAACGCGTCATCGCCCTTTACATCTACCCTTACGTGTTCTGAGCGACGAATGAGCAAGACCGGGTCGGGCCGCTTCTTCGAGGATTTCCGCGTCGGGCAGTCGCTGCGGCACGCGACGCCGCGCAGCCTCAACGCAGGCGACGCCTCGCTCTATTCGGCGATCTACGGGACGCGGTTCGCGGTGCAGAGCGCCGACACATTCGCGCAAGGGTTGGGCTACCGACGCGCCCCCCTCGACGACCTCCTGGCGTTCCATATGGTGTTCGGCAAATCGGTGCCCGACGTATCGCTAAACGCGGTCGCCAACCTCGGCTATGCGGAGGGGCGGTTTCTCAAAGCCGTCTACCCGGGCGACACGTTGAACGCGGTTTCGGACGTCATCGGCCTGAAGGAGAATTCCAACCGCCAGGCCGGCGTTGTCTATGTGCGCACGCGCGGCGCCAACCAGCACGGCGAGACGGTGCTCGAATATGTGCGCTGGGTCATGGTGCGCAAGCGCGATCCGGAGGCGGCCGCGCCCGGGACGATCGTGCCCGAAACCGCCGAACGCATCGCGCCGGAGGATCTGGGCGCGGCGTGCCCCGCGCTCGACCTTGGCCGCTACGACTTTGGCCTCGCGGGCGCGCCGCACCGGTTCGGCGACTATGCGGCGGGCGAGCGGATTGACCATGTCGACGGCGTAACGGTCGAGGAATCCGACCATATGCTGGCCACTCGGCTCTATCAGAACACGGCCAAGGTGCATTTCAACCAGTTCAGCGAAGGTCAGGGGCGCTTCGGGCGGCGGCTGATCTACGGGGGGCATGTCATTTCGCTCGCCCGCGCTCTGAGTTTCAATGGGCTCGCCAATGCGTTCCATGTCGCTGCGATCAACGCCGGGCGCCATGTCGCGCCGCTGTTTGCGGGCGACACGGTGTTTGCGTGGAGCGAGATCCTGGAGACGGCGGATCTGCCGGGCCGGGTGGACGTCGGCGCGCTGCGGGTGCGGCTGGTCGCAACCAAGAACCGGCCTTGCGCGGATTTCCCCTACAAGGCGGGCGAAGGCTACGATCCCGCGGTGGTGCTGGACCTCGACCTCTGGCTGCTGATCCCGCGCTGATGCGTCTGCCGCCCGACACGGTTCTGCTGTGCGGCGCCGAACCGCCTCCCGAGCTTGCGGCGGTCTGGGCGCAGGAGCGGCTGGCCGTTCTCCCCCTGCCCGCCCCTGAGCGGCTCGAAGCGGCGTTGGAGGCGCTGGGGACGACGACGGTGGTGGTGGTGGGCGACGGCGCGGCTGAGGCGGCGGCTTTGGGGTTTCGCGTGTTCTGGCTGGGGCCGGACCCGGCGCCCGACGGCGTACGCGCCGTCAGCCTCGCAGAGACGCTCGCCGCCGCGCGGCTCGCCCGCGCGCGCGAGCGCTGGAAAGCGGCGCGACGCCCCGCTTCAGGTTAACTGCTTCTCCAGAGCGTCGAGCGTCCGGTAACAGGCCAACACCTGCGACGCGCCCGCATTGGGCTCGCGCCCCTGGCGGATCGCGGCGAAAAACTCGCGGTCCTGCAACTCGATGCCGTTCATGCTGACGTCGACATTGGACACGTCGATCTTCTCATCCTTGGCCGTGAACAGATCGTCGTAACGCGCGATATAGGTCGCGGTGTCGCCGATGTAGCGGAAGAACGTGCCGAGCGGGCCGTCGTTGTTAAAGGACAGAGACAGCGAACAGATAGCGCCGTTTTGGGCCTTCAACTGGATGCTCATGTCCATCGCGATGCCCAACGTGGGATGGATCGGTCCCTGCACGGCGTTGGCTTGCACGATGGGGCTGCCCGCCTGCCAGGCGAACAGGTCCACCGTATGCGCCGCGTGGTGCCACAACAGGTGATCGGTCCAGGAGCGCGGCTGGCCGAGCGCGTTGATGTTGGTGCGGCGGAAAAAATAGGTCTGCACGTCCATTTGCAGAATGTTGAAAGCGCCCCTTTCGATGCGCTTCCTCACAAACTGATGGCTGGGGTTGAAGCGCCGCGTGTGGCCGACCATCGCCACGAGGCCGGTTTTGTGCTGAAGCGCGACCACGGCCTCGGCGTCCTTCAGGCAGTCGGCGAGCGGAATTTCGACCTGCACATGCTTGCCCGCCTCAAGACACTGGATCGCCTGGGCGGCGTGCATCTGGGTGGGCGTAGCCAGAATCACGGCGTCGAGGCCGGGTTGCCTGAGCGCTTCGGCGAGGTCGGTGGTGGCGTGGGGAACGCCATATTTCGCGGCGGCCTCCTGCGTCTTGTCGAGTTCGCGCCCGACGACGCTGATGCACTCGACGCCTTCGATCAACTTGATCGCGTCGAGATGCTTGAGGCCGAAGGCGCCGGCCCCGGCGAGCGCGACTTTGAGGGGTTTGGTCATGAAAGCTCCCGCCGGCCGCAAGGGCCGGGCTTGTCCCGGCCATCCACGCCGTTGAGGGACGCGGCGGCCGGCGTGATGAACAACAAAGCGCCTGCTCACGGCGCGGCGTGGACGCCCCGCGCAAGGCCGGGCATTACGATGCGGCAGGGTTCAGGTGGCGTTCTCCAATATCAGATGCCCGACCGCGGTGTTGGACGCGGGCACGTGATAAAACCGATGCGCGACCCTCGGCTTGGGGCCGCCCCGCACGTCCGCCATCGCGCCGCGTGCGATCAGCCACATCACGAGTTCGATGCCTTCCGATCCCGCCTCGCGGACGTAGTCGATGTTGGGCATTTTCGCGAGTTTGGCGGGATCGGCGATCAGATCGTCGAGGAAGCGATTGTCCCATTCGCGGTTGATGAGGCCCGCGCGCGGTCCCTGTAATTGATGGCTCATGCCGCCCGTGCCCCAAACCTGCACGTTGAGATCTTGCGGAAAACTCTCGATCGCCCGCCCGATCGCCTTGCCCAGCGCGAAGCAGCGCGCGCCCGAGGGCACGGGATGTTGCACGACATTCACGGCGAACGGGATGATCTTGCACGGCCATGCCTCCACTTCGCCAAACGCACAGGTCAGCGGCACGGTGAGGCCGTGGTCGACGTCGATCTCGTTGACCATCGTGAGGTCGAAATCCTGCTGGATGACTTCGGAGGCCACGTGACTGGCGAGTTCGGGATGGCCGTAGACCATGGGCACCGGACGGCGGCCGTAGCCTTCGTCGGCGGGCTGGAACTCCGGCCCCGTCATGATGGCGAAAGTCGGCACCATCTGAAGGCTGAAGGCGGTGGCGTGATCGTTGTAGACGAGGAAGATGACGTCCGGTTTGGCGTTCCGCTCCCATTGTTTGGTGAAGTCGTAGCCGGCGAACACCGGCTTCCAGTAGTCTTCCCCCGTCTTGCCGAGATCGAAAGCGGCGCCGACGGCGGGGATGTGGGACGTGTAGAGCGATGCAGTGATGCGGGCCATGATCGTCAATCCCTGTTGCGCTGGGCGTCGCCGTCTTCGCCGATGCGGCGGTTGCCCTCGACGCTGCGCCCGCCCGCGATCATCATGGCGCGGTAATCCTCCTCGCTCATGCCGGTCATCGAGCCCGCCATCTGCTGAAAGCTCTTGCCGTCGGTGGCTCCGATCTTGGCGAGGAAATAGATGTTGCCGCCAAGCGCCATCATGCGGTTGAGGTCGCGGGCCAATACCGCCTGCTTCTGGTCCTCGGCCATCTTCCATTCGTCGAGATAGGCGCGCTCGTTCGCCTTGAAGCGCGTGCGGTTGTCGGCCTTCATCAGCGACATGCAAAACTGGTTGAGCCAATAGCCTTTACGCGCCTGCTCGGCGTCGAAGACGATGGTGCCGGGAATGTCCTTGAAATCCTTGTCGAGCGACATCAGTTGCACTCCTGCTCGGGCCAATAGAGGCGCATCGGGTTGTCGACCAGCAGCTTGCGCTGTAGCTCGGGCGTGGGCGCAATCGCCGGGATGAAATCGACCAGCAGGCCGTCGTCGGGCATGTGGCCCTTGAGGTTGGGGTGAGGCCAGTCCGTGCCCCACAATACGCGGTCGGGAAATTCCTCGATAACGCGGCGCGCGAAGGGAATTACGTCGCGGTAGGGCGACCGCTCGCCGTCGATCGCGGGCGGGCCGGAGACGGACAGCCGCTCGGGACAGGAAACCTTGCTCCAGACGTTTTCATGCTCGCGCATCAATTTGAGGAACAGCTTGAATTCCGGACCGTCGAGAGGGTGGGTCAGGTCGGGACGGCCCATGTGATCGACCACGACGGTCGTGGGCAGCGCGGTGAAGAAATCCCACAGTTCCGGCAGATCGACGGCCTCGAAATAGATGACGACGTGCCAGCCGAGCTTCGCCACCCGCCCGGCGATCTCCATGAGTTCGTCTCGCGGGGTGAAATCCACGAGGCGCTTGACGAAATTGAAGCGCACGCCGCGAACCCCGGCTTCATGCAGGCTTTGCAAATCGGCGTCTCCGACGCTGCGCCTGACGGTGGCGATTCCTCGCGCGCGGCCCCCGCTGGCGCGGCAGGCGTCGACCAGCGCGCTGTTGTCGGCGCCATGGCAGGTCGCCTGCACGATTACGTTGCGGGTGAAACCCAGCCGGTCGCGCAAGGCGAAGAGCTGTCGTTTGCTGGCGTCGCAAGGCGTGTATTTGCGCTCGGGCGCGTAGGGGAATTCCGCGCCGGGCCCAAACACGTGGCAATGCGCGTCCACGGCGCCTGGCGGCGCGACGAAGCGAGGCTTTGAAGGGCCGTCATACCAATCAAGCCAGCCTTTGGTCTTTTCGAAGGCCTGCCTAGTCGACATATCTGAGCCCCGCCTTTTCGAGCGGCTCGCGCATTTTGTACATATCGAGGCCCAGCACGCCGGAGGCCAGCTTCTCGCGCTTCTCCGCCTCGTTGGCTTCGCGGGCCTTCGCCGCTGCAAGCGTGCGCGCGGCCCATGCGGCGGGGACGACGACCACGCCGTCGTCGTCGGCCACGATAACGTCGCCGGGGTTGACCGCCGCCCCCGCGCAGACGATTGCAATGTTGACAGAGCCGATTGTCGCCTTGATCGTGCCCTTGGCGCTGACGCCCTTGCTCCAGACCGGGAAACCCATTTCGGTGAGCGTCCTCACGTCGCGCACTCCCGCGTCGATGATGAGCGCGCGGGCGCCGCGCGCCATGAACGACGTAGCGAGAAGATCGCCGAAATAGCCGTCCGTGCATTCCGCCGTGATCGCCGCCACGACGATGTCGCCGGGCTGGATCTGCTCGGCGACGACATGCATCATCCAGTTGTCGCCGGGATGCAGCAGCACCGTCACCGCCGTGCCCGACACGCTCGCGCCCATGTAGATCGGGCGCATGTAGGGTTTCATCAATCCGACGCGGCCCATCGCCTCGTGAACGGTCGCGGCGCCGTATCGGGCGAGGCCGTCGGTCGGCTCGCGGTCGGCGCGCACGATGTTGCGTTTGACGATTCCCAGTTCGGTCATCGAAGCCTCCTAGCGCCCCTGCGCCTTCAACACCGCGTCGAGGCGCGGATAGACGCGGCGTGCGTTGCCCTCAAAGATCGCTCGGCGCTCATTTGCGTCGAGGTTGGGCGTCGCCTCGACATAGCGTCTGGTGTCGTCGTAGTTGTGGCCGGTCTCGGGGTCGATCCCGCGCACGGCGCCAATCATCTCGCTGGCGAACAGCACGTTCTCCACCGGGATCACCTTGGTCAGAAGATCGACGCCGGGTTGATGATAGACGCAGGTGTCGAAGAACACGTTGTTCAACAGATGGTCCTTGAGCAGGGGCTTCTTCAATTCCTGCGCCAAACCTCGATAGCGGCCCCAGTGATAGGGCGCGGCGCCGCCGCCGTGCGGAATGACGAAGCGCAGCGTCGGGAAATCCCTGAACAGGTCGCCCTGAATCAACTGCATCACGGCGGTGGTGTCGGCGTTGATGTAATGGGCCCCAGTGGTGTGGAAGCAGGCGTTGCAGCTCGTCGAGACATGGATCATCGCCGGGATGTCGTATTCGACCATCTTCTCGTAGATCGGATACCAGTGACGGTCGGTCAGCGGCGGGCTGCGCCAATAGCCGCCCGAGGGGTCGGGGTTGAGGTTAATCCCGACGAAGCCGTAGTCGCGGATGCAGCGGTCGAGTTCGGGAATGCAGGTTTTCGGGTCTACGCCGGGACTCTGCGGCAGCATCGCCGCGCCGATGAAATGCTGCGGGAACAGGCCGACGACGCGGTGGATCAATTCGTTGCAGATCGCCGCCCAGGCTGAGGACACCTCGAAATCGCCGATGTGATGCGCCATGAAACTCGCGCGCGGACTGAAAATCGTCAGATCGCTGCCACGCTCACGCATCTGGCGAAGCTGGTTGGCCTCGATGGTCTCGCGCAGTTCGTCGTCGGAGATCGAAAGGTCGGAGACTTTCGGACGCCGCGCGGCGTCGCCCAGCGCGGCGATCTGCCGGTTGCGCCAGTCTTCGAGCGCCTTGGGCGCGGTTGTGTAATGGCCGTGGCAGTCGATGATCATGCCGCCTCCCCCGCCACGCAGGATAGACCCGGCGCGCGCGATCGCAAGCCTGCCTTGGCGCCGATGGCTGGATTTGAAAACCCCGTGAACTTCATGCGACCCATGAGCGTATTCGATCTGTCCGGCGCCTTCGCCGGATCGAGGAGGCGCGGATGGGAAAAATGTTGGCGGTCTATGTCGCGGCGATGGTGGCCATGCTTGTTCCCGACGCGGGCTGGCTCGCGATCATGGGACCCGCCCTCTACCGGCCCGCGCTGGGCGACATGATGGCGGCGAATTTCTCGCCCATCCCGGCGGTGCTGTTCTATCTGCTCTATGTCGCGGGCCTTACGTATTTTTCGGCCAGCGACACGCTCGCGAGTTCGGCGGCCAAGGGCGCATTCTTCGGACTGTGCGCCTACGGCACCTACGACCTCACCAACAACGCGACGCTGAAGAACTGGCCGGCCTATCTGACGGTCGCCGATCTGATCTGGGGCACGCTGCTGTCAGGCTTCGCGGCGGGCGTCGCTTTTCTTGTTCGCGAAAGATTAGCCTAGTCGGGCGGCAGCGGCCAGAACGCGCTGGTGCGTTTCGCATAAGCGTCCCAGGCGGCGCCGCGCGATGCGCGCATGGTCTTCTCCAGCAGCGGGACGCCGGAGACGTAGACCAACAGATAATACATCCAGGCGGGCGCCAGCAGCGCGGCGTAGCCCCACACGTAGTTCGATTGGATCGCCAGAAGCGGGAAGCCCAGCCAGCCGAGCCATTCGAAGAAGTAATTGGGATGGCGCGACCACCGCCACAGACCGCGCTCGCAAATGCCTCCCTTGTTGGCGGGATCCGCCTTGAACGCCGCCATCTGCGCGTCGGCGATCCCCTCCCCCGCCAGCGCGACGAGGAACGCCAACGCCGCCAATGCGTCGCGTGCATCAGGCGCGGCGCGCGGGGCGGCGGCGGCGACATAGGCGGCGAGGACCAACGGCCACGAGGCGACGGCCTGCACTTGCAGGAACCAGAACAGCCTAGCGGGAGCCTTGTCGCCCCATTGCCGCTTCATCTCGGCGTAGCGGGGGTCGTCGCCATGCGCGGAGCGGCGCCACAGATAGTAGCCGAGCCGGCCCGCCCAAATGGCCAAATAAACCGCCGGAATCAGCGCGCGGGCGGGCTCAGCCGCGCCGGCGGCCAGCGCCGCCAGACCCGCCAGACCCGTCGCAAACGTCCAGACGGCGTCAGCGCGTCCGGAAAGGCCGCTGCCGGTGGCGAGCCGCCACGCGCCCGCCATCGCCAGCGAGAGAAAGACGGCGATGGCGAGAAGAGACATAGGAGCACCCGACGATTGGACGTCATCAAGGGATGTTGCCTCCCCCTTTGCGGGCGAGGGTCACGGAGGAAAGTAGACGATCATGAGAGGGCGCCGCTTCATCTGACGCTCCCTTCACCGAAGGGAAGCAGGTCGAAGCCCTCGACGGCCCTAAAGCCCGATGAAGGGCTGAACCATGCGCGCGAGCCAGCCGCGAAGCCGCAGCCGCCCGTCGACCGCCGCCAGACAGATGCATTCCACGTCGGAATCGACGATCGGCTGATGGTCGATATCGTCGTCCGCCTCGACGCAATCGCCTAAGACGTAGCGACCGAAATCGTCGTGAAAAGCGCCCTGCATCACTTGCGTATACTCCGTGCCGACATGGGTGTGATGCGGCATGCGCTGCCCGGGCTGCACCTTCAGCATCATGACGTTGGCGTCGGGCGCGTGGGGCAAGGTCAGCCGCCGCCACTGGAAACCGCCACCCACCGACCGCCACGGCGACATGGCGACGCCATCTAGCGGCGAGGACGACCGGCGGCGTGGCAGCAAGACCTCCTCCGGCCCTTCGATGCGTCGCATCGCGTCGGCGAACAAAGTCGGCCGAAGCGCGGCCAACGGGGCGTCCTCAAGCATCGCGCCGCCCGCCGCCTCGAACAATCCGACGCGCCCCCGGCATTCCGCGCATCCAGCCAGATGTACGGACACCACAAGACTGGGCCCGGCGCCCAAACGGGCGGCCGCATAGCGAGCCAGCGAATCGTCGTAAGGATGATGCAAGGTCACAACTCGCTCTCCAGAAACGGTCGGATCTTCGCCATCGCCAGTCTCACCCGGGATTTGACGGTGCCGAGCGGAATCCCCAATTCGCGAGCGATTTCCGCGTGCGGCTTCTCCGAGAAAAACGACAGCCGCAACACCGTCGCCTGCTCGCGCGAAAGCCTCGACATGGCGTCGCGCACCTTAGCGTCGCGCTCGCCCGCGATGGCCTCGGTCTCGGCCGAGTCGACCAGCTCGATTTCCGGCGCGCCCATCGCGGCGGCGCCGTTACGGCGGCGGGTGGCGCGCCGGGCCATGTCCACGCGCAGATTGCGCGCGATGGTGAAAATCCATGTCGAAACGGCGGCTTGCCGGGGATCGTAAAGCTCGGCCTTTCGCCAGACGGTGACGAGCGAATCCTGCGCGATCTCCTCGGCGTCCGCCGCGCCGACGCCCGAGCGCTCCATAAATCCGATGATGCGGGGGGCGAAATATTGGAACAGCCGACCGTAAGCCGCCTTGTCTCGCTGATGCGCGACGAGCGCCATCAAGTGTTTGAGATCGTCCGACGACACGCCCATCCTTCCGACAGCCCGAAGGCTATCGCTTTTCGGCGCGCGCCGCACAAGCGCGATGGGCATAGGGACGCCTCCATGGTAACGCAATCGTCATACGGCGCTCCGTCGCGCGCGGATCAGGCAAATCCGGGGTCCGCTCTCGTCCGTACCTGTGACGTTGAGGAGGGGCCATGCGCAAAAGAGTCGCAGTCATAGGGTCGGGCGTCTCGGGACTTTCGGCGGCGTGGGCGTTGTCGCGAACCTGCGAGGTGACGCTCTACGAGGCCGAGGCGCGGCTCGGCGGCCATTCCGACACTTTCGACTGGGAGGGAATAGGCGTCGATTGCGGCTTCATCGTCTATAACGAGCGCACCTATCCCAACCTGACCGCGATGCTGGCGCATCTGGGCGTCGAGACCAGCGCCAGCGACATGTCGTTCGCAGTTTCGGTCGACGAGGGCGATTTCGAATATTCGGGCGGCACGCTGCGCGGTCTCGTCGCGCAGGCGGGCAATGTGCTGAAGCCGCGCTATTGGTCGATGATCCGGGACATTCTGCGCTTCTTCCGCGAGGCGCCGCGCGATCTGGCGTTGGGGGAATTGGGGACGCTGTCCGAGTATCTCGACGCGCACCGCTACGGGCAGGCGTTCCGCAACGATTATCTCTACCCCATGGCGGCGGCGGTGTGGTCGACGCCGGCGATGCAGGTGGGCGAGTTTCCCGCCGCCAATTTCATCCGCTTCAACGCCAATCACGGGCTGCTCAACCTTGTCGACCGGCCGGTCTGGCGCACCGTGACCGACGGCAGCCGCCATTATGTGCGCCGTCTGGCGGAGGCGGTGGCCGAAGTGCGTACGAGTGCGCCGGTGCAAAGCGTGCGTCGGGTCGAGGGCGGCGTGGAGGTCGTGGAGCGAGACGGCGCCAGCCGGCGTTTCGACGACGCGGCGATCGCCGCCCACGCCGACGACGCGCTCATGATGCTGGAGGCGCCGACCGACGCCGAGCGCCGCACGCTCGGAGCCTTTCATTATCTCGACAATTCCGCAGTTCTGCACACCGACGTCAGACTGATGCCCAAGCGCCGCGCGGCGTGGTCGAGCTGGAACTATCTGGCGAGCGGACGCGGCGCCGACCGGCGACTGACCGTCTCCTACTGGATGAACAAGCTGCAACCCCTGCCCGGCCGAGCGGACGTGTTCCTGACGCTCAATCCGCCGTGGGATCTGCCGCCGGGCGCGGTGCTCCGCCGCACGAGCTACCGGCATCCGCTGTTCGACGCCGGGGCCTTCGCGGCGCAGCGTGATCTTTGGGGCTTGCAGGGGGTCGGCGGCGTGTGGTTCTGCGGGGCTTATTTCGGCTTCGGCTTTCACGAGGACGGGTTGCAGGCGGGGCTGGCGGTGGCGGAGGCCATCGGGGGCGGCAGACGCCCGTGGCGGGTCGCAAACGAGAGCGGACGGCTGGCGATCCCCGCATGATCGAGCCGGGTCTCTATTCCGGCGAGGTGATGCACCGGCGGATGACTGCGCCGCCGCATCGCTTCGCGTACAGCAGTTTCTGGATCGCGGTCGATCTGGACCGGCCGCCAAAACTCAGGCTGTTTTCGCTCGACCGCCGTAACCTGTTTTCGCTGAACGCGCGCGACCACGCCGACGGGACGCCCGGGCCCTTGCGCGCCAAGATCGCGGCGAAGGCGGAAGGGATCGACGTGTCGGGGCGCATGATCCTGCTGACCATGCCACGCCTGTTCGGCTTCGTATTCAACCCGCTCAGCGTCTATTTCTGCCACGACGGGACGGGTAGGTTAAGCGCGCTGGCGTGGGAAGTCTCCAACACATTCGGCGCACGCCACACCTACGTCATCCCCGCCTTATCCCAAGACGGAGTCGTGCGGCAGACCTGCGACAAGCGCCTGCACGTGTCGCCGTTCCTCGAAATGGGGATGCGCTACCAGTTCCGCGTCGAAGCGCGCGGCGACAGGCTGAGCCTCGGTATCGTCGACCGGGCCAAAGACGGCCCCGTGCTCGCCGCGGCTTTGACCGCGACGCGCCGCTCGATGACCGACGCGGCGCTCGCCGCGCTGGCGCTGCGCGCGCCTTTCGCGACGCTCAAGATCGTCGCGGCGATCCATTGGGAGGCGGTGCGGTTGTTATTTAAGGGGGCCAGGTTTCACAAGACGCCGCCCGGCGCGGGACCGGCCATCGCCGACGATGCCTCCAGCGTTCACCCCCTCGCGGCGGCGAATCTCAGCCCGACGAAGGCGGTGAGCGAAGCGGCAGAATAAAGGTTGAGGTTGAGCAGCGTGCTCGCCTCTGCGTCAGGCCACGGCTGAAGGCCGGGAACGCTCAGATAGCGCGCTCCCGCAAACGCGACGAAAACGGTCGCGGTCAACGCCCGCGAGACCCAAACCTCGTGGCTTTGAAAACTCAACGCCGCCAACGCCGCACAGGGCACGAAGAACGCTTCTACCCCCGACCCTGCGCCGAACATGAAATCCGAAAAGCCGGTGTCGGCAATCCCCGCAAGCGGCAGTGCGATGCGGGCCGCCAGCGGCCAGGACGATGCACTAAGCGCCACGCCGAGGAACAAGGGCCACGCGGCGAGCGTCCACAGCGACGTCGGCACATGCTCGCCGACCAGCCACCAGACGTAGAGCGGATAAAGCGGCTTGTTGGCGACGATGACCCAGGCCGTCGTCGCACTGGCGCTCGCCAGCGGTTTCATCGCGCGGGCTTCAGGCGATAATGACCGACGCCCCAGACTTCCCCGCCCGCATGGCCGAACAGTCCCCGCGTCGCCAGCAGGAACCAGCGCCAGCGTCGCGCCCACAGCAGCGCGTCGGTCCCGTAGGTGCGGCTCAGCACGACGTCGATCTCCTCGCGCCGCGCGTCGAAATTGTCGAGCCAGCTTTGCGCAGTGCGCTCGTAATGCGTCCCGCTCCAGCGCCACGACGTTTCAAGCGCGAAAAGGTCGGGAAAACGGCCCGGAAGATCGAAGGCGGGCATGATCCCGCCGGTGAAGAAATGCTGCGCGATCCAGTCGGAGGGATCGGCGGGGTCGAAGCGGTAGGAACGCGCCTTGTGCGCGAACACGTGCAGGAACAGACTGCCGTCGGGCTTCAGCGCCGCCCGAGCGCGCGTCAGCAAGACGCGCCAGTTCGACATGTGCTCAAACATCTCGACCGATACGAGCCGGTCGAATTTTCGGGATGGTTCAAACGCGTTCATGTCGGCCGTGACAACTTCGATATTGCGCAGGCCCCGCTCGGCGGCGCGTCCCAGGATAAACGCACGCTGCGGCGCGGAGTTGGAAACGGCGACGATGCGCGAGGCGGGGAAACGCTCGGCCAGGTAAAGCGTCATCGAGCCCCACCCGCAGCCCCATTCCAGAATGTCCTGCCCGTCGGCGATGTCGGCATGGGCGACGGTCTCGGCGAGCGCGGCGACCTCAGCCTCCGCCAGCGTCGTTTGCGGAGTCGCGAACAGGCCGCAGGAATATTTCAGGCGCGGCCCCAACATGTTGACGAAAAGTTCGGGCGGCAGCTCGTAATGCTGGGAATTGGCGGCGTCCGGGGAAACCGCGATGGGGCGTCGCGACATGTCCGCGAGGAAGGCGACTTCGGCGCGCGGATGGGCGGCGTCGAGTTTGCGGGACTGGCGGGCGACGAGCCAGGCCACGCCGGCGGCGATCGCCGGATCGGGCAGCGGGGTCGCTTCTGCCAGACGTATCGCGCGCGCCGCCAACTTCATCCACAACACCTTTGCTCGTTGCTTACGTTATGCGCTAGGGCTTGGATCGGAAAGGGACCGAAACCGGGGCCGGTCCTGCGTCGTACTAGGGACGAGGCTGTGTTGAGGAGGTGGGGGTTGGAGCCGCAAGCGTCGATGCTGACGCCGCGCCAGTCGGCGCGGCGCGATTGGTTTTTAGACCCGCGTCTCGCCTTGGCGCGGCGGCTCGTCAGCCGGATAGCCGTCGGCAGGCTTACGCTGACGACGCCGGGGGGCGAGCGCATCGTCGCGGAAGGCGCTCCGGGCGAAGAGGCGACCCTCCATCTCCACAAGTGGCGCGCGATGTCCCGTGTGCTCACTGGCAGCGACATCGGCTTTGCGCGGGCGGTCATTGACGGCGACTGCTCGTCGCCCGATGCTGTTGCTCTGCTGCGGTTGTTGGACCGCAATGTGGCGGCGTTGGGAAGCGCGGCCACCAATTACGGCCCGGCGCGCTGGTGGCAGAAGCTCGCCCATTCGCGGCGCGCCAACACGCGCACCGGATCCTCCCGCAACATTCTCGACCATTACGACCTCGGCAACGCATTCTTCGCCTGCTGGCTCGACCCTTCGATGAACTATTCTTCAGGGGTCTATGCGAGCGACGACGAAACGCTGGAGACCGCGCAGGCGCGCAAGATGGACAGAGTGGCGGAACTGCTGCGCCTGAGCGACGGCGAACGGGTGCTGGAGATCGGCTGCGGCTGGGGCTCGATGGCGCGTCGGCTGATGGAGGCCGGCGCCGGCGCTTTCGACGCGATCACGCTGTCGCCCTCGCAGGCGGCGCACGCGCGAGAGGTTCTTACCGGCTTCGACGCCGAGGTGCATATTCAGGACTATCGCGACCTGAGCGGCGTCTACGACCGCGTGGTCTCCATCGAAATGTGCGAGGCGGTGGGGGAAGCGTTCTTGCCGCTGTATTTCGAGACGCTGGCGCGCTCCCTTCGGGCGGGCGGACGGGCGGTGATTCAGGCGATCACGATCTCGGACGCACGCTTTCCCGCTTATCGCGACACCGCCGACTTCATCCAGCGGTACGTGTTCCCCGGCGGGTTCCTGCCCAGCGACTCGCTGCTGCGCGAATGCGCAGAGCGCGCCGGGCTCAGGGTGACCGGGGCCGAAACCTTCGGTCATTCCTACGCCCTGACGCTGGCCGAATGGCGCCGCCGCTTCCACGCCAATTGGGGACGCATCGCGGCGCTGGGTTTTGACGCCCGGTTTCGGCGGCTGTGGGACTATTATCTGTGTTATTGTGAGGCGGGCTTTCGGGAACGCACGATCAATGTCGGGCTTTATACGCTGGAGCCGGTCTAAGCGGGGAGGCGCCGGAGGGGTCGGCGCCCGGCGTCAGCCAAGCCGTCCCCGCCACGACTGCGCTTGGCTGCGCACATTCTCCGGCGCCGTCCCGCCGTACGACGTCCGGCTCCTGACCGAATTTTCCACGCTCATCACCGCGAGGGCCTCCCGCGTGATGAGCGGCTCCACCCCCTGCAACTCCGCGAGAGACAACGCCTCCAGGGCGACGCCGCGCGCGGTCGCGAGTCCGACGATGCGCCCCGTCACGTGGTGCGCCTCGCGAAACGGCATTTTAAGCGCCCTCACCAGCCAGTCGGCGAGGTCGGTGGCGGTCGCGTAGCCCGAGCCGGCCGCCGCCTTCATGCGCTCCGGCTGGGGCGTCAAATCGCGCACCATTCCCGTCATCGCCGCCAGACAGAGAGACAAGGTGCGCAGACCGTCCATCGCGCCTTCCTTGTCCTCCTGCATGTCTTTGGAATAGGCGAGCGGCAGGCCCTTCATCACCGTCAGCAGGCCGATTAGCGAACCCACGACCCGGCCCGTTTTGCCGCGCACGAGTTCGGCGGCGTCGGGGTTGCGCTTTTGCGGCATGATCGAGGAACCGGTCGAGAACGCGTCCGACAGCCGAACGAAGCCGAATTGCGGCGTCGTCCACAACACGATCTCTTCGGCGAAGCGCGACAGGTGCACAGCGCAGATGCTCGCGCCCGAGAGGGCCTCCAGCACGAAATCACGGTCGGCGACGCTGTCGAGCGAATTCGCCGTGGGCCGGTCGAAGGCCAGCGCCTTCGCCGTGGCCGCCCGGTCGATGGGAAACGACGTCCCCGCCAACGCCGCCGCGCCCAGCGGACATTCGTTGAGCCGGACGCGGGCGTCATGGAACCGCGAGCGGTCGCGCCCGAGCATTTCGACATAGGCCATCAGATGGTGTCCAAAAGTCACCGGCTGCGCGGATTGCAGGTGCGTGAAGCCGGGCATCACCATGTCGGCGCACGCCAGCGCACGTTCGACGAGCGCCTTCTGGAGGCCCGCGATCTGGCCGTCGAGCGCGTCGAGCGTATCACGCACCCACAACTTGAAGTCGGTGGCGACCTGATCGTTGCGCGAACGAGCAGTGTGCAACCGCCCTGCGGCGGCGCCGATGAGGTCGGCGAGACGGCTCTCGACGTTCATATGGATGTCTTCGAGGGTGCGGCTAACGGCAAAGGTTCCCGCCTCGATTTCGCCCTTGATCTGGGTGAGACCGCGCGCAATGGCGTCGGCGTCGGCGCGTTCGACAATCCCTGCGTCAGCCAGCATGGCGACATGGGCGAGCGAACCGGCGACGTCCTGGGGGGCGAGGGCCTTGTCGAAGTCTATGGAAGCGTTGATCTCCTCCATGATTTCGGCGGGACCGCTCTCGAAAAGGCCGCCCCACATCTTGTTGCTCATGGAAGACGCCTCATGATTCCCAGACGCACGCTCGCCGCCCTTGGCGCCGCGCTCGCCGCCGTAGCGGCGGCGGTGGTCATAAGTGGGCGCCACGCCCCCGGCAAGACCGCCTGCTCCGCCGCCTCGCTGGCTTTGGCGCAGAAGCTGCGCCCGCTGGCCGGGGGGGAACTGGCGGCGCTGGCGATCAATCCGGCGATCGCGCCTTTGCTAGCCTTCAGCGATGCGAACGGCGCCAAGCTGACGTTGGCCGATTTCAGGGGCCGCGCGGTGCTGCTGAACCTGTGGGCGACATGGTGCGTACCCTGCCGGGCGGAGATGCCGGCGCTCGACGCCTTGCAGGCTCAGGCCGGGGGTCCCGGCTTCGAAGTGGTGGCGGTGAACGTCGACACGGCGCGGGTCGAGCGGGCGTCGAAGTTTCTGGACGAGATCGGCGTCACGCATCTCGCCCGCTACGCCGACCACACGGGCGACGCGTTCGAGACGCTGCGACTGGCTGGCAAGGCGCTGGGCTTGCCGACTTCGCTGCTGATCGACAAGGACGGCTGCGAGATCGGGGTGGTCGCAGGGCCGGCGAACTGGGGGTCGGCGCAGGCGATTGTGGTGGCGAAGACGTTGCGGGGGGGTTGAGGACGGCTTTTTTTGCCTCCGCAAAACGCCCTCTCCGTCATGGCCGTCTTTGTCACGGGCATCTACGCCGCGCCGTTGCAGACTCAGCCTGAAGCCGTGCACGATTTTTGGCGTTTCTTCATTCGCGTGAACTGCTGGACCGACCGCGTGGATGGCCGTGACAAAGACGGCCATGACGGCAACCGCCGTACGAGCCTCTCCCTCTCGCATCAAGGCGCAGCGGCCAGCCAACCCTCCATCGACTCGGGCTGACCGAAAAGCAGTTCGTCCATCGTTTCGCCCTGCGTCGCACATCCAGGCAACGCTGGAACCTCGGCCCCCTAGCCGCTCGTCTCGTCCTTGTGGATTATGGCCCTGAAATTCATAGGGGAACGCCTCCGATAGACGAGAATATGCACGTCAATGACGGCGGCGCAGCGGGATAACTCGGGTCAGTAATCCGTTCGAAGGGATTGCCGGCTCCTGGCTCGCGGCGATCAAGATTGCACATTTTTGTCTTGGAACGTTTTAGACTGAAATTCAAAACTATACTCCTGAAATTCTTTTGATATTCGAAATCCGCCCGCCGACAAATACCGTTTATATAATTATCACACAAAACAAACTACATTTATACTTAGGCGGATTTCAACAATATTGTCGTTATTTTTATTTAGAAAATGAAAATAAACATATTAACTCATCTCAATCGCACTAACTAACATCGCACCGCGATATTATAACCAATAGACGACATCACCGATGCAATCTACCGCGCCATTGTGGGATTTTTTTACCTAAATTAAATTTAATAATAATTGGGAATAGAAATATAAATTCGATCCGAAAGGCACTTAAATTCAATATGAGGTCGGAGATTTGACGAAGCTGGACGGAAAGGCGAGGAAATCAATTAACGCATTATTCAATGCTGCCAAGACGAGGTACGTGATTTGCAAACTGATGGACATATGCTTCGGGGCGGCAACCCACCCCCAAGTTGAATGAACAGTCTCGGTGGCGTTAATCCTGCAAGGCAAACGCTCAAAACGGCCTGAAATTCGGCGCGTTGGTTCAGCCCCCCTCGGCGCTGGACGTGGTCAAGGTTCCTATACCCCTAATTCGTGCCCACTCTTGCGCGCTCTCACCCTCCGCCTTAGGGAAAGCTTAGCAGGAAAACTGAGCGCGAAATGGCCAAGCAGAACGTGAAAAAAGTCGTCCTCGCCTATTCCGGCGGGCTTGACACCTCCATCATTCTCAAATGGCTGCAAACGACTTATCAGTGCGAGGTCGTCACCTTCACCGCCGATCTCGGCCAGGGGGAGGAACTTGAGCCCGCGCGCCAGAAGGCGCTGCTGCTGGGCGTGAAGCCCGAAAACATTTTCATCGAAGACATGCGCGAAGAATTTGTGCGCGACTTCGTGTTTCCCATGTTTCGCGCCAATGCGGTCTATGAGGGACAATATCTGCTAGGAACTTCCATCGCTCGCCCCCTGATCGCCAAGCGCTTGGTCGATATCGCGCGGGAGACGGGGGCCGATGCGGTCGCGCATGGCGCCACAGGCAAGGGCACCGACCAGGTGCGCTTCGAGCTTTCCGCTTATGCGCTCAACCCGGACATCAAGATCATCGCGCCGTGGCGCGAATGGGAGTTCGCCTCGCGCAACGCGTTGATCGCCTTCGCCGAGCAGCACCAGATCCCTATCGCCCGGGATAAGCGAGGCGACGCACCGTTTTCGACCGACGCGAACCTGCTGCACGTGTCGTCGGAGGGCAAAGTTCTGGAGGACCCGGCGCAGGAAACGCCGCGGTACGTCTATTCCCGCACCGTCGATCCCGAATCGGCGCCCGATCACGCGACCATCCTTGAGATAGGCTTCGAAAAGGGCGACCCCGTTTCCCTCAATGGCGAGACGCTGTCTCCCGCCGCCATGCTTACGGCGCTCAACAAGATCGGCCATGACAATGGCGTCGGCCGGCTCGATTTGGTCGAGAACAGATTTGTCGGCATGAAATCGCGCGGGATGTACGAGACGCCAGGCGGCGCGATCCTGCTCGTCGCCCATCGCGCCATCGAGTCGATTACGCTCGACCGTGGCGCCGCCCACCTCAAGGACGATCTGATGCCCAGATACGCCGAGATGATCTATAACGGCTTCTGGTTCGCGCCCGAGCGCGAATTGTTGCAAGGCCTGATCGACAAGAGCCAGGAACTTGTCGCAGGAAAGGTCAGGCTCAAGGTCTATAAGGGTTCCGCGTGGACCATCGGACGCGAAAGCCCCTATTCGCTCTATGATCAGGATCTCGTGACCTTCGAGGAAGGCGCCGTTGCTTATGACCACAACGACGCCGGCGGTTTCATCAAGCTCAACGCTCTGCGGTTGAGGACGCTGGCTAAGCGTCGCCAGCGGGAGCGCTGAACCCCTTCATCAAGCTGCGGCCGAGCAGCAACCCCCCCAGCAGCACCACCCCAACGCCCATCGTACGAGGGCTTACCCTGCGGGCGCTTCGGGCGGCGGCGCCCAGCAGCGTGGGGCCGGCGATGAGCGCGACGTCGGCGACGGCGTTCGTCTTGGGCTTGCGGTATTGAAACATGGCGCCGACGCCCCCCAATATCGCGACGAAAACAAGAAACAACAACGCGATCCACAGATCGGGATATTCCGAACCGTAAGTGATCGCGATCCAGTGGCGCAAGGCCACCAGCGCAAACACCAGCGCGAAGAGGAGGCTCGCCCCCGCCCCCGCATAAAGCGCGAAAGCGAGAGCGCGCAGTTTGGCCGTCTCGATAAACCGGCCTGCGAGAACAGTGACGAGCCCCCCGAGCATGGCGGCTTACCGGCTCGACATCGCGCCGAGAAGCAGGCCGATGGCGGCCGTAACCGCCAGCGCGCCGAGCGGACGCTCGCGGACGTTGCTGCGCACGCTCTTGGCGATGGCGTCGAAGCTGGAACTCAGCGCCTTGCTGATCGAATCGGTGTCGACGCCCGCGTCCTCAAGCGCGCCCTTGGCGCGGCTGGCGACGTCGGAAGCGGCGCGCGACAGATCTTTGCGGGCGCCCTCGGCCTGCTTGCCGGCGCGGTCGGCGACGTCGGCAGCGCGGTCGGAAATGTCGTTGACGACACCCGTGACCTTGCTCCTGATGGCGTCCTGCTGTTCCTGATAGCTCATGGCACCCTCCGTTGTTGAACCGAGAGAACTCTCGGTCTTCGGAAAAGGGAACGCGGTCGGCAAAATCATGTTCCCCAGCGCGTGACGTAAATCTCACGCATTCCTCACGTCCATGCCTGCGATCAAGCCGCGCGCGGACGGGCGCCAAAAATCGCCGAACCGACCCGGACGTGGGTGGCGCCCAGCGGCACGGCCAGCGGCCAGTCCGCGCTCATGCCCATCGACAGCGCTTTCAGGCCGTGTCGCCGCGCAATCTCGCCCAGTAGCGCAAAATGCGGCGAGGCGAGGTCCCCGGCGGGCGGGATGCACATGAGGCCCTCGATACTGAGGCCGTAAGCGTTAAGCGCCCGCGTCAGGAAAGCGTCGGCGTCCTGCGGCAGGACGCCCGCCTTCTGCGGTTCGGCGCCGGTATTGATCTCGACGAACAGTCGGGGGGAGCGTCCCGTCTTCGCCATCGCTTCGGCGAGCGCGGCGGCGATCTTCTCGCGGTCTACAGTCTCGATCACGTCGAAAGTCTCGACCGCCTCGCGCGCCTTGTTGCTTTGCAGGGGGCCGATGAGGTGAAGCTCGAGGGCGCGACCCATCGTAGCGGCGCGGGCGCGCAAATCGGCGAATTTCGACATCGCCTCCTGCACGCGATTCTCGCCGAACACGCTTTGCCCGCCTTCGAGGATGGTCGGCCACACCTCGTCGGCGGAATGAGTTTTGGATACGGCGACGAGCGTGATGTCCTGCGGGTTGCGCCCGCAATCGCCGGCGCGGCGGGCGAGCGCCTCGCGGAAGGCTTGAAGCCTCGCGAGGGCCGTGTCTCCGGCGATTTCCATGACCCAACTCCGCTTGACGCTCCGCGCGGCCTCCCCTATAGACCCGCCATCCTAGACGCCAGGGGAAACGGCTAGCGGTATCGTGTTAACCCTGCGCCCTTCCCCGGCTTGAACCTGGAATTTGAGGAAGTCACAATGTCGCGCCGCTGCGAGTTGACCGGCAAAGCCGTACAGTCCGGCAACAAGGTCAGCCATTCCAACCGCAAGACGCGCACGCGCTTCCTGCCCAACCTCGTCAACGTGACGCTGATTTCCGACGCGCTCGGTAAGGGCTTCAAGCTGCGCGTGACGGCGGCGGCGCTGCGCTCGGTCGAGCATCGCGGTGGCCTCGACGCGTTTCTCGTAAAGGCGCACGACGAGGAGCTTTCGGGCGGCGCGCTGCGCATTAAATCCGATATCGCCAAGAAGCAGGCCGAGACCGTCGCTCAGGCGGCATAAGGTCTCGTAGAGTTTTTCCAAAAGGCGCGCGGCCTGGCCGCGCGCCTTTTGTGTTTGCGCGTCCGCGTCCTAGACTGTGGACGGGAGGAAACAAACATGGACCCAGTTGTGATCGTCGGCGCGGCGCGCACGCCCATGGGCGGTTTTCTCGGCGACTTCAAAGATATTCCCGCCGCTGACCTCGGCGCCTGCGCGATTCGCGCTGCGCTAGATCGAGCGGGCCTGGACCCTGCTATCCCGGAAGAGGTCATCATGGGCTGCGTTCTGCCTGCCGGTCAGGGGCAGGCGCCCGCGCGGCAGGCGAGCTTAAAGGCGGGCGTCCCCAACAGCGTCGGCGCGACGACGATCAACAAGATGTGCGGCTCCGGCATGAAGGCCGCGATGTTCGCCCACGATTTGATCGCGGCGGGCGGCGCTGAGGTCCTCGTTGCGGGCGGCATGGAGAGCATGAGCAATGCGCCCTATCTGCTGGAGCGGGCGCGGTCGGGCTATCGCATGGGTCACGGCAGGGTCGTCGACTCGATGTTTTTCGACGGGCTGGAGGACGCCTACGACAAGGGGCGGCTGATGGGTACGTTCGCCGAAGATTGCGCGCAAACCTATCAGTTCACTCGGCAAGCTCAGGACGCCTTTGCGCTGGCCTCGCTGGAACGCGCCAATCGCGCGATACGCGAGGGCGCTTTCGCAAGCGAAATCGCACCTATGAACGTGCGGGCGGGCAAGGCGGAGACCGTGGTCGCGACCGACGAGCAGCCGCCCAAGGCGCGGCCCGAAAAAATCCCCGGCCTGAAGCCCGCCTTTCGGGAGGGCGGCACTGTGACGGCGGCCAATTCCTCGTCGATCTCCGACGGCGCGGCGGCCCTCGTGTTGACGCGCGCCAGCGTCGCCGAAAAACGCGGGCTCAAGCCCCTCGCTCGGATCGTCGCGCACACAAGCTATGCCGACGCTCCCGCCAAATTCCCGACCGCCCCCGTCGGCGCGCTGACAAAGCTATTCGAGAAAACGGGATGGCGAGCGGGCGACGTCGATCTTTTCGAGATCAACGAAGCCTTCGCGGTGGTGGCGATGGCCGCAATGCGCGATCTCGGGCTGCCGCACGACAAGGTCAACGTCAACGGCGGCGCCTGCGCTTTGGGCCATCCCATCGGCGCCTCGGGCGCGCGTATTCTGGTGACGCTGCTGGCGGCGTTGCGCGCGCGGGGGCTGAAGCGTGGGGTCGCGTCGCTGTGCATCGGCGGCGGCGAGGCGACCGCGATTGCGGTGGAATTGCTTTAGACCGCGCCGCGGCTGAAGCGGTCGAACAGACTGCGGCGCAGCCGCTCCATCGCGAGCGCCTTGAAATGGGCGACGACACCTTCGGGACGGGGGGCGGCCCGGCTGAGGCCGTGCGCGTCCTCGACGGTGAACAAGCCGCGCGCTTTGGTGGCGGCCCAGGTCATCGGCGCGGCTTGTTTCAACAAATCCTCCGCCTCGTCGGCAAGTACGCCGCCGACGATCTCGGGCGGCGGGCCGAACACTTCCGGCATCGTGTCGCCAAGCCCCGTGTCGTGCAGCACGTCCCAGCGCGACGCGCCGCCCATGACGGGCGACCCGAGCGCAAACACCACGCGCGCGATGCGGGTCTCGCGAATCGCGTAGGAGCAGAACGCGCAAGGCTCGACGTTGGTGTAGAGGGTGCAACCGTCGAGACTGGCGCGGCCCAGCTTCTTCTGGGCGGCGACGATGGCGCAGACCTCCGCGTGGCGGGTGATGTCGCCCGCCGCGCGCACGCCGTTGCCTTCCGCCGCAATCGCCGCGCCGTCGCGCACGATGACCGAGCCGAACGCCAGCTCCTTCCGCGCCGCCGCCTCGCGCGCAAGGTCGAAGCAGCGGCGCATGAAGGCGAAGTCGTCAGTACCGGCGGCCAAGCGAATCTCCAATTTTGGGAATCATACCGGCAAAAATCGCGCAGGCCCGATAAAAACGCAGAGCGGGGAGAAACTTCATATCAGCCGCTGCCCGCGCAACGAGACATGGCCCTGCCGGCCTACGATGATGTGGTCATGCACCGTCACGCCGAGCGGGGCGGCGACGGCGATGATGTCGAGCGTCATCTTGATGTCTTGCTTGGACGGGGTCGGGTCGCCCGAGGGGTGGTTGTGGACGAGAATCACCGCCGAGGCCGCCAGTTCCAATGCGCGCTTGACAACTTCGCGGGGATAGACCGGCGTGTGATCGACGGTGCCGATCCCTTGCGCTTCGTCCGAGATCAGGCCGTTCTTCTTGTCCAGGAACAGCACGCGGAACACCTCGTGATCCTCGAAAGCCATCGCCGTGCGGCAATAGTCGATCACCTCGCTCCATGAGCCCAGCGACAGCCGCTTTTTCACAAGGCCGCGCGTGAACCGGCGCACGGAGGCTTCGATCACCTTGAACTCTGCGGCGACGCTGTCGCTGATCCCGTCAACCTCCTTGAGGCGGGCAAGCGGCGCGGCCACGACCTCGGCGAAGGAGCCGAATTTCGCCAGCAGGATTTTGGCCAGCGGCTTCACGTCGCGCCGGGGAATCGCGCGAAAGAGAATCAGTTCGATCAATTCGTAATCGGCGAGCGCCTCGTCGCCCGCTTCCAGGAAACGCTTGCGCAGGCGCTCGCGGTGGCCGTGGTAATGCGCGGCCTCGTCGTTCATGAGGTGAGTGGCGGGCGGTCCAGCCCTGCGGGCGACAGGGTGAAAATCTCGACGCCGGTTTCCGTCACCGCCACCGTGTGCTCGAATTGGGCGGAGAGCGAGCGGTCGCGCGTCACCGCCGTCCAGCCGTCCGACAGCACCTTTACCGAGGGACCGCCGAGATTTATCATCGGCTCGATGGTGAAGAACATACCGGCTTTCAGCGGCGCGCCCTCCCCCCGCTTGCCGGCGTGCAAGATGTTGGGCTCGTCGTGGAACAGCCGCCCGAGCCCGTGGCCGCAAAAATCGCGCACCACCGAGCAGCGCTCGCTTTCCGCGTAAGTCTGGATCGCGTGGCCGATGTCGCCGACATGGCCGCCCGGCTTGACGGCGGCGACGCCCCGCAGCAGGCACTCGTAGGTGACTTCGATCAGCCGTTGCGCGCGCCGCGCGGGGTTGCCCGCCACGTACATACGGCTGGCGTCGCCGTGCCAGCCCTCGACCAGCAGCGTCACGTCGATGTTAAGAATGTCGCCGTCGCGCAGCGGCTTGTCGTCGGGAATGCCATGGCACACGACGTGATTGATCGATATGCAGCTCGATTTTCGGTAGCCGCGATAGAGGAGCGTCGCCGGGTAGGCGCCATGACTTTTGGCGAAATCGAAAATTACCTTGTCGAGTTCGTTGGTGGTGACGCCGGGCTTGACGAGCGGCACGAGCGCGTCGAGCGCCCGGGCGGTAAGCTGGCCCGCCTTGCGCATGCCCGCGAAGGATTCCTGGCCGTGCAGCTTGATGTGTCCATTGCGACGGCCCTGATGGGCGGAGGATTCGACGTAAGTCATCGTACACAATTATTCGGCATGGGCCCTGCATTCAATGGCTGTCCTTCGCCGCAGCGCCAATAGATGATAAGGCGCGAGGCGATTTCATAGAACGGGAAAGCTCATGTCCGACAGCGTGACCGCCGCCGTGCTGGTGATAGGCGACGAAATTCTCTCCGGTCGGACCAAGGATCGCAACGTCGGCTATATCGCCGAATATCTTTTTCGCGCCGGGGTGGACCTGCGCGAGGCGCGCATCGTGCCCGACGTGGAAGAGGAGATCGTGTCCGCTCTCAATGCGTTGAGGGCGCGCTACGATTACGTATTCACGACCGGGGGCATCGGGCCGACGCATGACGACATCACCGCCGATTGCGTGGCAGAAGCGTTCGGCGTCGAGATCGGCGAAGACCCTCGGGCGCTCGCGATCATGGGCGAGCGCTACAAGCCCGACGAGTTCACCCCCGCGCGTCGCCGCATGGCGCGCATCCCGCACGGCGCGTCGCTGATCGACAATCCCGTGTCGAAGGCGCCGGGCTTTCGGATCGGCAACGTCATCGTGATGGCGGGCGTGCCGAGCGTCATGCAGTCGATGCTGGACGACGCGATTCGTGGCGTGCGCACGGGGACGCCGATGCTGAGCGTGACGGTCGAGGCGGGGGCCCTCCCCGAGGGCCTCTATGGCGACGCGCTGGGAGCGCTTGCGGCGGCGCGTCCGCTGGTCGCCATCGGCTCGTACCCCTCGTTCCGGGACGGCCAGTTCCGCAACCAAATCGTCGTACGCTCGAAGGACGAGGCGGCGCTGGGGGAGGCCCGCGCCGCCGTGGAGGCGATGGTGGGCGACATGCGGGGCGACGGCCGTCCGCTCTAGGAGCGGGGGCGCTGAATTGCTACAGGGGCGTGACGTTCAACGCACGAGGGGCGCGATGACCAGCAACAAGGCCTTTCCCGTTTCCTGGGAGCAGTTTCACCGCGACGCGCGTGCGCTCGCCTGGCGGCTGGCGGGTTCGGGGCCGTTTAAGGGGCTCGTGGCGATCACGCGCGGCGGTCTGGTGCCCGCCGCCATCATCGCGCGCGAACTCGACCTGCGGCTTATCGAGACGATCTGCATTTCGTCCTACGACGACCACAAGAAGCAGGCCGGGCTCAACATCATCAAGCCGATCTCCTCCGACCTTGCGGGCGACGGCGCCGGATTGCTGGTGATCGACGATCTCGTGGACACCGGCAAGACGGCGCGGGAGGTGCGCGAGATGCTGCCCCGCGCGCATTTCGCCACCGTCTACGCCAAGCCCGCCGGGCGGCCACTTGTGGACACGTTCATCACCGAAGTTTCGCAGGACACATGGATTTATTTCCCATGGGACATGGGCCTGAGCTTCCAGCCGCCGATCGCCACGGACGCGACGGGCTAAGACGGGATTTTCAAGCCCACGCGGCTGTGGCAAGACGTGCAAGCGTGCGGACGTGGCGAAACCGGTAGACGCAAGAGACTTAAAATCTCTCGGCCCATGGCTGTGCGGGTTCGAGCCCCGCCGTCCGCACCATAGGCGCTCGTCAGATTACAGCGCTGACGTAGCAGCTCATGGTCCAGGGTGCGCGCGGGCGTCAGCGAATGTTGCGCTTTCCCCGCCACACCCGTTGAAAATGTCCGTGCGAAGTGCCGATATTGCAGCGTTGATATCGGCACGCCGATAAAATATTGTCCTACTACGTCAGCTTTTGCAGGCCAGGCAAATAGGAGGAGCAAGTCAAAAAATGCATAGAATAGATTTGCTTTCGGATATTCTTTTGTATAAACTGTACGAAAAACACATTTTATCCGACGAAGAGACTAATCTTTCTGTCAATGAAATGCGCGATTTATTTAAAGAAGACGTATCTTTAAACCTACTTCGCTCTGCACTCAGAATTTGCAACGGTCAATATTATGAGAAAAACAAGCATATAAGGAGGTCCGGAAACATAAATACCCGCACTCAGGGCGGCGTATCCCAGTCCCGCCACTACCGCGAGGGTGGCTTTGCCCGAAAGGAAAAACGAGAAGCCCTTCATCAACGCGTAGAGGAGAAACGGATGACCCTCGTTGCGCAATACCTGCAACAGATTGGCAAATCCCACGGTGTCCCGGGCGATGAGCCAGGGCTGAACCTCATCCCGCCAGGGCTCGTGGAAAAAATAGTGAAATAGGCAAACGCCCAACGCTTGAAAAAGGGTAATCCAGATAAAAGTAGTTCGTTTCACGGGGTAGGGTTTCCTAGGGCTACGGCAGC
>JAYVYJ010000334.1:0-4940 GCA_043784465.1 Hyphomicrobiales bacterium
AGTTCGCGACGCTGGAATGGGTGGACTGGTTCAACAATCGCCGGCTGTTGGAGCCTATCGGCAACATCCCGCCAGCCGAGGCGGAACTTCGCTATTACGCCATAATGAACGACGCGCAAATCGCCGCGTAACTCAAACGAAACGGCCTCCGGCAAACCCGGGGCGGTTCACTCCTTTGTCTTGAATGGCCTCAAACTGCTCCTTCGTTCGAGCATAGGCACTATGATCGTTCTGCCTTTAAAACGGGAGCGACTAGCCAGGAACGTCTTTGCATCAGCCCTTGCGGTCAAAGCACCTGGTCGAGCCTGGTCAGCAGTCGATCAACCTCGTCCAGCGTGTTGTAGTGGACCATCGACACGCGCAACACGCCCGATTGAGCCGAGGCGCCCAGGGTTTCGACCAAGCCCCTGGAATGGAAATCCCCGTGACGCATGCCGATCCCCGCCTCGTCTACCGCGCGCACGATGTCCGCGGAGTCTCGCCCCTCGACCTTGAAAGAAATGGTCGGTACGCGCGAGGCGCCGTCGCTATGGCGTAGTCCGAATATGCGCACATCGTTTCGGGCGCGAAGGTATGAGAGGAGACGTTCGCCGAGCGCTGCTTCGTGGACGGCGATATCGTCGAAGGCGCGCGTGATCGCCGCGCGGTCGCCCGTGGCTCCACCAAGCGCGTCGAGATAATCGACGATCCCCGATGCGCCCCAGGCGAGTTCGTAGTTGGGATTTCCCGGCTCCAGCTTTTGCGGGACCGCTTCCTTGCCGTAGAAATAATGATAGAGCCAATCCAGCTCCAGCAGCTTGTCATACTTGCCGTACATCATGGCGAGATGCGGCCCGTAGGTCTTATAAAAGCTGAAGATGTAGAAATCGACGTCGAGCGCCACCACGTCGATGGCGCGGTGTGGCGCATAGGCGACGGCGTCGACCGCGATCTCCGCGCCGCGGGCGTGAACGCGCCGAGCGATTTCGGCGATGGGGTTTATCGTACCCAAAATATTGGAGGTGTGTGTGACGGCGACCAGTCGGGTGCGCGGCGTCATCAGCGCCTCCAACGCGTCGAGATCGATTTCGCAGCTCTCGCGATCTATGCCCCACACTTTTATGACGATCCCAAACGCCTCAAGCCAGCGCCAGGGTCCGATGTTGGATTCATGGTCGAACGCCGTGACGACGATCTCGTCCCCCGGCTTCAGGCGTCCTCGCATGGCGCGCGCGAGGTTCTGGCAAAGCACCGTGGTCGAGGGTCCGATGACGATCTCCTCGGGACGGCTGGCCCCGACCATCAAAGCGAACCGAGCCCGCGCTTGCGCCAGCCTTTGGCTCGCGCGCTGCGAATGGACGTAGCTGGCGCCTGTCTGCACGCTGGTCGTGGTCAGGTAGTCGTAAACCCGTTCCGCGACAGACTTCAGGACAAGCGAACCTCCGGCGTTGTCGAAATAGACGAAGCCGTCGGCGAGCGCGGGAAACTGCTTGCGAACAAAATCGAGATCGAGAGTCATACCAACACCGGGGTTTCAAGCGCGACCGTAGCGCGCCTTTAGGCCGAAAGGATCGACTTCAGGAAAGTCTGGAGCCGGGGATCGCGCGGCGTGTCGAAGATCGCCGCGGGAGGCCCGATCTCCACAATCCTGCCGGCGTCGATGAACGCCACCCGGTCCGCAACGCGTCGCGCGAAGCCCATCTCATGCGTGACCACCACCATAGTCACGCCGGTGCGGGCGAGTTGCTGGATGACCTCCAGAACCTCGCCCACCATCTCCGGGTCGAGCGCGGACGTGGGTTCGTCAAACAGCAGAACTTTCGGCTCCATCGCCAGAGCCCTTGCGATGCCGACGCGCTGCTGCTGGCCGCCGGAAAGCTGGTTCGGATATTTGTCGATCTGTTCGGCGAGCCCAACTCGCACCAGCAGCTTACGCGCTCGTGCGTTGGCCTCGGCCCAGGTCAACCCGCGCACCCGGACGGGCGCGAGCGCTACGTTGCGCAGCACGCTCATGTGGGGAAACAGGTTGAAGCTCTGGAAGACCATGCCCGCTTCGGTGCGAATCCGCCTGAGTTCGCTCGGCCGGCTGGCGTCCAGGCCGTGGACGAGGATCGTTCCGGAATCGTGGGCTTCCAACTGATTGAGGCAGCGGATCAGCGTCGATTTGCCCGAGCCCGAGCGACCAATCACCACGACGACCTCGCCTTCCTCGACGACGAGATCGACGCCGTCCAGCGCTCGGAAGGGTCCGAAACTCTTGCGGACATCCCGGATCTCGATGATCCCCGCCATTAACGCGCCCTCTTGGCGAGCCGCGCCTCCGCGACGCCCACCAGGTTGACGAACGGCAGCAACAGCACGAGATAAATGAGAGCGGCCCCAATCAAGGGCGTCGGGTTGGCGGCGAGCGCCTGCGCTTGCGTCGCCTGCTTTAGAAGGTCCGGCATCGCCACGACGGACGCGAGCGAGGTGTCTTTCATCACATTGATGGAATTTGAGGTCAGCGGCGGGATCACAAGCTTGACCGCCTGCGGCAAGATCACGTCCGTCATCTGGCGCAGCGGGCTAAGGCCAAGCGCGCGCGCCGCCTCCGACTGTCCGCGCGGCAATCCCTCGATGCCGGCGCGCAGGATTTCGGCGGAATAGGCCGCCGACACAAGGCTGAGCGCCGCCGTCGCCGACGTGAACGACGTGAATCGCAGGCCGACGAACGGCAATGCGTAGTAAATGACGATAAGCAGCACCAGTAACGGGATCGCCCGGAAGACGTTGATATAGGTGACGGCGACCCAACGGAGCGGTCGGGGTCCGTAGAGGCGCAAGAGCGCCAGCAGCATCCCGCCCACCGCCCCGAGCACGATCGCCGCTACGCCGAGTCCAATCGTGACCCACAGCCCCATTAGCAGGAGCGGCAGGGTCTCGACGAACACCTTCCAGTTCAGAAACGTGTCGAATATCGACATTCACGAAATCCGGGAAAAGAAGGGCGTTCGACGCCCTTCGGGCGATCAGAGTTTTGGACGGTCCATGACCTTGACCGTCGAGGTTGTCTCCTCGGCCTTGGCGCCAAACCACTTCTCGTGCAGGCCGGCGATGAAGCCTTCCTGCTTGAGCTTCGTCACAACAGCGTCGACCTTGTCGGCGAGCGGCGCATCCTTGGCGAACATGATCGAATATTGCTCGCCGGTCAGGATGCGCTCCACGACTGCGTAAGCGGGCTTGTCCTTCACGTAATACTGGAGCGCGGGAATATCGCTGATGTAGCCGTCGATTCGGCCGGCGGCGAGATCGAGCATGGCGGGGACGAGACCCTCGTAACGTTGGATCGTCGCGATCTTGAACTCGGCCTGATGCTGAGTGGCGTAAATGTCTCCCGTCGAACTGGTGTCGACGCCGACGGTTTTCCCCGCCAAACCCTTCAGGCTCTTCAAGCCGCTGTCGCTCTTGACGGTCAGCGACTGGTCGCTGTCGTAGTAGGGTTGCGCGAAGGAGACGCTCGCGAGCCGCTTGGGGGTGATCGTAATCGAGGACACGGCCGCATCGATCTGGCCGGACTGAACGGCGCCGAAGAGGCCGGTGAAGGGAATATTCACGATGCTGGCGGTCGTGCCGAGCCGCTTGGCGATCTCGTTGACCAGATCGATTTCAAAACCAACCAGCTTGCCGCTGCTGTCCTGGAATTCCCAAGGCACGTTGCCGATATTCGCGCCGACCTTCAACTCGGCCGCCGACGCCGCCGTTAGGGACGCCATGCCGATGAGCGCGGCAAGCCCCGTGACGATCAATCTCAAACTGGTCTGCATCCGCATCTCTTGATCCCTCGCCTAGAAAGGTCGGTGGTGGTCGAGCGGCCCGCGAAAACGCCGAAACGAACCACCGCCCAAATTGGTCATACCGGTTATGCCAATTTTAGATTGACGGGCCTTTTCCGTTTCGTCAACATAGAGCGCCGCCAAAACAGTACGGAAGCCGGAATTTGCGCAGGACGACGAAAAAAGTGGCGGGCGTGCCGCATCCGTCGCCGGCAAGGAGCTTTCATGTCCAGGATGGCCAATGTCGGGTCCGGACCGCCGCACGGGCCTCGTAAACCAGCGCCTCGGCAGGTGTCCGACCACCTCCAACAATTGATCCTTCGCGGCGGCTTGAAGCCGGGAGACCGGTTGCCCTCGCAGCGAGAACTTTCGCTGCAATTTAGCGTAAGTCGACCTACACTGCGCGAAGCGATGACCGTGCTGGAGACGATGGGCCTCATCACGATACGCGTTGGAAGCGGCGCTTACGTAGCGTCGCCCGAAGATCGAGCGCCGCTCTGGCGCTTTTCCGACCGATGTAGCCCGCGCGACGTTTACGAGGCTCGATATGGTCTGGAAAGCTACGCTGCGAAGCTCGCAGCGCACGCCGCCGACGCCGCTGGCGTTTCTCGTCTGACTGCCTGCGTGGAGCGCATGCGTCTCGCACTGAGAAACCAGGATATTATCGGCATGGCCGCCTCGGACGCCCAGTTTCACGATTTGATATTTGAGCTTTGCGGCAATCCCGTACTTGCGGGAATGTATCGTCCTGTGCGCGATCTCATGGTTGAGACTCAACGGCTTCCAATGATGCGTTTGACGCGTCTGGAGGAAACCCTGTGCGAGCATATGGACCTGCTGACGAAGATCGCGGCGCGAGACGAGGCCGCCGCCGAACTATCGATGAAAGATCATATACGGTCAGCTGCACGGCGCTTCGACATCGAGATCTAAGAGTCCGTTTGAGAATAGATATTGATGGGCGATGCGCCTGAGTAGGAGGCTTCCGAGGGCTACATGGATCATGGCCTCAGAGCAGTCGATGCGCTCTTCGTAGTCTCGCACGAGGCGACGCCAACGCGTCATTCCACCGAAGGTTCTTTCGACAACCCAGCGGCGTGGAATGACCTCGAAACCCTTGGGCGTATCCGAGCGCTTGACGATCTCAAT
>JAYVYJ010000335.1:0-12735 GCA_043784465.1 Hyphomicrobiales bacterium
GGCGCGGCGCTCGGCGCGGTAAAGCGCCCGGATATATTCCTCGGCGTCGCGCCGGGGAACCGCGCCCGCCGCCTCGACGAGTTGATACGCCAGACCGCGCGCGAGGCCCTTGAGGCCGTCGCCGTCCGCCGCTTGACGCAGCCGGTCGAGGCTCGCGAAAGCGGGGCGGGCGGCCTCGGCGACGAAGGCCTCAAGACGGCGGGTCGCGCGCTCACGCGCCGCTAGGGCGCCCAGTTCGCCGTCGAGACGGGCCTTTGGGGCGAAGGGCGAGCCGCCGACGAGTTCGCCGACCGACTGGCCGCGCCAGAGGATCGCGCGACCGGGGCTCAGCGCAAAACTCTCGTGCGGGTCGCCGGCGAGATCGGCGAGGCGACGGGCGATTTCGGGGTTCACCGCGCGCTCGACCGCCGCGCGCAAGGCGCGCGCCTCCAAAGGCGAGGCGCCGCGCTCGGGCTCGAAATGCAGGCCCTTGAGCCGCCCGACGGCGTGGCCCTCGACGATGACGGCGCCGTCGGGCGTGATGCCGCCCAGCGTCGGGCCGTCGCTTTGTTCAAGGCTGCGCATCAGCGCGCTGGTGCGCCGGTCGACGAAGCGCGCCATCAGCCGCTCGTGCAGCGTGTCGCTCAGGCGATCCTCCAGCGCGCGGGTGCGGCCCTGCCATTCGGCGGCCTCCACCAGCCAGTCGGCGCGATGAGCGACATAGGACAGCGTGCGCACGCGGGCGAGGCGCTTGGAGAGCGTATCGATGTCGCCGTCGTCGTGGTCGAGCGCCTCGAACTGGCCGCGCGCCCAGTCCTCCGGCAAACGACGATGGCCCTGGGTGAGATGCTCGAAAATGCCGCCGACGAGGCGGGCGTGCTCGTCCTGCGTGGTCTTGCGGAAATCCGGAATCTGGCAGACGTCCCACAGACGGGTGAGATTGGCGCGGTCGCGGCTGCGCTTCTGGACGAGGTCGCCGAGGCCAAGCTGGCGCAACGTCGCCTCGTCTTGCGCCTCTTCAGACAGCCGCAGGCCGGCGCGCGGCGGGGGGACGAGCAGCGAGCGCATGAGATTGGGGAGCGAATCGAAATCGAGATCGGCGTTGCGCCATTGCGCGCCCTGCACGGGAGCGAAGCTGTGGCCCTCCACCGCCGCGACGATTTCGCCGTCGATGTCGGGGGCCTCGCCGGTGACGCCGAACGTGCCGTCGCGGCGATAGCGCCCGGCGCGACCGCCTATCTGGCCGATCTCCTGCGGGTTGAGCCAGCGCGTGCGGCGGCCGTCGAACTTTCGCAGGCCGGCGAAGGCGACATGGTCGAGGTCCATGTTGAGACCCATGCCAATGGCGTCGGTCGCCACCAGAAACTCGACTTCGCCGGACTGGAACAGTTCGACCTGCGCGTTGCGGGTGCGCGGGCTCAGAGAACCCATGACGACGGCCGCGCCGCCGCGCTGGCGGCGGATCAATTCGCCGATGGCGTAGACGTTTTCGGCCGAGAAGGCGACGATGGCGCTGCGCTTGGGCAGCTTCGCCAACTTGACGGGGCCCGCGTAGGTCAGCGTCGAGAGCCGCTCGCGGGTCTCGATATGGGCGTGCGGGACCAGCAGCCGCACCAGCGGCGCCATCGTCGCCGCGCCCATGAACATGGTTTCGGAGCGCCCGCGCGCGCGCAGCAGGCGATGGGTGAAGACGTGGCCGCGCTCGCGGTCCGCGCAAAGCTGGATTTCGTCCACAGCTAGAAATTCGACCTCGCGATCGAGCGGCATCGCCTCGACCGTGCAGACCCAGTAGCGCGGATGCAGGGGAACGATCTTCTCCTCGCCCGTGACGAGGGCGACGGCGCGCTCGCCGCGCAGCTTGACGATGCGGTCGTAAATTTCGCGCGCCAGCAGCCTCAGCGGCAGGCCGATCATGCCGGACGAATGGGCGAGCATCCGCTCGATGGCGAGATGGGTTTTGCCGGTATTGGTGGGACCTAGCGCCGCGACGACGCGCGAAGCGCGGGCCTCGGGCTCCGCAGGCGGCGGAGCGGGGTCGCTCGGGAGGGACGCGGGCGGCCGGAACATTGCGGAATAGAGATAGGGATGGGGGGGCGGGGTGTCAAAGGCGGACGCTCGGTTGTTTAAGCGGTTCCGGCGCCCACGCTCGCCCGCGTTCGGGACGACAGGTCGTATCAGTTGCCCCCGCACCGTCTCATCTGTATCCCGGTCGCATGTCCCCCACCGTCCGTTTCGCCCCTTCGCCCACGGGCAACATCCACATCGGCAACGCCCGCACGGCGCTGCTCAACTACCTGTTCGCGCAGAGACACGGCGGGCGGTTCGTGCTGCGTTACGACGACACCGACACTGAACGCTCGCGCAAGGTATACGCGGACAATATCGCCGAAGACCTCGCTTGGCTCGGCGTCACGGTCGACCAGATCGCCCGCCAGTCGGAGCGGGTCGCGCTTTACGACGCGGCGGCGAAGAAGCTCGAAGGCGAGGGGTTGCTTTATCCCTGCTACGAAACCCCGGACGAACTCGACCGGCGCCGCAAGCGCCAGCAGGCCCTCGGGCGTCCGCCGATCTACGACCGCGCGGCGCTCAAGCTGACGCCGGAGGAACGCGCCGCGCTGGAGGCGGAGGGGCGCAAACCGCATTGGCGCTTCAAGCTCGCCCCGGACGTCGTGCGCTGGAGGGACCTCGTGCGCGGCGACAGCCATATTGACTGCGCTTCGCTCTCCGACCCCGTGCTTAAGCGCGAGGACGGGAGCTTCCTCTACACGCTGCCCTCGGTGGTGGACGATATCGACCTCGCCATCACCCATATCGTGCGCGGCGAGGATCACGTCACCAACACCGCCGTGCAGATCCAGATTTTCCGGGCGCTTGGCGCGGAGCCGCCGCTGTTTGGGCACCACAATCTGTTGACCGACGCCGGGGGCGAAGGACTATCCAAGCGCACGGGCGCGCTGTCGCTCCGCTCGCTGAGGGAGAAGGGCGTGGAGGCGCTGGCGGTCGCCGCGCTCAGCGTGCAGGTCGGCGCGGCGGGGTCGGTGCATCCGGTAGCCTCGCTGGCTGAACTGGCGGGCGAACTCGATCTTGCTCGGCTCAGCCAGAGCGCCTCGCGCTTCGACGAGGCGGAACTGCTCGCGCTTTCGGCGCGCACGCTGCACGCGGCGCCGTTTGCGGCGTTGGCCGGGCGGCTCGCGGCGCAGGGAATAGCGGGTGCGCAGGCCGAGCCGTTCTGGCTGAAGGTGCGCGGAAATCTGGAGCGGCTCGACGAAGCGGCGGAATGGTGGACAATTGTGTTCGGCGAGATCGCGCGCGCGCACGGGGACGCCAACTTTCTGGCGAAAGCCGCCGACGCGCTGCCCCCCGAGCCCTGGGGGCCGCAAACCTGGGGGGCGTGGACGGGAGCGCTGAAAGCGACGAGCGGGCTTAAGGGCCGCGCGCTGTTCCATCCGCTGCGCCTCGCGCTGACGGGGCGCGATTCGGGGCCGGAACTGGCCGCGCTGCTGCCGCTGATCGGTCGGGACCGCGTCAGTTCGAGATTACGCGGACCTTCTTCTTGACGCCGTCGGCGCCGGTCTCGTCGAACGTCTTGCCCTGATCGGCGCCGACCGGGCCGGCCTTGGCGTCGGGGGCGGCTCCGATGCCCGCGCCTTCCCGGCTGATGCCCGAGGTCGCGTCGCGCAGCGCCATGTCCACCCCGTTGGCGTCGGTCTTGCCGTCGGCGACGGGCGCGGGCGCAGGCTTAGGCGTCTTGGCGGCTTTGCCCTTGGGAGCGTCGGGCTGGGTGGGCTTCGACAGTTCCTCGGCTTTTTTGGGATCGACGATGATGTCGGTTTTGTTTGGGTCGCCCAGCAATTGCTCGGCGGGGCCCAGGACGCTCGACCACGTCTGTCCTCGACGGCGGCAGGCGCAGGAGGCGTCGAAGCTCTTGCGGTAGCGCAGCGCGGTCGGGCTATCCATGTACTTGGCCCCGTTGATCGACACGGCCTGTTCGATCTGGCCGTTGACCGGCATCGTGTAGAGCGTCACCTCGGTCGCCGGACACAGCGCCCGGCAGCGGTCGGCCAGCGAATCGAGCTGAGATCCGCCCGCCGAATAGGTCAGGGGAAAAAAGGCGCCGTCGCAGGAGCGCACGCAAACGGCCTCGCCGCCTGCGCGCGCCTCGCCGGTCGATTCGACGATCCTGTCGGGCTGTTGCGGGGCCGGCGCTTCGGGGTCGGGGCTGAGCGGCTGTTGCTGGACGTCGCCCGGCCTGGGTGCGCCGAACACGGATTCCAAAAGGTTGGGCGACCGGGCGGGCTGGCCCGCGCATTCGGAATTGTAGCGCGCCAGCATTTCGCCGCGCCCCCCCGCGCCCCCCCCGGCGCGCGACTGGAGGTCGTCGAGATTGGCGCGCATGCGGCCGATCTGCGAGCGGATGGTTCCGCATTGGGCCGGCGGATCGGCGCCGAAGAACAGGAATTTCTGGTTGTCGCAGCCGATCTGATGGGCGTAGGCGACCGTACGCTCGATCTCGCCGCGCTGGCGCTGTGCGGCGGCCTCGAACTGCGCGTTGGGGCCGTGCGAGGAATCGGCGATGGCGCGGCGCAGCCGGTCGCACTCGCCGCCCGCCGACGCCTGCGCAATCATCGACAGAAGCGCCGCCAAGCCCAAGCCAAAGCCCATCAGCGAAACGCGAAAACGTCCGAACGCGCGCCCCATCGCCTGCAACAGACCCTCCTGGCCGACGCAACGGCCCGCCCCCGCCGCTGGTGCGGGCGGAACGCGGCGTTAAGATGGCGCCCGACTCGGCTTGAGGATAGAACTTAACCCGCCCATGGCGCAAACCGCACACACCACCAACGCAACGGAAATCACCGTTTCCGAACTCTCGTCGGCGCTCAAGCGCACGCTGGAGGATCGGTTCGGCCTCGTACGCGTCCGCGGCGAGATTTCCGGCTATCGCGGGCCACACTCGTCCGGCCACGCCTATTTCTCGCTGAAGGACGAGGGCGCGCGGCTCGACGCGGTCGTTTGGCGCACAACCTTCGCGCGGCTCAAATTCAAGCCGCAGGAAGGGCTTGAGGTCGTCGCCACCGGCAAGATCACGACGTTTGCGGGCAAATCGGCCTATCAGATCGTGGTCGAGCAGCTCGAACCCGCAGGCGTCGGCGCGCTTATGGCGCTGCTGGAGGCGCGGCGGGTCAAGCTGGCGGGCGAGGGGCTGTTCGACGCCGCGCGCAAGAAGCCTCTGCCCTATCTGCCCCGCGTGATCGGCATCGTCACCTCCCCCACGGGCGCGGTGATTCGCGACATGCTGCACCGGCTCGCCGACAGGTTTCCCGTGCGGGTGATTCTGTGGCCGGCGCGCGTGCAGGGCGAAGGCGCGGCGGAGGAGATTGCGGCGGGCATCGTCGGGCTCAACGCTCTGGAGGTCGGCGGGGCGATCCCGAGGCCCGATCTGATCGTGGTGGCGCGCGGCGGCGGGTCGTTGGAGGATTTATGGTGTTTCAACGAGGAGGTCGTCGTGCGCGCGGCGGCGGCGAGCGTCGTGCCGCTGATCTCGGCGGTCGGGCACGAGACCGACTGGACGCTGATCGACCACGCCGCCGACCTGCGCGCGCCGACGCCCACCGCGGCCGCCGAACTCGGCGTGCCGGTACGGGCGGAACTGGTGGCGCGGGTGGCGCAGGCGGGTGCGCGCGGGCTGGCGGCGCTGGTGCGGCTGGCGCGCGAGAAGCGCGCGGAGTTTCGCGCCGCCGCACGGGCGCTTCCCGCGCCTAAGAGCTATGTCGCGCAGGTCGGCCAGCGGCTCGACGCGCTGGGCGACCGGATGCGTGCGGCGCGCGAGGCGCGGAGCGCGACCGGACGGCTGGCGCTGGCGCGGCTTGGCGGGCGGCTGGAGCGCCATTCACCGCTGCTGCGGCTGGCGCGGCTGGGGGAACGCGCGCGCAGTCTGGGCGGGCGGCTCGACGCGGCGCGCCGCGCGTGGATTGGGCAGGAACGCCAGCGGCTCGACAGGGCGCTCGCGAGCTTGCGGCCCGCGACGGAACGCGCTCTGGCGCGCAGGTCGGACGCGTTGGACGGGTTGGCGCGGCGCTGGCGGCTGCGCGCGGCCGAGGCGGCGAACCATAGAGGGCGCCGGGGCGAGGAGGTCGAGCGCGCCTTTGCGCGGCTGGCGGGGGCGACGAAGCGGCTCGTGCAAGCGCGCCGAAGCGCGGCGGGCAATGTCGCGCAGGTGTTCGCGGCGGTGAACTATCGCGCGGTTCTTGCGCGCGGCTATGCGCTGGCGGTTGACGCCGACAATCGCGTGCTGACCGGCGCCGGCGCGGCGGCGGCGGCGCGGGATTTTACGTTGCGCTTCGGCGACGGCGACCTGCCAGTGTCGGCGGCGACCGCCGCGCCGCCGGCGAAGGTCCCGCGCAAAGCACGCAGGGCGCCTGACCGCGAACCCAGTCTATTCTAACTCATTCCGCCGCCATCGCGAAGGCGAGGGAGACCGACGTGAGCGCACCGCTCGCCCAGGTGGGTAGAAACGCATTGAGCCATCGCTCCACCGCCGCGTCGTGGCGACGCCAGCCTTCCAGATGCTCGTGCGCGGGGCGGGCGCCGTCCGCGTCGAGGCAATGGGCGCCGCGGACCGTCCAGCGGCACATCATCTGATAAGTCACCTCGGGATGGAATTGCAGGCCAAAGATATTGTCCGCGTAGCGGAACGCCTGGTTCGGGTAACGCTCGCAGCCTTCGGCCAGCCGCCGCGCCCCGGCGGGCAGGTCGAAGCCGTCGAAATGCCAATGATAGACGTGGCGGGGAAACGCCTCGCCGCATAAAGCGTCGGCTTCGGGCAGCGGGTTGAGCGGATAATAGCCGATCTCGCCGCGCTTGCCCTCGCCCACATGCACGCGCGCGCCCAGACGGCGCGCCATCAGTTGCGCGCCCAGGCAGATGCCGAGAAAGGGCTTTTGCTCGCGCAGCGGCGTGTCAAGCCAGTCGAGTTCGCGCTGGAGCCAGTCGTGGCTGTCGTTGGCGCACATCGGGCCGCCGAACACGATGACGCCCGCGTGGCGGGCGAGCGTGGCGGGAAGGGGATCGCCGAGCGCCGGACGGCGGACGTCGATCGTGTAACCGAGCGCCCTCAGGAGCCGGCCGATACGTCCCGTCGTCGAATGCGCCTGATGCAGCACGGCTAGAACCGTGCGGGGCGCTTCTGCGCTCAAGCCAACCAAACCCATCGTCAACCCGCGTGAATGACCCGAACAAGTCTGCAAGAAATGTTCCTGTCGAGAGTTAAAGAGGCGTAAATTTTTAGTCCCTATCCCTTTCTATGCGCAACAGGGGTGCGGAAATATGATTCGATTGAGTCTGGGTCTCGCCGCCGCCCTTCTGGCTGGCGCGTCCGGCGCGCACGCCGATTTCGCCTCCTGCAAGGAGGGCTTGAAGGCCGACGCCGTGCGGGCGGGCGTTTCCGCCGCCACGGCCGCAAGCGCGCTCGATCCTGTGGCGATGGACCCGAAGATTCTCGAACTTGAAAACGTCCAGCCCGAATTCAAGACGCCGATCTGGGATTACGTCGCCGCGCTCGCCGACGACGAGCGCGTGGCCGACGGCAAAAAGGCGATGGCGGAACACGCGCGGGCGCTGGACCTGGCGCAGGAGAAATTCGGGGTCTCGAAATATGCGATTGCGGCGATCTGGGGAGTCGAGTCGAATTTTGGCGACAAGACCGGAAAATGGCCGCTGGTGCAGTCTCTATCGACGCTCGCCTGCTCGCCCTCGCGGCGGCCGGCGTTCTTTCGCGGCGAGTTGATGGCGGCGCTCAAGATCGTCGATCGCGGCGACATTCCGCTGGAGAAGATGCGCGGCTCGTGGGCGGGCGCATTCGGGCAAACGCAGTTCATGCCCTCGACCTTCCTGCGCCTCGCCGTCGATCTCGACGGGACGGGCAAGGACATCGTCGACAACGCTTCCGCCGCTTTGGGCTCGACCGCCAATTACCTGCGCAAGAGCGGCTGGGAGACGGGCGAGCCGTGGCTGATCGAGGCGAAGTTGCCGGGGGGCTATGACGGGCCTTCGGGGCGCAAGAACCGGCATCCGATGTCGTTCTGGGCGGGGCGCGGGCTGACGCGGGTCGACGGGCGGGCGTTGTCGGGACCGGCGGCGGGGCTGTTGACGCCAACCGGACCGAAGGGGCCGGCGTTTTTGGTGACGAGGAATTTCGACGCTATCTATTCGTATAATGCGGCGGAGTCTTATGCGCTCGCCGCCGCGATTTTAGCGCAGCGCCTCGCCGGGGGCGAAGGCGTTCAGACGCCGTGGCCGACCGACGACCCGCCGCTGTCGCGCGCGGAACGGCGCGAAGTGCAGGCGCTGCTCGCCAAGAAAGGTTACGACGTGGGCGCCCCGGACGGGGAAATCGGGACCAAGTCGAGAGCCGCCATCGCCGATTTCCAGAGCAAGGCGGGGATGGAGGCGAACGGGCGGGCCTCGACGCGGACGCTGGAGAAGCTGAGGCAATAGGCGCCGCTCGCTCACCCCACCCATTTGAAGCGCCCGGCTTCAAACAGGATCGCCCTCCCCTGCTGGATAGGCGTCTCCGCCGCCCGCTCCGGCGCGACGCCGGCGATCAGGAACATCAACGCACGCGCCACCCCGCCGTGCGAGACGACGAGCAGGTCGCCTCGAAGCGTCTCCACCCAGGGTGCGACGCGCTGCGCCAGCGTGGCGTAGCTCTCGCCCTCCGGCGGCGTGAAATTCCATTTGGCCGCCGCGCGCGCGGCGGCCCCGGCGGGGTCGCGCGCCTCGATCTCGGGCCAGGTGGAGCCTTCCCATTCGCCGAAGGTCAGTTCCTTGAGCCGGTCGTCGAGCGCATAGGCGGCCGGGTCCAGCCCCATGGCCTCGCGTGCGCGCTCCATCGTGCGGCGCGTGCGCTGGAACGGCGAGGCGACGAAAGCGCAAGCCTCGTCCAGCGCCGCCATCTCCGCGCCCGCGAGCTTGCGCAGCGCGCGCCCGACCGCGCTCGCCTGTTCGCGGCCTTTGGGATTGAGCGGCGTGTCCTGCTGGCCTTGCAGGCGGCCCTCGCGGTTGTAGTCGGTCTCACCGTGGCGGATGAACCAGAGGCGGTGGTTGAAGGTCGGGGTCACAGGGGGCTCGGTCGGTAGCCGCAGCGGCGGGCGAGGGAGAGGGCCTCGGCGACGGGCAGAACGCCCAAGGTCGTCGAGACTTCGCGCATCGAGGCGGCGGCGCAGGCATGGCCGAGCGCGAGGCTGTCGGTCAGCGCCAAACCCTCGTGCCACCCGTAGAGAACCCCGGCGGCGAAGGCGTCGCCCGCACCGTTGACGCCGGCGATCTCTTCCCCCGGCAGCGCGACCGAGCCCAGCGAAACGACGCCAGCGCGCGTCGCCGCAATCGCCCCTTCGGGAAAATGCGCGACGGCCAGCTCCAGCGGGCCGAGGTCGAGCGCCTTGCGCAGCGCGTCGGCGACCCGTTCAGGGTCGGCGCGCCCTTCGCGCCGCGTTTCGAGTTCCGCGACGCAGCCGATTTCGTAATCGTTGACGATCAAGAGATCGAGAAACGGCAGGCAGGAGCGGCCGAAGCGGGCGACCTTCTCGCGGGTCGTGGAGACGAGTTCGAGATTAGTCTTGAGCCCCGCGGCGCGCGCCTTGCGCAGCACCGTCGCCCAGCCGGTCGTATCTGTCTCCCAGGGCGCGTCGAGCCGCAGATGCGCGCCGGGCAGGCCCAGATGCAGCACGCGCGCCTGCACGCCCGAAAAATCGAAATGGTCGGGCGTCAGCGCCTCGGCGACGCCGGGGGCGAAGAAATGCGTGCGCCGGCCGCTGGCGAGCGCGTTGAAGCAATCGGTGAAGGCTGTGGCGCCCGTCGTGACGACCGCGAGCCGCGTGCGGTCCACGCCGTAGCGGTCGCATTCGGCGAGCAAGAAGCGGCCGTCGTCGTCGTCGCCGACCAGGCCCATGGTCTCCACCGGCAAAGCGGGATCGAGCCGCTTGAGGTCGATCGCCATGTTGCAGCCGGACCCGCCGCCCTGCCGGTCGACGGCGCTGATGTAAGTCATGGTGTCTTCGTCGGGCCAGGCGGGGATCGACTTGTTGAGGTCGACGCACCATGTGCCCGCCGTCAGAACGCCGCGCCGCATTATTTTTATGCTTTCAGCACGGCTTCGGTGATTTCGCGGTCGACATGAAGCGCACGCGACGGCGTCAGGCCCGCCTTGGCGAGCGCGTCATGATAGGCGGCGACGGCTTCGGCGGGCGCGATGTCGCCGTCCGCCACCGCGCGCATGTAGCGGATGATGTCGAGGGGGGATTCGGCCAGATTGATCTTGCGGCCGAACAGCGCGACGCGCGCGCCGTATGTCTCCGCCTGATGGATCAGCTCGAAACAATCGCGCGTCGTGCCCGCGCCCCCGCCCAGTACGCCCACGACAAGGGTGGGGTCGTAGTCGGCGAGTTCGGCAAGCGCGCGCGGGCCGTTGTAGGCGATCTTGAGGAATTGCGGACGCTCGGCTTTGGTGAGGCCCGCCAGGCAGCGCACGATCGAGTCGTTGACGAACGCGGGCATGTCCTCATCAGAAAGGCCGTTTGGCGCGTTGGGGTTGAACACTTCCAGAAAATACTTGAAATCGTTGGCGAGCGCGTCGTCTCGGAAGGCGGCGAAGGCCTCCAGCGAGGCGACGTCGGCGTCGGTCACGTTGTTGAAGGTGAGCGAATAGAGGCCGAGATCGGTGAGCGCGATGCGCCCTCCCATCCGGGCTGTCGGCGAGCCGTGGCGAACTTGGCTCAGCGAGGCGGTGCGGAAGCCGCGCGAGGGCGTCTCGTGGTGCTTGGCGCCGCGATGGCGCCATATGTCGGTCGCGTCGTTGGCTCGGATGGCGGGCTTGACGCCCGTGCCGATGAACACGCCGTCGTCCACCATCGCCTCGATGTTGGAGGCCGACGCGAGGAGGATATCGACGACGTCCTGTTTGACGATGTCGCGACACTCGGCCAGAAATTCGGCGCGGGTGCGGAAGCGCTTGGACCCGAGGGTCCGGGCGGGGCCGGCGGCGTGCAGGCCGGGGCCCATGTCGGGGTCCTTGGCGTCCGCGATGATGAAATCGCGGCGGCGGTATTCGCCAGAACGGACTTTTGCGAGTTTGTCGTCGAGGCGGGTCATGTGCGGCGTCCGGCTTGCGAGGCGTCGGGTTTACGGCGGCGCGGCGGCGCGCGCAACGCGGCTTGCGCGTCGCCAAGCTTTCGCGTATCAGCCGCCGATCCAAAGAACCGCCCGGCTGGGCTGCCGTGGCGGTTCTTTTTCGCGTCAACCGACGCGAGCGGCGTGGAAACGCGCCGTCTCAAGCCAGAAGGACGGTAACGTCCGGGAGTGCGAAATGCCCAAGTTGAAAACAAAATCGGGCGCTAAAAAGCGCTTTAAAATCACCGGGACTGGAAAAGTGATGTACGCCCAGGCGGGCAAGCGCCATGGCATGATCAAGCGGACCAAGAAGCAGATTCGCAACCTGCGCGGCACCGCGGTCCTGTTCAAGACCGATGGCGACAACATCAAGAAATACGTCCTGCCCAACGGCTGATCCCCCGGAGATTTGAGATATGGCTCGCGTCAAACGGGGCGTAACCGCCCACGCCAAGCATAAGAAAGTCCTGAAAGCCGCTAAAGGGTTTTTCGGGCGCCGCAAGAATACGATCCGCGCGGCCAAAGCCGCGGTCGACAAGTCGATGCAATACGCCTACCGCGACCGCAAGAACCGCAAGCGCGAATTCCGCGCGTTGTGGATTCAGCGCATCAACGCAGCGGCGCGTTTGCATGGCATCACCTATTCCCGCCTGATGGGCGCGCTCATCGCGGCCGGGATCGAGGTGGACCGCAAAGTGTTGTCCGATATCGCGATCTCCGAACCGGCGGCCTTCGCGGCGATCGTGGAACAGGCGCGTCCGCATCTGCCCAAGGCGGCGTGAGGCGTAGAGGGCGGCTTCCGGAACCGGGCGCCCCCCACCCTGACCCTCCCCCGCAAGGGGGGAGGGGACCGCAGGCTTCGCGTGTTTTCGACACGGGCCTCAGCGCCACGAGTAATGCATGTCCGAACTTTCTGCGCTGCGTGACCAGACCCTCGCCGCCGTGGCCGCCGCCCCCGACGAAACGGGGTTGGAGGCGGTGCGCATCGGCGCGCTCGGCAAGAAGGGTTCGGTCTCCGCGCTGCTGGCGACGCTGGGCAAGATGGCGCCCGACGACCGGCGCACGGCAGGGGCCGCGATCAACGCGCTCAAGGACGAAGTGACGGAAGCGCTTTCCGCCCGCCGCTCCGTGCTCAAAGCCGGAGCGCAGGAAACGCGACTGAAGGCTGAAAGCCTCGACGTGACGCTGCCTGTTCGCCCTTCCGGCGTCGAGACCGGGCGCATCCATCCGATCTCCCAGGTGATCGACGAGGTGACGGCGATTTTCGCCGATCTCGGCTTCGCCGTCGCCGAGGGGCCGGACATCGAAAGCGACGATTACAATTTCACCAAGCTCAACTTCCCGCCCGGACACCCCGCGCGCGAAATGCACGATACGTTCTTTTTTCAGCCCGACGCGTCCGGCGAGCGCAAGCTTTTGCGCACGCACACCAGCCCTGTGCAGGTGCGCACGATGTTGACGCAGAAGCCGCCGATCCGCGTGGTCTGCCCAGGGCGCACCTATCGCACCGATTTCGACCAAACCCACACGCCGATGTTCCATCAGGTCGAGGGGCTGGTGATCGATCGGGGCATTCACCTGGGCCATCTCAAA
>JAYVYJ010000336.1:0-13676 GCA_043784465.1 Hyphomicrobiales bacterium
CCGCAAACGTCTCGGTCAGCCTTGGGTTGATCGTTACGGAGCTGGTGATCAACGCCCTCAAACACGCCTTTCCCGAGCAAAGAAAGGGGATCATCGCCGTCAAATACCATTCGGAGGGCAAAAACTGGACCCTTTCGGTGAAGGACGACGGCGTTGGCATGCCCAAAGGCGAGAACAAAGCCAAACCGGGGCTTGGCACCGGGATCGTCGATGCGCTATCGCGTCAGCTGCTCGGACGCATAGCCCTCACTGACGCCTTGCCGGGCACCACGTTTACGCTTGAACACAATGACAGTGAAAATGTTGATGCGCCGGCGCTATCCGCCGCATAATTCAGGCCGCTCGGGGATTTTTTCAGGGTCCGCAAATTTTGTCGATCTGGGTGTAGTCAAAATGCCGTGTCCAAATCGTGTAATCCTCGTGGTTGAAGACACCGCCGTCATCCGTCTACTCGCTGTCGAGCTTCTGGTGCAGGCCGGATTCGAAGTGCTTGAGGCCGAATGCGCCGACGAGGCGATCCAAATCTTGCAGGGCCGCCCGGACATTCACCTGGTTTTCACCGATGTGAATATGCCCGGTACAATGGACGGAATAAGGCTTTCCCATTACATCAGAGATCGCTGGCCGCCCGTGAAATTGGTCGTGGCGTCCGGGCAGGCGATCGTCGATGAGAGCCATCTGCCGACGGGAGCGCGGTTTTTCGCCAAGCCTTACCACGGCGGTGAACTTGTCGAAGCCATCATCGCCATGTTGCCTGAAGTGAGCGGCGAAGCCGCGACCTGTTGAGCAAACGGTCGAGGCATTTTTTCTGCGCTGCCGAACGGGCCTGTCGCTTCTGCTCTGAGGGCGCAGCGATCAAGGCCTGCCATGAACGCCCGTCAACCGGACGGCTTCGAGAAAGCTGGACCTCGAATAGATTCCCCTCGCTCGAATCGACTTTACAGCCGCTCCAACGAAATGGGTTCTACGTCGCCAGGACCTGCCCGATCTTCGCCGCGAGTTCCTCCACCGTGAAGGGCTTTGCCAGAAGGGAGGCGCCGGGGTCCAACATGCCGTTATGGACGATGGCGTTGCGCGCGTATCCCGTGGTGTAGAGAATTTTGAGATCGGGCCTCGCCAACCGTGCTTGATCCGCCAATTGCCGGCCCGTCATTCCTGGCATGACGACGTCCGTGAACAGCAGCGCGATCGGCGGGTGCTCGGCCAGCAGTTGCAGCGCGTGTTCAGGACCATCGGCGGAGAGCGGACGATAGCCCAACTCCTGCAACGCCTGCACGGATATTTTGCGAACGGCGGGCTCGTCCTCGACGACGAGCACCAGTTCGCCGCGCGCCAGATGGGCCAAAGGCTCCGGGGACATAATCGGCGCCGGCGACGTCGCGCCGAGATACCGGGGAAGGTAGAGTTTGACGGTCGTGCCGTGACCGACCTCGGAATAGATTTTGACATGGCCGTGGGATTGTTTGGCGAAGCCAAATATCTGACTGAGTCCCAGACCCGTTCCCTTGCCCGGCTCTTTCGTACTGAAGAAAGGCTCGAACGCGCGCTCCGCGATCTCCGGCTGCATGCCCACGCCGGTGTCGGTGAGCGAAATCATGACGTATTGTCCCGGCTTGACATCGGCGTGGACCCGCGCGTAGCGCTCGTCCAGATCGCAATTGCGTGTTTCGATAGTGACCGTTCCGCCGTTCGGCATCGCGTCTCGGGCGTTGACCGCCAGATTGACAAGGCTGTTCTCGACCTGGCTTGGATCGGCGAACACTTTCCACAATCCGCCCGCCAGAACCGTTTCAACCTGGACGGTTTCGGCTATCGTCTGCCGCAAAAGCTGCGACGTGGCGGCGACAAGCGCGTTGACGTCCAGGACTTTGGGGTCAAGCGGCTGACGCCGCGAATACGCGAGCAGTCGGCTCGTCAGCGTCGCCGCCCGGCCAGCACCCTCCGAGGCGTTATCGATCCATTTCGCGACGCCGTCCACAGAGCCTTTGGCGAGCCTGCGGCGCGCAAGATCGAGCGATCCCATGACGATCGCCAGCATATTGTTGAAGTCGTGAGCGATCCCACCCGTCAACTGCCCCACGGCCTCCATTTTCTGAGATTGGCGCAACTGGTCTTCGAGCTGGCGGCGCTCGGTGATGTCGCGCGCGCTCACGATCGCCCGCGAGGCCTGCCGCTCTTGATCGGGAACGGGCGTCGCCAGCGCCTCGATGGTCCGCGCGCCTTGCGAGCGCTCGTATCTCTGGGGCGACCGACTGCGCAGGCAGGTGTCGAGACAGGCGTCGATCTGCTGTGCAGGGAGATCGCCGAGAACTTGCGCCGTGGTGCGGCCTATGACCTGCGCGCGCGTCATTCCGTAAAGCGCCAGGGTGGCCGCGTTGACCTCCGCAAAACGGAATTGGCCGCCGTCCGTTCGCTCCAGCATGGCGAAACATTCCGACGAATACTCGAAAAAGGTTTGACGCAGGGCTTCGGAGGCCCGCAGCTCCGCGGTTCGCGCACTGAGTTTCTTGTCCAGCCGGCTGAACTCCGCCAGCAAAAGCACCAGCAGGGCGATTGTGGAGAGCAGTCCGAATGACCGGCCCGCGTACCAGCCCAGATCGAAGCGGGATGAGCCGACGACTGCGCTTAGCATGACGTCGCAGAACCACGCGGTCGCCGCGACGATCAGCCAGAGATCGAGCACGCCGGCCCGCCTTCTTGGCCAAAGCAGGACGAGCGCCCCGGCGCAAAGGGCGCAGATCGTGGGACTGACGCCCTTCGAAACGAGCAAGGAATAGTCGCCGTTGACGATGATCATCGGGAGGTAGCGTTCGCTCTCTATCGCGACGAGCGTGAGGACGAGGGCCAGGATCGCGGTGAGGAGCAGGGTGAAGAAAACCAGCGGTCCCGTCCCGCGATAGCGCGCATTCGGGGCGAGCCGCCGCAACACGGCGAAGGCCAGCAAAAAAACGGCGTAGCCGCCATGCCAGAAGCAATAGAGCCAACCCGTCGTCTGCGTTCCCGCGCCGAGCAGCCCGGTCGCGCTGAACACGCCCGGAAAGGTGAGAAGATGCGGGACGATCATCAGCCCGTCGAAGACGTAGGCGCACGCGAGGAGCAGGATGGCGAACGCTTTCGCGCGGCTGAAATGGGCGAACAAGATTACAGACGTTATCAAATCGCTGAGCGCAAGCGCCGATTCATAGGCGGGAACGAAGGCGTCGACCCTCGGCAGAGGATGCCGCGCAAGAGGTGCGATCAACGGCAGCGTGGCGACTGAAAGTAGAGCGATCCCCAGCGCAACGGCTAATTCCGTTCGGCCCGGCAAGGCTGTGGCGAGGTCGCTCTCCTGCGACTGCGCTGCCATCATTTGTGTCCCACCCGGCCCGCCCTGGGATGCTATACTGCGTTACACTCAAAAGGTTCGGCGATCACCTTAACGTGATTCTTTTGGGTGCGGTGAATAAAACGCGAGGCGGCCAATTCCGAGGGCGGGCAGGACGGATCGCCGCCGGCGAATACGCGGAGGCGTCAGTCGGCCCCAGCCAAGGCGCCGCGATGTCGGCGGTGCAAATGCGCTTGCCCAGCAAGGCGTGAGGAATGGGGCGGACAGGGGACGTTTTGCCATGCATGCGTTGAAATACATGAATTCGTTGAAACAAACGCTCCTCGTCGTCTTGATGACCTTCGGGGCCAGCGTCGTCGCGATGCTCCTTCAAGCTGTCTTACCGGCTCCCGTGCTGGCCGAATCCAAAGGCGCCGTCGGGGCGATGGTCGGGCTCGTCACCTTGCTGCTGGCGCTGGTGCTCGGCTTTCTGGTCTTCACAGCTTTCTCGGTGTTCTCGACCCAACAATCCGAGGCGCAGTCGCTGGGACCGTTGGTGATCGAACTCGATCTCGCCCTCGAACGTTATGGCAGCGACGGCGCCAATGGCCGCGCGGGCTTGCGGGCTGCGCTGGAACGCTCGCGCGCTCGTTTCTTCGGCGACGTTCATCGCGGGCCGCAACCCTGGACTTTCGAGGAGACGCGCGCCACTCTGCGGGGGCTGAGCGGTTATTTCGACAGCCTGAACCCGGTGACGGACCGGCAACATCAATCGCTCGCCGAAGCCCGGGATTTGGTGAAGCGTTTCAACGACACCCAGATGCTGATGGCCCGCCAACTCGCCAATCCGTTTCCTCCTTATGTGCTGTCCGTCGTAGTGTGCTGGGCGTCCGCGCTCTTCTTCGGCAATGGGCTGGTGGCGGTCGTCAACCCCGTGACGGTCATCGCGCATCTGGCCGGCGCCGCTTCCATAGGCAGCGCGATTTTCCTCATCCTCGAACTCAGCCAGCCCTACACGGGCCTTGTCAGGCTGTCGTCGGCCGGCATCGACAGACTGTTGCAGGTGCTCACGGAGATCGAGGCGAAGCGCACGGTTTCCTCAACGTAACAGGGCGTCTCTCGAACAATCCACCCTGTCAGTGCCGAAGGGAGCTTCCCAAAGCCGCGAAGTTCGGCGAATCTGCTGGACGCAGGGCGCGAAGGCGCGCCGGGAGCCGCACATGTCCGGACTACAGTTTCTAGAAGTTTCAAATTTCGCGTTGCAAAAGGGCGGCGTGTTGCCGACGGCTCGCCTCGCCTACAGGACGGTGGGAAGCCTCAATGCGGCCAAGGACAACGCCGTGCTCGTGCCGTCGTGGTACACGGGGACCGACGCCGATAGCGAAATGTTCATGGCCGGCGCCGGACGCGCGCTGGACCCGGCGAAATACTTTCTCATTTTCACGAACTTGCTGGCGAACGGCGTTTCGTCTTCGCCCAGCAACACGCTTGCGCCCGTCGAAAAGGGACGGTTTCCCAAGATCACCCTTCACGACAACGTACGCCTGCAACACCAGCTCGTCACCGAGACGCTCGGCCTGTCGAGCCTGCGCCTCGTCACGGGGTGGTCGATGGGGGCCTGCCAGACCTTCCAATGGGCGGCTCAATTTCCCGATATGGTGAAGGCCGCCGCGCCCATCGCGGGGTCGGCGCGCACGGCCTCCTACAACAAGGTTTTTCTGTTGTCCTTGCGACGCACGCTCGAACTCGACCCCGTCTTCGCCGACGGCTTTTACGAACGCCCGCCGCTGGCGGGCTTGCGCGCCTTCGCGGCCATTTATGCCGGATGGGGACTGTCGGAGCCGTTCTACCGCACCAAGGCGTTCCAGAGCTTCAGCGCTCATGACCATGAGCAATTCGTTGAGTATTTCTGGGAGCCGTTCTTTCAGAAGTGCGACGCCAACAATCTCCTTTCGCAATTGTGGACCTGGGAGCATGGCGACATCAGCGACAATTCTTTGTACAATGGAAACTTCGACGCGGCGCTTGGGGCGATCAAGGCGCGCACGACGATCCTGCCCGTCGATCTTGATCGTTACTTTCCGCCGGTGGATTCGCAATTCGAAGCCCGCCGCATCGCCAACGCGAAGTGTCAGGTGATCCGGTCGAACTGGGGCCATATGGCGCCCATGAACCCAGCCGACGTGCCCGTCATCGACAGCGCCCTGCTCGAACTGCTCGAAGGCTGAAGCAGGGCGCTCTGACCAAGCATTTTCGCCCCTGGCGTGAAGGGTCCGAACGCGTCGGTTTCTCCGCGCGCCGGACCCCTCCGGCTTGGCGCCGCCATCGACTTTCGGCCATAGTTCGTGACGGGGCGAACGTCGTAGAACGCGGGCGGACCGCCGTAGGACGCGAACCGATCTTAGCTCAAGAGGAAGACTGCGATGACCCAAACGACGCTCGCCGCCGCCAACATGCGGGTCGCTCACGACAAGGGACGCAACCTCACGCGCATCCTTGAGCTGATCGACGAGGCCGCCGCGCAGGGCGCCGACATGCTGGTGCTGCCCGAAATGGGGCTGCAAGGCTATGCGGACTTCGCGTTCCCGACGGGGAGCCGGGAATGCGCGGAGCAGAAGCAATATTACTACCGCGAGGCCGAGACCATTCCCGGCCCCGCCACCCACCGCATCGCCGAGGCGGCGAGGCGGCACGGCATGACGATCCAGCTTGGTCTTGCGGAGCGGGCGATGCACGGCAACGTCATCTTCAATGCGACGGCGCTGATCGGGCCGGAAGGGCTGATCGGCGTCTACCGCAAGGTTCACAACACCTTCGAGTTCCCCTATTTCGCGCCCGGCGAAGCCACGCCTGTCTTCGACACCGGGCAGGGTAAGGTCGGCAGCATCATCTGCTACGATCTGTGCTTCCCCGAGCTTGTCCGTTCCTTCGCGCTTCGCGGCGCCCATCTCATCCTGATGTCGAACGCCTGGCCGATGAAGGGGCACGAGCGGGAGACAGACTATCACGGCTACGCCATGGACCTCGCCGCGAAGGCCAACGCCTTCTTCAATCAGTCGTGGCTGGTGATCTCCAACCATTGCGAGACCGGCGCCTATTCGCAGGGGGTCGACTATTACGGCGGATCGCAGATCGTCGATCCCTACGGCAAGGTCGTGGCCTATTTGGCGCAGGAGGAGGGGCTCGTCGTACACAAAGCCGATCTCGAAGCGGTCATGCTCGATTCGCGCACGACAGGCTTCTTCGGTCTCAACCTGTTGCAGGACCGCCGCCCCGAACATTATGGGCCGCTTGTCGATCAGGCGTATCGTCAATGCGGCCCGGCCAAGCTGGCGGCGGAATGACGTCGTGGGACTTTGCAGGCTGGACCGGCGCGCTCGCGGCGACCGGTCAGCCGGGGGCTTCGTACCAAGCCTTCGACGCCCTGTGCGCGCGGTGTTTTGGCCATCGGCTGTTCACGATTCTCGCCTGGGACGGGGCGGCCGACGAGGTTGAACGCGTCTATTCCAGCCGTCCTTCGCATTACCCGGTCTCGGCGCGAAAGCGCATGGGCCCGACGCCCTGGGGCCAGCACGTCCTCAAGGGGGGGCGCTGCTGGCTCGGCTCGGGCGTGCAGGACATGCAATGGGCTTTCCCCGACCATCAGGTGATCGCGGGCCTGGGATGCGGCGCCTGCCTCAACGCGCCGGTTCGCTGGAACGGGAGGGTGCTCGGCGCCGTCAACGTCCTAGACGCCGAGGGCGCCTATCAGCCGTCGGACCTCGACGTGCTCGACGGGCTATCTGGCTTCCTCGTCAGCCCCCTGCTCGTCCGGGCTCAGGCGGCGGGCGATCAAACGACAGGTGCGCAACCATGACTGACCCCATCGCGATGCCCCCGCTGCTGTTCATAAACGCGTCTCTCGTCGATGGTCTCGACGACAGGGCCCGCGAGGGGTTCAGCGTCCTCGTCGAGAACGGGCTCATCGCCGAAGTGAGGGCAGGGCGCGTCGCGGCGAAAGGCGCCCGGGTCGTCGACCTCGCCGGAAAGACGTTGATGCCCGGGCTGGTCGATTGCCACGTCCATGTCATCGCGACCTCGGCCAATCTGGGCGCCAACGCTCTTGCGCCGGACTCGCTGGTGGCGGCGCGTTCGGGCGCCATCATGCGCGGCATGTTGATGCGCGGCTTCACGACCGTCCGCGACGTCGGGGGCGCGGATCTGGGTCTGAAGATCGCCGTCGACGAGGGCAGCTTCGAGGGTCCACGTCTCGTGATCTGCGGCAAGGCGCTGTCGCAGACCGGCGGCCACAACGACTATCGAGGCCCCTTCGACGACCGCGACAGCCAGTATACCTCCCGCCGGCTGGGGGCGATGGGGCGCCTTTGCGACGGCGTGGACGAGGTCAGGCGCGCCTGCCGGCAAGAGATCAAGGCGGGCGCACAGTTCATCAAGATCATGGCCAACGGCGGTGTCTCGTCGCCGAGCGATCCCATCGCCTTCCTGGGCTTCTCCATGTCCGAGATGGAGGCGGCGGTGGAGGAGGCGCGCAATGCGCAGACCTATGTCTCGGCCCATCTCTACACGGACGAGGCCATTGCGCGGGCGGTACGGGCCGGGGTGCGCTCCCTCGAACATTGCAACCTGATCGCTCCTGCGACCGCCTCGATGGCGGCGAAGGCGGGCGCGATGGCGTGTCCCACGCTTGTGACGTTCGAAATGCTTAAGAAGGAGGGCGCCGACTACGGCCTGCCGCCTGAATCCATCGCGAAGATCGACGACGTGCGGCTCGCGGGGCTCAAAAGCCTTGAAATCATGCGCGACGCCGGATTGCCGATGGCCTACGGCACCGACCTGCTGGGACCGATGCATCGGCATCAATCGGAAGAGTTCGTTATCCGCGCCGGCGTGCTGTCGGCGCGCGACGCTATTCGCAGCGCGACGGCGGAGGCGGCCAAGTTGCTGCGGATGGAGGGCGAGATCGGCTGCATCGCAAAAGGGGCCTACGGCGATCTGATCGTCGTCGACGGCGACCCGCTCGAAAACATCCGTTTGCTGACGGGCCAGGGCAGACACATGCCGATGATCGTCAAGGGCGGCCGGGTGGTGAAGGACAGATTGGCCAGCGCGGATTAGGCGCGGTGCGCTCAGGCCAACGCCCGCCTCAACTCTCGCCGCGCCAGGTCCCATCGGGCGCGCGCGCCAGAAGCGGCGTGGCGAGCACGGCGACTACGCGGGCAGGCCACATTGCGTCCATCTTTGCAAGCCTTGCCCGCCATCGTGTCGATTGCACCATCGCGGCGCCAATCGCGACAGGTTGAACGCCGCAAAGCGACATCAACTCAAGCGCAGCGGCGATCGAGGCGCCGCTACTGACGACGTCGTCAACCAGCGCGACGCGCCGCCCCTGCAAAAGCGGCAGCATGCGGGGATCGACATAAAGCCGCTTGCTCTGATCCGGCGTCGTGATCGAGGTCAGGAGAACCGAAAGCTCCTGACGATACCAAAATTTGCGAGAGGTTCCCAGGGGGACATAGCGGCTGTGGCCGAGGTGCGCCGCAACCGAGCTTGCGAGCGTGAGCCCAAGCGTGGGCAGGCCCACCACCACATCGATGTCGCTAGACGCCAGCTTGCGCGCGAGGGCCCCCGCGATGGCCTCGACAACCGGGAAACTCGCCTGATTGAGGATCAGCGAGGCCAGCGCGCGCTGGCCGTCGCCAAGCGGGCGGATCGGCAACAGCAAAGCCCGCCCGTCGTCAAAGACGGCGGGATGAAATAACACGCCTTCGCCGTCGGGCTGATGCGATGCGTGCGGTAGGATATCCTGCCAGAATTCATGCGCTTGCATCAGGCGATCACCCGGAGACGCCCGCCAACCGGCGGCTCAGGCGCCAGGATGGCGCGGTTCGCGACCTCCGAGCAAGGGGGAAACCGTGTGCGCCTCGCCGGGACGATGCATGTTTGTCACAATCGGAGCGCCATCGCCGATGTGCAAAGTCTTCTCGGCGCGCATGGCGGATATGGCGCTCTAAGGCGAACGTGTGGGTGTTCGCGTAATATTGGCACGACATTTGCGCAGGGTTGAAGGAGCGCCAAAATAGGAACGGCGGCCATACGATGGGGGCGATCTCGTGAAGTCTGACAGCGCGCTCTCCACGGTGCCGGCGCGGCGCGGCCGCGCCGTGCGGCTGGCGAAGGGGCGCTCGCTGAAAATCGTCAACACGCACGGTCATCAAGTCTGCGACACGTGGGCGTTCAGCGCGGAAGATCCGCACGAGTTCCTGTCGATGGAGCACACGCGGCCGACGCTCGAAAAGATATTCCCGGCCCAAGGCGATTATCTCTATTCCAACCGCCGGCGGCCGATCCTGTTCTTCGCGGAGGACACCTCGCCAGGCCGGCACGATACGATCATCGCCGCCTGTGACGATTATCGCTACGGCCTGCTGGGCTGCCGGGACTATCACGACAATTGCGTCGACAATCTCGTGGCGGCGATGCGCGCGATCCATGCCCCGCTGCCGGAAGTGCCGCAGCCCCTCAATCTGTGGATGAACATTCCCGTCCACCCGGACGGGCGCATCGAGTGGGGCCTGCCGCTGTCGAAGCCGGGCGACTATGTGATCCTGCGCGCGGAGATGGACGTGGTGATCGCCATGTCGGCGTGCCCGCAGGACATTCTTCCCATCAACGCGGGCAAGCCCGTCGAAGTCCACTACGAGGTTCTTGGATGAACCCGCATCGGCGAATTCGCCCCTTCAACACCCGCGACACCTACCCCGAGCAAAAGCTCGACAACGATCTCTGTCAGGCGGTGGTCGCGCGCGGAGCGACCGTGTTTTTGCGAGGACAGGTCTCTCAGGACCTAGAAACTCGGGAATCGCTGCACATCGGCGACCCCGGCGCGCAGGCGGCGCAGGCGATGGCCAACATCAAGGTCTTGATGGAAGAGGCGGGCGGATCGCTCGATCTCATCTGCCGCATCGTCGTCTATCTCACCGACGTCCGCCATCGCGAGGCGGTCTATCGTGAAATGGGCAAGGCGCTCAAGGGCGTGTTCCCGGTCTCGACCGGCCTCGTGGTGAGCGCGCTCGCGCGGCCCGAATGGCTGGTCGAAATCGAAGCCACCGCAGTGATCCCGTGAGGCGGGCATGACGTTCTCGTTGAGCGCACGATGCGCGCGCACGGGGGCGTTTGGCGTCGCCATCGCCTCGTCGTCCCTCGCGGTCGGCGCGCGATGCGCCTATGCGCGCGCGGGCGTCGGCGCGGTCGCGAGCCAGAACGTGACCGATCCCGCATTTGGGGTTCTGCTGCTTGATCTGATGGCGCACGGCCTGTCCGCACAAGCGTCTATCGAGGCGGCGGTGCGCGAGCGGCCCTTTATCGAATACCGTCAGTTGACGGCGGTCGACGGCGAGGGCCGCGCGTTCGCGTTCTCGGGCGGCAGAATGTTGGGCGTTCATGGCGCTTCTCTGGGCGACCAATGCGTCGCCGCTGGCAATCTGCTGGCCAACGCGGAGGTCCCCGCTGCGATGACAGAGGCGTTCTCGACGCGCTCGCTCGAAGCCCTCGGCGATCGGTTGATCGGGGCGCTGCATGCAGGACTGACGGCGGGAGGAGAGGCGGGCGCGGTGCATTCTGCGGCGCTGCTCGTCGTGACGAACGCCGCCTTTCCCTATGCTAGCCTGCGGGTCGACTGGCACGAGGACAACCCCATCGGGGCGCTGGCGGCGCTGTGGCGGGCCTATGCGCCGCAGGCGGACGCCTATCTGTTGCGCGCGCGCCAGCCCGACGCCGCGCCGATCTACAACGTGCCGGGCGAACGGTGAGCGTGGGAACGCTGGTCATCGGCGGCGGTCAGGCAGGCGTGGCGATGAGCCGGCGCCTGCGCGCGCATGGCCTTCCGCATCTCGTGCTTGAGAGGGGACGCATCGCCGAGCGATGGCGCTCGGAGCGATGGGATTCGCTGGTCGCCAACGGTCCGGCCTGGCACGACAGGTTTCCCGATAAGACCTTCGCCGGCGTCGATCCCGACGGATTCGCGTCGGCGCGCGAAATTGCCGACTATCTCGCCGATTATGCTCGCGAGCATGAGGCTCCGATCCGCTGCGGCGTCGAGGTTTCCTCGCTTCGGCAAGGGCGCGGCGGCACGTTCGTCGCGCAAACCGCCGAAGGGGACATCGAGGCCGACAAGGTCGTCGTGGCGACGGGGCCGTTTCAGCGACCGCTCGTGCCCGATCTCGTGCCCGCACGGGCGGGCGTCGTGCACATACATTCCTCACGATACCGCAACTCCGCGCAACTGCCCGAGGGCGCGGCGCTGGTGATTGGCGCGGGCTCCTCGGGGGCGCAAATCGCCGACGATCTGCGCCGGGCGGGACGGCGCGTCTATCTGTCGGTGGGACCGCACGACCGCCCTCCCCGCAATTATCGCGGACGCGACTTCGTCTGGTGGCTCGGCGTGCTTGGCCTCTGGAACGCGAAGGCCGCCCAACCGAACCGGGAGCATGTGACCATCGCAGTCAGCGGCGCCAACGGCGGCCACACGGTCGATTTCCGCCGCCTCGCGATCAGCGGCGTCACGCTGACGGGCATGGCCAGGAGCTTTGCGAACGGCGCGCTGGAATTCGCCCCCGATCTGGCGAAAAACATTGCGAGCGGCGACGCCAACCTGCGCGCGATGCTGGACGCCGCCGACGCCTATTGCGCGCGAGAAGGTCTCGATCTGCCCGAGGAGCCTGACGCTCGCAACACGCCGCCCGACCCTCCCTGCCTGATGGACCCGCCGCTCTCCCTCAATCTTGCGCAGTCGGGCATAGGCGCGATTATCTGGGCGACGGGCTACGCGCTGGACTTTGGCTGGATCCAGATCGACACGTTCGACGAGCGCGGGCGCCCCTTGCACGAGGGCGGCGTCTCCAAGATTCCTGGCCTCTATTTTCTCGGCCTGGCCTGGCTGACCCGCCGCGCTTCGCCTTTCCTGTGGGGCGTCTGGCATGACGCGGAAACCCTTGCGCGCCACATCGCCGCTTCACCCGTAGTAACCCGTTAAAGCGCCTTCAGAGTGTTTGAAATCGCCGCAGCCGGCGGCCCCGAGAGATCCCGCAGGCGCGCGTCTATGCGGCGACCTCCAGCGGCGCGGGGACGAGCGGGCTCGTCACGTCGTGGCGGCGCCCCGCGCGCAGGCTGAACGCGGGCGTGACGATCTCGTTCGCCGTCACATGCTCTCCCGAATTGTCGCTGAGATCGAAACGCCCCTTCAACAGATTGAGCACCGCGACGTCGGCTTCGCGGCCAACCTGAAGCGAGCCGATGCTCTCGCTCAATCCCAGCATCTTCGCCGGGTTGGACGTCACGGTCGCGATGACCTCGTCGAGCTTCAGCCCCAGCGCCAGCAGTTTGCTCATCGCATTGTGCAGGTTGAACGGCGCCACGCCGAAGAACGGATTGGCGCTGCGCTCGGCCGAATCGCTCGCGTCGGTCACGCGTACGTTGTAGCCGTGCATGTCGGCGCCGAGCGTGGTCGGCTTGATTCCCGCCCCTATCACCCGGCGCGCCATCTCGAACGAGAAATGCGAGCCATGGCCGACGTCGACCGTGACGCCTCGCTCCAGCGCCGCCCAAACCACCGGATGCACCTCGCCGGTTTGCGTCGAGATGAAGCCGCCGGGATGGCGCGTGAAGGGGTGGGCGAGAATGTCTCCGGGCTCCATGATCGGGATCAACGCCTCGACGACTTCATCGGGCGGGATGGAAACGCCGTCGGCTTCCGGCCAGAGCTGGCCAAGATGGATGTAGAGCGGCAAGCCGGATTCGCGCGCGATGGTCTTGCCGATCTTGATGACCTCCAGCCCCCAGCGCGAGGCGCCCCCGATTTCCGCATGCGCTTTGATTCCGCGCACGATGTCGGGGTTTTCGCGCGCGACGCGCACGGTATGCTCGACGTTGAGTTGATTGGGGCCATAGAGGTCGGGATAAAGATGGCCTTCCAACCCGCCGACCAGATAAGCGGAAAGAAAGCAAAGCACCCGCGATTTGGCCGGGTTGACGATGAAATTGCGGAACCCGCCGATCGTCATGCAACTCGGCCCGCCCTGATCGACCAGCGTCGTCACGCCGGAATCGACGCCGCACAAATCGGGATTGAGGCCGAACTTTCCGGTGACATGCTGGTAAACATGCGCATGGGTGTCGATCAGCCCCGCCGTCACCACGCAACCCGACACGTCGACGACTTCCGCCGCCCCGGCGCTGTCGGGGATGACGGGCTCGATGGCGGCGATCCTGCCTTGAGCCACGCCGATGTCGAACATTGCGTCGCGCCCGGTCGCGGGATCGATCACCCGTCCGCCGCGCAAAATTAGATCCAACCCCATGCCGCGATCCTCCGCAT
>JAYVYJ010000337.1:0-5721 GCA_043784465.1 Hyphomicrobiales bacterium
GCGCGCATGGCCAGAATATAGGACAATCCGAAGCAGGCTGCTCCGACAACCGTTGCGGCGACGGAATAGGCCACGAGTTTGCCCCGGTCACGTGGCCAGGTCCAACGTGTCCCGTGCGGGCCGAGATCGGAAAATCGGTTCAGACTTTCGCCCACCGCTGCGACCAGAAGATCGCTTGCGAGCTTAAAAACGCAAGCCGCCCCGAAAAACCCGAACAGCAGCGACGCGAGAAACATCGCGGCGACGGGCAAAATATGGTTGGATTCAGACACGTCCGCGCGCCGTCACCCCAGATTGAAAACCCGCGACGACACGAATTCGCCGTTCTCCACCTGCCCCACCGCCACCGGTCGGCCAAAGCACACCGCATAGGCCAGCCCCTCCTGGGGCGCCGCCGAACCGCGTACGATCAACCTCTGGCCGCGTCGGAGCGTCGCCGCGCCGTCGCGATCCACCGTCACCCGCTGAAGGTCGCTCAAGCCCGCCTCAACTCCCAGCAGCGCCGATTCCAGCGCCTCAGCCCCCGCCTCAAGCTGCTCGAAGGTCGCGCCCACAGACGAGAGGAACGGGCCGACCCGCGTGCGCCGAAGCAGCGATACATGGCCAAAGCAACCCAGCGCCCGGCCGAGATCGCGCGCGATGGAGCGCACATAGGCGCCCTTGCCACATTCGGCCTCGAACGTCGCTTCGTCCGGCGTATGTGAGACCATCTCCAGCCGATGAACGACGATTTCGCGCGCGGCGATCTCGAACTGCTGACCGTCGCGCGCCAGATCGTAGGCGCGCTCGCCGGCGATCTTGATCGCCGAAAATTGCGGCGGCGTCTGGAGAATGACGCCGATGAACGGCGCCAGCGCGGCCCGAATAGCCTCCGGCGAGGGCCTCACGTCCGATTGCGCGGCGACGCGACCCTCGGCGTCGTCGGTGTCGGTCTCGACGCCCCATTTCACCGCGAAATGATAGGTCTTCATCCCGTCCTGCACGACGGACACGGTCTTGGTCGCCTCACCGAACGCGACCGGCAGCACGCCCGACGCCAGCGGGTCCAGCGTCCCGGCGTGCCCCGCCTTCTTGGCGTTGAACAGGTGCTTGAGCCGCGCCACGGCCTGCGTCGAGGTGACGCCGACGGGCTTGTCCAAGTTGATCCAGCCGTTGACTTCGTTGCGCTGAATGCGGCGCTGGGGGCTACGCTCGCGGCGCGGGGCGGGGGCGTTCAAGGCGTTTCCTCTTCGTCGTCCGTCTCGGTCAGATCGCGCGCGACGCGCGGCGAGCGCAAAAGCGCGTCCATGCGCGCCTGCGTCTCGAAGCTCTCGTCCGCGACAAATCGCAGATCGGGGGCGTATTTAAGATTTACGCGCGCGGCGACCAAAGTGCGCAGCGGCTTCCTGTTGGCCTGCAAGGCGGCGATAGTCTTAGGCGTGTCGCGCCCGCCCAGCGGCAGCACGGCGACGATGGCGAGCTTGAGGTCGGGCGACATGCGCACGCCCCCGACCGTCACGACCTGACGAGCCAGAAAGGGATCGTCGACCTCGCCGCGCGATAGAATATCGGAGATGGCGTGGCGCACCTGCTCGGCGACCCGTTCAAGGCGATGCGACGGCGCGCCGGATTTTTCGGGGCGGGACATGGGGACACTTTCAGAAAGACAGGCGCTTCAGACGTCCGCGCGCCAGATCGAGAAACCCGGCAGGGCGGCATGGGTCAATACATCGTCGGGTTCGCGCGCAATGCATTTGCGTCAAGTTTGGCCGCTTGGCTCGGCGAACCGAAATGTGCGCCGCGCCTGCGCATCGACGACCCAATATTCCTGAAACTTGCGCCGGGCGTAAAGGCGAGACGTGAATTCGCGGTCATACCCAAGGCTCGTGACGTTCCCCCTTTGCCGATGATGCCGATGTCCTGCATGCGCAAGATTCCGATGACCGTGAAGGCGCGGCGATCGAATCCCTCCGCCGCCCGGCTGACCGTGCGCATGGCCAAACCCTCCACCCCGCACGCCTCAAAGCGTACGGCGGATTTCCTCGACGTTGTAGCACTCGATGACGTCGCCCTTGCGCATGTCCTCGTAGCGCTCGAACGCCATGCCGCATTCCTGGCCCGCCTGCACGATCGGCACTTCGTCCTTGAAGCGCTTGAGCGTGGAGAGCTTTCCCTCGTGCACCACCACGTTGTCGCGGATGAGGCGCACATGCGCGCCGCGCTGCACGACGCCTTCGGTCACGCGGCAACCCGCAACCTGACCAACCTTGGAGATCGTGAATATTTCCAAAATCGTCGCATTGCCCAGCATCGTCTCGCGCAAAGTCGGCGGCAACATGCCCGACATCGCCGCCTTGAGATCATCCACGAGGTTGTAGATGATATTGTAATATCGTATCTCGACGCCGTTCTGTTCGGCCATGTCGCGGGCTTCGCGATGCGCGCGGGTGTTGAAACCGATCAGCACCGCTTTGGAGGCGATGGCCAGGGTCACGTCGGATTCGGTGATGCCGCCAACGCCGCCGTGAATGACGCGCGCCCCGACTTCGTCGTTGCCGAGCGACTCGAGCGCGGTCGTGATCGCCTCGACCGAGCCTTGCACGTCGCCCTTGACGATGATCGGCATTTCCTTGCGGCCGGTCACCTTCAGGTTGGTCAGCATGTCGCTGAGCGAAGCTCGCGCGGCGCCCACGCCCTTGGCGGCGATCTTGTCGCGCTTCTGGCGATCGCGATATTCCGTAATCTCGCGCGCGCGCGCCTCGTTTTCCACCGCCGCGACACGGTCGCCCGCCTCCGGCGCGCCCTGGAAGCCTAGCACCTCGACCGGGACCGAAGGCGTCGCCTCGCTGACGTTGGCGCCAGTGTCGTCGAGCAACGCACGCACCCGGCCCCACTGGGAACCCGCCACGACGATCGTGCCCACTTTCAACGTTCCTCGCTGCACCAGGACCGTCGCTACAGGGCCACGGCCACGATCCAGCCGCGCCTCAATCACCGTCCCTTCGGCGTTCTGGTCAGGGTCGGCGGCGAGGTCGAGCAGTTCCGCCTGAAGCGCGATGGCCTCCAGCAGCTTGTCGAGATTGGTGCGCTTGAGCGCGGAAACCGGCACGGCGAGCGTATCGCCGCCGAACTCCTCCGTCTGCACATCATATTGCAGCAGTTCCTGCATGACGCGCTGCGGGTTGGCTTCCGGCTTGTCGATCTTGTTGATCGCCACGATGATGGGCGCGTTGGCCGCCTTGGCGTGTTTGATCGCCTCGATGGTCTGCGGCATCACGCCGTCATCCGCCGCCACCACCAGAACCACGATGTCGGTCACCTTGGCGCCGCGCGCGCGCATCGCCGTGAACGCCGCATGGCCGGGGGTGTCGATGAACGTCACCTTCTCCCCGCCCGGCGCCGTCACCTGATAGGCGCCAATATGCTGGGTGATGCCGCCGGCCTCGCCGTCCACCACCTTGGCGTTGCGGATCGCGTCGAGCAGCGAAGTCTTGCCGTGGTCGACATGGCCCATGATCGTGACGACGGGGGGACGCGCCTTGGCCTCGCCAACGTCTTCCGGGTTTTCGTAAAGACCTTCTTCGACGTCCGAATCCGCCACACGCTTGACGGTGTGGCCCATCTCCTCGGCGATCAACTGCGCGGTGTCGGCGTCGAGCGAATCGGTCAACGTGACCATCTTGCCTTGACGCATCAACAGCTTGATGACGTCGACCGCGCGCTCCGACATGCGGCTCGCCAGTTCCTGAATCGTGATCATTTCGGGGATCACGATTTCGCGTGTGATCTTCTCGCGGGAATCATTCTGGGCGTGGCCCTTGAGCCGTTGCGTGCGGCGACGGAAAGCCGCGACCGAACGCGTTCGCTCATCCTCCGCCGAAGTCGCGGTGGTGACGGTCAGACGTCCTCGCTCGCGCGGCGCGGCTCCGCGCGCCGGACGCGCCGTCGGCTGCATCACCTTCTGCGGGGTGACGGGAGACAAAGTGCGGCGCGGCGAAACGATGGTCGCGATGACCGGCGCGGTGCGCACGGGTTGATCTTCGCTCACCGGCTGGCGAGGCGCTCCGACTGGGGCCTGCTGCGGAACGGGCGCCGTGGCGCGGCGAACAGGAGCCGCGCCGGGGGCAGGCGCCGGGGCGGGCTCACCACCGGCGAGACGACGACGCGCCTCTTCCTCGGACGCCCGTTTGGCGCTGGCCTCGGCCTGTCGGCGTTGATCTTCCTCACGCTTGCGGGATTCGGCGGCCTCGCGTTCGGTTTTCTCGCGCGTCTCGCGCTCGCGGCGGGCGGCGGCGTCCGCCTCCTGGCGGCGGCGATCCTCCTCCTCGCGAACACGCGCGCCATCGAGAGCGCGGGCGCGGGCCTGTCGCTCATCCTCGGTCAGCGTTTGCAAAACGACGCCGGTGCGCGGCGGGGGAGAAGCGGTGCGGGCCGGGGTCGGCGCGCGCGGCGCTACGGGCGCCGCCGGCTTGGCGACGACCGGCGCAGGGGCCGGGGCGGCCGCCACGGGCTTGGATGCGGCGACCAGAGGCGCAGCCGCAGCCTGCTTGGGCGCAAGCGAGATCGTGCCGCCGCCCGCAGGCGCAGCCGACTCGCCGGGACCCAGAACCCGGCGCTTCTTTTCGACCACGACCACTTTGCTGCGGCCGTGAGAAAAGCTTTGGCGCACCGTGCCCTGATCGACCGGCCGCTTCAAATGCAGCGTCGGCTTCGCGCCCTGAGGCGACTTGTCGCCGCTGTTGTTCGTATCCGTCATGCGTGGTTCCAGCTACCCGGCTTAAATTTCGTCTCGGCTATCCGACTTCGGCCCGTCAGTCACGTGAGAATTCGTGGCGACTGGCGCTGTCGCGCCCATTTCTACCCCCCACCGAACGTCCTTACCCGACCGATAGGCGATCAGGCGCATGACTCTGGCGAGGAAGGCCGCGCTCGGCGGCCCCGCATGCAGCGCGGCATGTATCACATTTGTCCGGCCCAATGCCAAATCCAATCGCGCGGTCTCGAATAGATTTATCGAAGGGATCGGTTTATCGAGGCCACGTGCGAGGCCGTCGAGTTTTCTCACCCCGTCCGGCTTCGCCTCGCTGGCATGTAGAAGAGCCTTGGCCCGCCCGCTACGGATTGCGCTTTCGACCTTCGCGTTCCCGGCGACCAACAGACCTGATTTGTTCACGAGACCCAGAAATTGCAAGGCGTCTTCCGCAAGAAGCGCGTCCACGTCGGCGGCAAGCGTGGCGCTCGCCTTCACCGGCTGGCGAAACCCCTTGGCGAACCCCTTGCTGGCGCGGGCGACGACACGGGCGTCAAGCTGCGTCCACACGCCGCGTCCGGGCAGCTTGCGGCGGATGTCGGGCGTCACGACGCCTTCGGGCGACAACGCGAAGCGCAGCATCGTTTCCGGCGAGCCTTTTTCGCCGGTCACGACGCAGGTGCGCTCCGCCCCGCTCTCTTCCTTTTCGACGCGCGCCAGCAAAATTACTCCGTGGCCTCCGCGCCCTCTTCCAACGCGGGCGCCGCCGTCGCCTCGATCCATCCCGCCTTGACGCGGGCCGCCATCACGATGGTTTCAGCCTGCTCGCGCGAGATGTCGAAGCCGGAGAGATAGCCGGGATGCTTTTGGTCTTTCTCGGTCCAGCCCACCAGATCGTCGGTCGCGCAGCCGGCAAGATCGTCGACCGTCTTGACGTCGTTCTCGCCGAGCTTGACCAGCATCGGCGTGGTCAGGCCCTCGATCTCCTTGAG
>JAYVYJ010000338.1:0-14665 GCA_043784465.1 Hyphomicrobiales bacterium
CACGCCCTCGCGCCATCTCCGCCGCCATGACGCTCACCGCTTCCGACATCACCACGCCGACGCGGCTCCGCCCGACGTTCCGCCGCCAGCTCGCCCTCAACGCGAGGATCATCGGGGCGCTGGTCATGCGCGAAGGCACGATGCGCTTTGGCCATGAAAACCTCGGCTTCTTCTGGGTCATCGGCGAGCCGCTGGTGCTAACGTGCGGCGTGATGCTGATGTGGACCATCGGCGGGCAGACCCACGGCCACGGCATCGGCGTGGTGCCGTTCGCGCTGTCGGGCTACACGATGATCACGCTCTGGCGCCATCTGACGGGGCGCATGGTGCATGCGATCCGGCAGAACATGGGCCTGTTGTTCCACCGCAACATCAGCCTGATCGACGTGTTGACCGCGCGCATCGTGCTGGAGATCATCGCCATTCTGACCGCGTTTTTCGTGGCCTGGACGCCGCTCTATCTGCTGGGCTTCGTCGATCCGATGCGCGACCCGCTGCTGTTCGCCACCGGCTATTTCCTGCAAGGCTGGTTCGGCCTGGCGGTCGGGTTGTTCATCGCCGGCCTCAGCGAGATGTACGAGGCGACGGAGCAGTTTCTGCCGCCGATCCTCTACCTCACCTTGCCCTTCACGGGCGTGTTCAACATGGCCGACTGGCTGCCGCAGAAATGGCGCGAGGCGCTGATGTGGTCGCCGCTCGCCAATAATATCGAAATGCTGCGCGGCGGCATGTTTGGCGGCGACGTCGTCGTTTACTACAACATCGGATACGTAGTGTGCTGGTGTCTGGTGCTCACCGCGATTTCTCTGCCGCTGGTGCAGCATGCGCGCAAGCACGTGACGTTCAATTAAGGGAGCAGGCGCAGAATTACGGCCTGCGCCCGGCTCCCCCTAAAGCTCCTCCACCGCCGCGGTGCGCAACCCCATCGCGGAAGCCAGCCATTTGAGGCGTTCGGCCACCACCTCGCTGTCGGGCGCGCGGGCGGAAGGGGCGACTTCCAGCACCAGCCGGTCGCCGTCGATCTTCAGACGCGCGCTGTCGAGCACGTCGCGGCTGGCGCCCGAAAAGCGATAGGCCAACCGCAGCGCCGACCCGAGAATTCTGGCGCGCCGCTTGCCGTCGTCGCCGATCAGCCGGATCGCCGGCTCCAGCCAGGCGGCGTCTTTGTAGTCGTAGCGGTAATGCAAAGCGGCGGCGAGGAACACGCGATCGGGATGGTCGAGCCCGATGAAGGGAAACTGCAACACGCGGCGAAACGTCTCCTCCGCACGCAATTCCGGCGCGTCGCGCCACGCCATGTCAGACAGCGCGCAGGCGGCGATGCGCAGGCGCCGCTGCGCCGTTCCCTCGCCGGGAAACAGCCTGTCGGTCCAGTCGGCGAGCGCGTCGGCGAATTCCGGCACGCGGGCGGCGGGCAGGCCGATCAGCCGCGCGCCCACGACGAGGGGGTCGCGCGCGCGCTCCTCGGGGGGCAGCCGGTCGTAGAGCAGCCCTTCACGCAGCCCGAGCGCCGAGAACACGATGCGCTCGCACGACAGGCGCTTCAGCACCCGGTCGAGCAGGATCGCGGCGGAAGGCAACGAGCGCGCGCGCCGCGATTGCACGCCGGGGATGGCGCCGGGCTTGGCGGGCGCCGCACGCCAGATCGATTTGGCGAATTCGCGCGCTTCCGCTACCCTCAGCGCATAGCCATGGGTGACGCGCACCGGGGCCCTGGCTACCGCCATATGCGCCTTCGCGAGCGCCCGCCAGCCTCCTCCGACCGCGTAAAACGTGGGCTGCGCGAGGGAAAGCGGCAGACCCGCCTTTAATTGCTCATCGATCTCGCGCTTGGCCTCCTCCCGCCCCAGCGCCATCATCGATTCGACAGGCAGCGCGCCCAAAGGCAGGCTCACCGAGACGTCGCCTACGTGATCGCCAAGCGCAAGGGCGACCTCCAGCGAGCCGCCGCCCATGTCGCCGACGGCGCCGTGCGGCTTGTAAAAACCCGAGATGACGCCGAGCGTGGAATAATTCGCTTCCTCCGCGCCCGCCAGCACGCGCACTTTGAGGCCTGTCTCGCGGGCGATCGCCTGCGCCAGCGCGGGGCCGTTGGTGGCGCGGCGAATGGCCTCCGTCGCCGTGACTTCGATCTCGCACACATGCATTGCCTCCGCGATGGCGGCGAAGCGGCGCGTCGCCTCGATGGTGCGGCGGAAATTGTCGGGCAGGATCGCGCCAGTCTCCGCTAGCCCCTCGCCGAGCCGGCACAGCGATTTCTCGTTGAAGCGCGGCAGCGGCGCCCGGCCCAACTGGTCATAGACGACGAGCCGCACCGAATTGGAGCCGATGTCGATGATGCCAAACGGCGCGCGGCGCTCCTCAACAAGAGGAGCAAGCGGGGCGAGATCGAGCGAGGCCGGTCTGGTCATGCCCCTGGATCTCTAGCACGCAAGACGTAGGCGCCGCCATCGCCTCTCAACGCGCTCGCGCCGTTGACCGCCAGCCACAGCACGAACGGATAGGCCGCGAACCGCTCGACCGTCCCCACACCCAGCCCGGCATAGGCGTGAAGACCCAGCGCCGCGCAGGCCGCCAGCCCGACGGCGCCCGCCACGATTCCCGTGCGCGCGGCAAAACCCGCGCGCGGCGCCAGCCCGCTCAGCAGCGCGCCGAGATTGCTGCCCACGAGATTGGCGGTCGCGCCCGCATAGTGCAAGCCCGGCGCCGAATCCTCCGGCGCGAGCCCGACAAGCGCCACTCCGGCCGCGCATATGGCCAGCGCCAGCGTCGCAAGCAGCGGTCGGGCGCGCCCCCAGGCGAGGCCCGTCAGAATCAGCCCGCCTTGCAAGACGAACGAAGCGTTCATCCAGATGTGTCGCGGCGAGCCCATGTCCGCGCCGAGGTCGCTGATGAAACCGAGCCGATAGCTGTAGCCGGGAACCGCCGCCGCCGCGAACGCCTCCGCCACAAAGAATTGCAAGGCGCAGAGCCACGCCAGACCGCCCCATCGTGCGCGTTCAGACATCGGCGAGAGCCCCGGCGGGTCGCAGTTCCCCTACGCTCAAGCCGCGCCAGTTGGTGAGCGTCGGGCGCCGCAGCGGCTCAAAACCCTCCGCCGTCTCCAAGAAACGGGCGAGCAGAGCCGCCACGGCGACTTCCGCCGCCCGCGTCGCGCCGTCGTCGATCTTGACCGCAAAGCCAAGACCCGCATCAGGAATCGTCGCGCAATAAACCCCTTCCGCGCCAGTCTTGACGACCGCCCGGCCCTCCAGCAGCGTCATCGCCCGCGTGTCGAACCTCTCCGTACCTGCGACATGAAACGGGTTGGCGGCCATCGCCGCCAACAGCCGCCGCGCCGCCCCGCCCCGCTTGGGCGCGAGGCCCCGCCCCGTCGCCAGCCGCGCAAATCCGTGCGCCAGGCTTTTCAGCGGCAGCGCGTAAGCCGGGATCGAGCAGCCGTCGAGGGCCGCGTCGGCGTCGTCGAGCCTTACGCCGCACACGTCTTCCAGCGCGGCCTTGACCCCGCGCTGGACGGAATGCGCCGCCGTCTCGTAGCCCTCGACCGTCCATCCCTGCGCGCAGGCGAGGCACAGGAAACCCGCATGCTTGCCCGAGCAATCGTTATGCAGCGGCCCCGGCGCCCCGCCTGCCCGCGCCAGCGCCCGCGTCGCCTCCGCCCCCATCGGCCAACGCGCGCCGCAGGCGAGCGCGCGCTCGTCGAGCCCCGCCTTCGCCAGCATCGCGGCGGCGGTCGCCACGTGCTTGGCCTCGCCCGAATGCGACGCACACGCCAACGCCAGTTCCTCACCCGTGAACCCGTCCGCCGCGCCGCTCTCGACCCAGGGCAGCGCCTGTATCGGCTTGACCGCCGAGCGCGCAAACACCGCCCGGCCGACATCGCCGAACGCCAACAGGACGCCCCCGTCGGCGTCGCACACCACCCCCGCCCCGCGATGGACGGACTCGACGAAGCCCCCGCGCAAGACTTCGACGACGACAGGATTTTGCAAACGCGCGCTCCCGCTCAGCTGACTACGCGGTCCCTGCCCTCCCAGAAAGGTTTGCGCAACTCCGTCTCTAGGATTTTTTCCGCCCTCGACAGCGGTGGCCGCTGCTCGCGGAAAGTCACGCCGCGCGGGCGTTTGTAGCCCGCAGCAATCCAGTGACCATGCGCCACGGCTTCGCCGACAGGCGCGGGCGCGCCGGGCGCCGCCGTGGGCAAGGCTGCGTCATCCGCATCGTGGTTTCTCCGTTTCGCGATCCCTGACGCGGTCCACGCGTTTGACGGGCCGCTCAGGAGGGATCTGCGTAGACGGTGACGACCTCGGCAACGCCGCCGCGCAGGATCGCCATCTTGGCCATGCCCGTCTCTGCGGAGCCGCCGTCGATATTGAGCCGGAAACGCTTGACTTGCTCGGCGTGCCCACGCGTGAGCGAACGGTCGAGAGGCGTGTGGCCATGCACGACGAACAGCCCGAAATAGCCCTGAGAGCCGGGATCGTGATCGAGAAACGGCCCGCGCACCCAGGCCCAGTGGGTTTTTTCGTCAAGAAGGTCCAGCGCCAGATTCCACGGCGCGGCGAGCGTGTCGGCCAGCGGCACGGTCGGGTTGATACCGGCATGGACGAACAGCACGTCGCCGCTGCGATAATGCGAGCGCAGGCCCTTCAACCAGTCGCGCAGGCTCGCCGGCGCCGCCGCGCGCAGCGTCGCGATCAGGCCCTTGAGATCGCGCTGGACGGGAAGGGCGCCCACAAGCGCGTCGGCCACCTTCTCCCCGCCGTTGCCGAGCCAGACCGCCATCGCGTCCTCCGCGACGTCGCCCGGCGTCGCAGGGTCGAGCGCCAGCCGCATCAGGATCTCGTGATTGCCCATCAGGCCGACCGTCTCGGCGGCGTCCAGTCGATCGCCGGCGGCGGCGGCGATTTCGAACACGCCCAACGTATCGGGCCCCCGGTCGTTCAGGTCGCCCGTGAAGACAAGCCGACGCACTTGCTCTTCGCGCGGCCCCGCCGCAGCGAGCAGCGCCAAGAGCAGATCGGAGCGCCCGTGGATGTCGCCGATGGCGAGTATTTCCTCGCCGGCCGCCGCCGCGCGGGGCAGCGTCAATATTTCGCGCGTCGTCCGCATCGGGTAAGGTTACCCTGTCGCGCCGGCGGCGGCGATAGCGTTTGCAAGGCGCGTCGCGCGGCATTACGCTTATTCGTCATGTTTCTCCCGTTTTTCGCCGAATTGCGCAAAGCGCGCGTGCCCGTCACTCCGCGCGAACTCATCGACCTCTGCCGGGCGCTCGAAATGGGCGTGGCCGATAGGAGCGCCGAGGATTTTTATCGGCTTGCCCGCGCCGTGCTGGTCAAGGACGAGCGCCATCTCGACGCCTTCGACGTGGTGTTTGCGCAGGTGTTCAAGGGCGCGCTTACCCTGTCGCAAGCCGTGGAGGCCGCCGAAATTCCCGCCGAATGGCTACGCAGGCTCGTCGAAAAATACCTGTCGCCCGAGGAGCGCGCGCAAATTGAGAAACTCGGCTTCGACAAGTTGATGGAGACGCTGCGCCAGCGCCTCGCCGAGCAGAAGGGGCGCCATCAGGGCGGCTCCAAATGGATTGGCACGGGCGGGACCTCGCCCTTCGGCGCCTATGGCGATCATCCCGAAGGCGTGCGGATCGGACAGGACAAGGGCCGGCGCGGGAGCGCGGTCAAGGTCTGGGACAGGCGGGAATTTAAGGATTTCGACGGCGACGAGGCGCTGGGGCCGCGCAACTTCCGCATGGCGCTGCGCCGCCTGCGCCGTTTCGCGCGCGAGGGCGCCGAAGAGGAGCTCGACCTCGACCACACGATCCGCGCCTCGGCCGCTCAGGGCTATATCGACGTCAAACTGCGCCCCGAGCGCCGCAACGCCGTCAAGGTTTTGCTTTTCCTTGACGTCGGCGGCTCGATGGACTGGCACGTAGCGGAGGCGGAGGCGCTGTTTTCGGCTGCGAAGCTGCAATTCCGCCGGCTCGAACATTTCTATTTCCACAACTGTCTCTACGAGAGCGTGTGGAAGGAGAACCGCCGCCGTTTCGAGGCGCGTCATTCGACCGCCGATCTGTTCAACCTCTACGGCCCCGATCATCGCGCGATCTTCGTGGGCGACGCCGCGATGAGTCCGCACGAGATCATCGCGCCGGGCGGCTCGGTGGAGCATCTCAACCCCGAGACGGGCGCGGTCTGGCTCCAGCGCGCCGTCGCCGCCTGGCCGCGCAGCGTGTGGCTCAACCCTACCAAGCGCGAGGGCTGGACCTACTCGCAATCCACCCAGATGATCGCCAAGCTGTTCGACGGGCGCATGCATGCGCTGACGCCCGACGGAGTGGAAGCGGCGATGAGGGCGTTGTCGCACTGAGCGGCGCCCCTGCGTCACGCAGTTTCGCCCAAAAGCCGCGCTTTGCGGCGCCGCAGCGCTCGGCTATAGCGGCGTTTTCCGCGCGCCGCGTCGCACTCTGGGGGCACCCGAATGGCCAAGATCAAAGTCGCAAACCCCGTCGTCGAACTCGACGGCGACGAGATGACCCGCATCATCTGGCAGCTGATCCGCGACAAGTTGATCCACCCCTATCTCGACCTTGAGCTTCAGTATTTCGACCTTTCCGTCGAAAACCGCGACGCAACCGGCGATCAGGTCACCATCGACGCTGCGCATGCGATCAAGACGGCCGGAGTCGGCGTCAAATGCGCGACCATCACTCCCGACGAAGCGCGGGTGAAAGAGTTCAATCTGAAGGAGATGTGGAAGAGCCCGAACGGCACGATCCGCAACATCCTGGGGGGCGTGATCTTCCGCGAGCCGATCATCTGCAAGAACGTGCCGCGCCTCGTGCCCGGCTGGACGCAGCCCATCATCGTCGGCCGCCACGCCTACGGCGACCAGTATCGCGCCACAGACTTCAAAGTGCCCGGCAAGGGTCGCCTGACCATCAGGTTCGAGGGCGACGACGGCACGGTGATCGAGCGCGAGGTGTTCAAGTTTCCCAGCGCCGGCGTTGCGCTGAGCATGTACAACCTCGACGATTCCATCCGAGATTTCGCCCGCGCCTCGCTCAACTACGGAATCCTGCGCAAGTATCCCGTCTATCTGTCGACCAAGAACACGATTTTGAAAGCCTACGACGGCCGCTTCAAAGACATCTTCCAGGAGGTGTTCGACGCCGAATTCAAGTCGAAGTTCGCTGCGCTCGGCCTCACCTACGAGCATCGCCTGATCGACGACATGGTGGCGGCGGCGCTCAAATGGTCGGGCGGCTATGTGTGGGCCTGCAAGAACTACGACGGCGACGTGCAGTCCGACATCGTCGCGCAGGGCTTCGGCTCGCTGGGCATGATGACCTCGGTGCTGATGACGCCTGACGGTCAGACGGTCGAGGCCGAGGCCGCGCATGGCACAGTGACGCGCCATTTTCGTCAGCATCAGCAAGGCAAGGCGACCTCGACCAACTCCATCGCCTCGATCTACGCCTGGACAGGCGGCCTCGCCCACCGCGCCAAGCTCGACGGCAACGAGGCTCTGGCCAAATTCGCCAAAACGCTGGACAAGGTGTGCGTCGACACGGTCGAAGCCGGCTTCATGACCAAGGATTTGGCGTTGCTGGTCGGGCCGGAGCAGAAGTGGCTATCGACCGAAGGTTTCCTGGACAAGATCGACGCCAACCTTAAGGCCGCGATGGCGGCGTGATCGTGGCGCGCGTCTTTATTCGCGACGCGCGCGACGAGGACGCGGAAGCCGGGGCCGCGCTGCTCCGGAATTCGATCCGCCAGCTTTGCGCGGCGGATCATCAGAACGACGCCGCCGCGATTTCGGCTTCGATCCCTAACAAGACGCTCGCCGAATTCTCCGCTTGGCCGCCAACAGGCGGCCAGAGCCTGCTGGTTGCGGAGCGCGAGGGCCAAACTGCGGGCGTGGGCCTGATGTGCGACGACGGCGAGTTGCTGCTCTTGTATGTCGCCCCCGAATATGTCGCCCCCGAATTTGCTAATTCCCGCGTCGGCAAGGCCCTGTTGAACGCGCTGGAAATGCGAGCGCGAGCGGGCGGCCCGCGCTACCTTTCTTTGGACTCCACGCGAACGGCGCTTCGTTTGTATGAGGCTTCGGGTTTTGCACCCGCAGGACCCGGACCCTTACGGCTGAAAAAGGAACTTTTGACGCCAAGTTGATTTGAAAGGGGGGGAAACGGTTCAAGCGGAAAATCGCCGGTCGGGTTTGACACCAATTTCGACCTACCCCGCGATCGCGTCCAGCGCCGCCACCGCCTGCGGCGGCAGCGCCAGTTCCGCCGCCGCCAGATTGTCGCGCAAATGCCCGCGCGACGACGTGCCGGGGATCAGCAGCACGTTGGGCGAACGCTGCAACAGCCACGCCAGCGCCACCTGCATCGGCGTCGCGTCGAGACTCGCCGCGACCTCGTCGAGCGCCTCCGATTGCAGCGGCGTGAAACCGCCGAGGGGAAAATATGGCACGAACGGGACGCCGTCGCGCGCCAGAGCGTCAATCATCGCGTCGTCGCCGCGATGCACTACGTTGTACATATTCTGTACGCACACGACCTCGACGATCTTCCGCCCCTGCGCGAGTTGCGTCGGCGTGATGTGGCTCAGCCCGATATGCTTGACCAGCCCGCGCCTCTGGCACTCGGCGAGCGCGCTCAAGGGCGCCTCGATTGACCCTTCCGCGGGCGCATGAACGCCCATCATCGAACGGAAATTGGCGACCTCCATCGCGTCGAGCCCGAGGTGGCGCAGATTGTCCTCGACGGCGGCGGTGATCTCGGCGGGCGAGAGCGCCGGCAACCAGCCGCCCTTGCCGTCGCGTCGCGCGCCGATCTTGGTGACGATCGTCAGATTGTCGGGATAGGGAAACAGAGCCTCCCTGATGATCTCGTTGGTGATGTGCGGCCCATAGAAATCGCTGGTGTCGATATGCTCGACGCCCGCCGCCACCGCCTCGCGCAGCACCGCCACAGCCTCGGCGCGATCCTTCGGCGGTCCGAACACGCCCTTGCCCGCCAGTTGCATGGCGCCGTAGCCCATGCGGTGGACGGGCTTATCGCCGAGCTTGTAAGAACCGGCCTTCGCAATCGCCGCCATACGCCTGTTCCTTCGTCAAAGTCTTTCTACGCCCCCCGCCCTCATTCGGCCTTGCCGAACCCGCCCCCCGTCGGCGTGACGATCTCCACCGCCTCGCCCGCTTCCAGCACCGTCTGCGCGCAGCCCGCGAGTTCCTCGACGCCGCCATCGAGCCGCCGCACCCGGTTCACCCCGCGTTCGCCGAGCCCGCCGCCCGCAACGCCGAAGCTCGACACGCGCCGCCGCCCGCTGAGGATCGCCATCTCCATGCGCTCGCGAAAGCGCAACCGCCGCAGCGTGCCGTCGCCTCCGTTCCAGCGCCCCCGCCCGCCCGACGCGCGCCGGATATGGAAATCCTCCAGCACGACGGGAAACCGGCTTTCCAGCACCTCCGGGTCGGTGAGGCGCGAGTTGGTCATGTGCACATGCACCCCGGCAGCCCCGTCAAAGCCAAGGCCCGCAGGCGCTCCAGAGCAGATCGTCTCGTAATATTGATGTCGGGCGTCGCCAAACGTCAGATTGTTCATCGTCCCCTGACACGACCCCAAAGCCTGCAAAGCGCCGAACAGGCAATCCGTCACGTTCTGCGACGTCTCGACATTGCCCGCCACGACGGCGGCGGGATAACGGGGCGACAACATCGAGCCTTCCGGAATCACGATGCGGACCGGCCGCAGGCACCCCGCGTTCATCGGAATGTCGTCGTCCACCATCACACGGAACACGTAGAGCACGGCGGCCCGAGTCACCGGCTCAGGCGCGTTGAAATTGTCGCCGCGCTGCGGCGACGTCCCGGTGAAATCCACAATCGCCTCGCGCTTGGCGCGATCCACGCTGATCTTCAAGGCGATGACGGCGCCCTGATCGGTCTCGACCTTGAATTCGCAATCGCTGAGCCTGTCGATCACCCGGCGCACGCTCTCGGCCGCGTTGTCCTGCACATGGCCCATATAGGCCTCGACGACTTCCAGCCCGAATGTCTCGACCATGCGCCTGAGTTCGGCGACGCCCATCTGGTTGGCGGCGATTTGCGCCTTGAGGTCGTTGACGTTCTGCACGGGATTGCGCACCGGCCATTCGCCCGAGCCCAGCAACGCCTCCAATTCCTTCTCGCGGAACCTGCCTTTGTCAACGAGCTTGAAATTGTCGATATAGACGCCTTCCTCGTGAATGTTGGTCGCCAGCGGGCTCATCGACCCCGGCGCCACACCCCCGACATCCGCATGATGCCCGCGCGAGGCGACCCAGAACAGCACGTCTTTGCCGTTTAAGTCGAACACCGGCGTGCAAACCGTAATGTCGGGCAAATGCGTGCCGCCGTTGTAAGGCGCGTTGAGCGCATAGACGTCGCCCGCTCTCAACTTGGTTCCGTTAAGCCGGATGATGGTCTCCACCGAGCTGTCCATTGAGCCCAGATGGACCGGTATATGCGGCGCGTTGGCCACGAGGCGCCCGGCGCGATCGAACACCGCGCACGAAAAATCGAGCCGTTCCTTGATGTTGACCGAATAGGCGGTGTTTTGCAGCGTCACGCCCATCCGCTCGGCGATCGACATGAACAAGTTGTTGAAGATTTCCAGCCGCACGGGATCGACCTTGGCGCCCGCCGCCGCGCGTTGCGCACGCGGCGCGACGCGGCGCATGACCACGTGGTTCTTCGCCGTGATACCGGCCCGCCAGCCCGTCTCGACCATGATCGTCTGGTTGGGCTCGACGATCAAAGCGGGGCCGTCGATCTCCGCGCCCAGCGGCAGGTCGTCGCGCAAATAGACGTTGGCCGTGCGCTTTTCGCCGTGGGAATAGATGAACGTTCGCTGACGCGGCACCGTCAGCGGCGCGTCGGCGACGACGCCCGCCGTCTCCGCGAACGCCGCCCCTCCGCCATGCGCTTCGGCATGGAGGCTCTCGAACACGATGGACTTGGTCTTGTCGAGGAAGCCGAAGCGGCCCTTGTGCGCGGTCTCGAACGCCCGCCGCATCTTCGGGGCGGTCGAAAAGTCGACTTCCAGCGCCGTGTCGGAGCCCGCGTAGCGCAGCCGTGCGCTTGATCGCACCGCAATCGCCTTCGCCTCGACCCCCTGCGCCTCCACTTCCGCGAGAGCGGCTTCGCCCAGCGCCTCGACGCTCTCCTGAAACCGCGCGACGTTCTCCTCGTCCAGCGCGCCTTCGACGCCCTGACCCTTCAACGCGCCGATATCGGCAAGGCCCATGCCATAGGCCGACAGCAACGACGACAGCGGATGAATCAGCACGGTCTCAAGGCCCAATTCGTCCGCCACGTCGCAAGCGTGCTGCCCGCCCGCGCCGCCAAAACAATTGAGCGCGTAGCGCGTCACGTCATAACCGCGCGCCACCGAGATCTTCTTGATCGCCTCCGCCATCTTGGCGTTGGCGATGGCGAGAAACCCATCCGCGATCGCTTCCGGCCCGCGCCCGTCGCCGATCTGCTCGGCCAGCGCCGCAAAGCCCGCCCGCACGGCGGCGGCGTCGAGCGCCTCGTTGCGCCAGGTCCCAAAGATGCGGGGGAAGAATTCCGGCAGCAGCTTGCCGGTCATCACATTGGCGTCGGTGACGGTCAGCGGCCCGCCCCGCCGATAGGCGCGCGGCCCCGGATCGGCGCCCGCGCTCTCCGGCCCCACGCGAAACCGCGCGCCGTCGAACGCGAGAATCGAGCCGCCGCCCGCCGCGACCGTATGAATGCTCATCATCGGCGCGCGCAGCCGCACGCCCGCGACCTCCGTTTCAAACGCGCGCTCGAACTCGCCGTCGTAGTGGGCTACGTCCGTCGACGTGCCGCCCATGTCGAAGCCGATCACCCTGGAGAACCCCGCGCTTTCAGCGGTCCTCGCCATCGCGACGACGCCGCCCGCCGGCCCCGAGAGGATTGCGTCCTTGCCCTGAAACAGGTTGGCCGAGGTCAGATCGCCCGACGACATCATGAACATCAGCCGCGCCCCGGTGCGCTGGACGTCGAGCGCCCTGGCGACAGAATCGCGATAGCGCGCAAGGATCGGCGACAGATAGGCGTCCGCGACCGTGGTGTCGCCGCGCCCGACCAGTTTGATGAGCGCCGAACATTCGTGGCTGACGGAGACTTGCGCAAAACCTGCCGCGCGGGCGACGCCGGCGACGAGGCGCTCATGCGCGGGATAGGCCCAGGCGTGCATGAATACGATGGCCACGGCGTCGAACCCCTCCAGCCGAGCCTTGGCAAGCGCCGCGCGCACGGCTTCCGCATCCGGCGCGCGCTCGACAAAACCGTCCGCCAGCACCCTCTCGTCGATCTCGATTACGTCCGCATAGAGCTGGCTCGGCTTGACGATCTGTTTGGCGAAGATTTTGGGCCGCGCCTGATAGCCGATCTCCAGCGCGTCGCGGAAGCCGCGCGTGGTGACGAGCAGCGTGCGCTCGCCCGCCCGCTCCAGCAGCGCGTTGGTGGCGACCGTCGTGCCCATCTTGACGAAGCCGACCGCGCCTTCCGGCAGCGGCGCCCCGGCGGGCAGCCGCAGCAGGTCGCGCACCCCCTGCACGGCGGCGTCCGGGTAGGCGGGGCTTTGGGAGAGCAGCTTGCGCGCGTGCAACTGGCCCTTGGGATCGCGCCCGATCACGTCGGTGAACGTGCCCCCGCGGTCGATCCAGAAATCCCAACGTTTCGACTTGACGGCCATTTGAACTCCATCGCGACGCCGCGCGGTATACAAACTCACGCGACCCTCACGCAAACGGAGAGCCCCATGGATTTCACACCCTTCGGCAAGACCGGCTTGAAGGTCTCGCGCCTGTGTCTGGGCTGCATGACCTATGGCTCCCCGACATGGCGGGACTGGGTGCTGGACGAGGAAGCCTCGCGCCCGTTCTTCCGCGACGCCATCGAACGCGGGATCAATTTCTTCGACACGGCGGACGTATACAGCTTAGGCGTCAGCGAGGAGATAACGGGCCGCGCGCTGAAAACCTACGCTAAGCGGCCCGAAGTCGTCGTCGCCACGAAGGTCCATGGCAAAATGGGCAAGGACGCTAATTCTGGCGGCCTGTCGCGCAAGCACATCCTGGAGGCCATCGACGCTTCGTTGAAGCGCCTTCAGACCGACTACGTCGATCTCTACCAGATCCACCGCTTCGACCCCGACACGCCAATGGAGGAGACGCTGGAAGCGCTCAACGACGTGGTACGCGCAGGTAAAGCGCTCTATGTCGGCGCGTCCTCGATGTACGCGTGGCAATTCGCCAAAATGCTGTCGATCTCCCGCGCGCGCGGCCATGCGTCGTTCGTCTCGATGCAGAATTTCTACAACCTTATCTATCGCGAGGAGGAGCGCGAGATGATGCCGCTGTGCGCCGCCGAGGGTATAGCCGTCATCCCCTGGTCGCCGCTGGCGCGCGGCTTCCTGGCAGGTTCGGGCGTCGGCGCCAACGCCGCGACCTTGCGCGGCCGAACCGACCCCTTCAGCGTCGCGCTGGGTCTGGGCTCCGATCAGGACGAGGCGATCCGCCTGAAAGTCGTCGAGGTCGCGCGCGATCTGGGGGCCAAACCCGCCGTGGTGGCGCTCGCCTGGGTGCTGTCGAAATCGTTCATCACGTCGCCAATCGTCGGCGCGTCAAAACCGCATCATCTGGAGGACGCGGTGGCGGCTTTGAGCCTCAAGCTCGACCGCGAGATGCTCGCCAAACTGGAGGCGCCCTATCGGCCGAAGGCGGTGGTGGGCCATTGAGCGCGCAGCCATTGGTTTGAAGCGCCAATGGGTCTAGTCGGCCTCGTCGCGATACGGCCCGGCTAACTCCGCCTCGACGACGGCGAGCAGCGGGGGCAAGGCTTCATAGATTGTCGCCCTGACCCTCCGTTCCTGAACGTGCTCGTAGCCGTGGCGATAAATGCTGCCGGAACCAGCGACCTTCTTCCACGGAATTTCCGGAAATCGTTGTTTGAATGCGGCTGGCACACGGCGCGACGCCTCCGAGACGATTTCCAGACAACGAGTCACTGCCTAAAAAGTCTTGTCGCCGGCGAGGAAGGCTTCGAGGTTTAGACCCTCCGCAAACCGCATCGCACGACAAATATCGTCCCTTATGTCTTCCAGCGCGTCACGTTCGGCGTCAGAAATCATAAATCGCGTCAGCGGTGACGCGGAGACGAAGGCGTGGCTACGAAGCGTCTCTGTTGGTCACGTCGACGGATTGCGCAAAAAGGCTGGCGACGTAGTCTTTCGCTCCCGCATAATTGAACATGGTAACAATAATGGAAGGATCAAGATCGACGAGAATGCCAATATCGCTCTCCTGCCCCTGATCATTCCGCGCAACCGAACCGAACACCGCCGCGTGCGTGACGCCTTGCGCCCGCAAATCTGCCTCACGCGCCTTCAACGTAGTGATGACTTCATCACGTTTCATCCGCTGAACAATATCATGAAAATTGAGCGAAGCCGAAGGGGCAACTCGGGTTTCCTAATGGCGGCCCCCCCGCGACGAAGAGAGACGTCCCCTCAGCCTCATGAATCCCCTCATTTGGAGAGCGGCCTGATTTCAGCGTCTTTTCGCCCTCCCGTCGGGTGAGCGGGGTGCCCGAAAATCTCGGATGAGCGCGG
>JAYVYJ010000339.1:0-14257 GCA_043784465.1 Hyphomicrobiales bacterium
GAGCAGCAGCGCGTCGCGCTGGCGCGGGCGCTGGCGCCCCGTCCCTCGCTCATCATCGCCGACGAACCGACCGGCAATCTCGACGAGGCGACGGGGCGCGGCGTCGTCGAACTGCTGTTCGCCCTGCCGCGCGAACGGGGCGCCACGCTGGCGCTGGTCACCCACGACGCCGCGCTGGCGGGCTTGTGCGACCGGCAGTTGCGCTTGCGCGGCGGGCGGATCGAAGCATGAGGGGGGCGGCGCTGGCGCGCTTCGCCGCGCGGGATTTGCGGGGCGGCTTTGCGGGCCTGCGCATCTTCATCGCCTGTCTGGCCATCGGCGTCGCCGCCATCGTCGGCGTGAATTCCGTTGCGCAGTCGTTGCAGGACGGCCTGGCGCGCGAGGGGCGCCGCCTCGCGGGAGGCGACGCGTCGTTCTCGGTCATCCACCGCCAGTTGACCGCCGAAGAACGCGCCTTCCTCGCCGCGCGCGGCACGCTCGACGTCGTGGCGACCCTGCGGGCGATGGCGCGCAACGCGGGCGGCGACGCTACGCTCGCCGACGTCAAGGCGGTCGGCGCGTCGTGGCCCCCCGTCGGCGAGGCGGTGTTTGCGCCCGCCGCCAAGCCCCCCGAGGCGCTCGCCGCCTCGGACGGCGCTTTCGGGGCGGAAGTCGACGACACCGCGCTGGACCGTCTCGCCCTCAAGATCGGCGAACGTTTCCAGCTTGGGGCCGCTTCGTTCATCGTGCGCGGCAAAGTCGTCAGCGAGCCCGACAGCCTCGCTTCGGGCGTGGGCTTTGGCGCGCATGTCCTGATCTCGCAGGAAGCGCTCGCGGCCACCGGCCTCGTGCAGCCCGGCTCGCTGGTGCGCGTCACCACGAGGGTGCGGATGGGCGACACGCCGCCGCCCGAGGCGGCCGTCAAGGCGCTGCTGGCCGACGCCAAGCGCGCTTTCCCGGAAGCGGGCTGGGAGGTGCGCGACCGCACGAAAGTCTCGCCGGAATTCTCGCGCAACGTCGACCGGTTCAGCGAGTTTCTGGCGCTGGTCGGGCTTATCAGCCTCGTGGTGGGCGGCGTGGGCGTGGCCAACGCGGCGCGCGGCTTTCTCGACCGCAAGCGCGCTTCGCTGGCCATCCTCAAGGCTTTGGGCGCGACGGGAGCGGAAATCGTCGCCACGGCGGGGATGCAGTTCCTCGCGGTGGCGGCCCTTGGCGTCGCGCTAGGAATCATGGCGGGCGCGGCCATGCCCTATCTGGTGGCGCTGATCGCGGGAGCGGCGCTTCCCTACCCCTTCGAGCCGGGGCTTTACCCGCGCGAATGGGGGTTGGGCGCCCTCTATGGCGGCCTCGCCGCGCTGGCCTTCTCCATTGCGCCGCTGGGCCGCGCGCACGATCTGCCCGCGACCGCCCTGTTTCGCGATCTCGTGGCGGGCGAGGCGTGGCCGATGCGCTGGCGCTACCCGCTCGCCGCGACCGTGGCCGCCGCGTTGCTGGCGGGCGCGGCGGTTTTCTTCAGCCCGCAGAAGTCGGTGGCGCTGACAGTGGTGGTCGCCGTCGCGATCTCCCTCGTCGCCCTGCGCGGCGTAGCGTGGGCGGGCATGGCGCTGGCGCGCGCCCTGCCCCGGCGCGGCCCGGTCGAATGGCGGCTCGCGCTCTCCAACCTGCACCGCCCGGGCGCGGCGACCCCGGCGGCGGTGTTGTCGCTGGGTCTGGGGCTGGCCGTGCTGGTGGCGCTGACGCTGGTGGACGTCAACCTGCGCGGGCAATTGCATCCGGGCGCCGCGGGCGCGCCGGATTTCTATTTCCTCGACGTACGCGGCGATCAGGAAGAAGCGTTTCGCAACTTTCTCGGGGTTCAGGCGCCCGGGGCCAAAATCGTCGAGGCGCCGCTGATGCGCGGGCGCATCGTGCGCGTCGCCGGGGTCGAGGCCGAAAAGGTTCATGTCAAGGAGAGCGCGCAATGGGCGCTCGAAGGCGACCGGGGCCTCACCTATTCGGCGGACCTCCCCAAGGGCGCGGAGGTCGTCGAGGGCGCGTGGTGGGCGCCCGACTACGCCGGGCCGCCGCTGGTCTCCGTCGAGCAGGACATCGCCAAGGGCCTGGGGCTCAAGCTGGGCGACGAGATAACGGTCAACGTGCTGGGCCGCGAAATGACGGCGAAGGTCGCCAATCTGCGCAAGGTCAACTGGCGCAGTTTCGCGATCAACTTTGTCCTGGTCTTCTCGCCCAACACGTTTCGCGGCGCGCCCCACACGGCGCTGATGTCCGCCGAACTGCCCAAAACCGCAGCCCCGCAGGCCGAGGTCGCGCTGGTGCGCGAGACGGCGAAGGCGTTTCCCGACGTCGCGAGCGTGCGGGTGCGCGAGGCGCTGGACACCATCGAGGGCCTCGTCGGGCGGCTCGATACGGCGATCCGCGCGGCGGCGCTTGTCGCGCTGGCCAGCGCCGTTCTGGTGCTGGCGGGCGCGATGTCCGCCAACGCCCGCGCACGCGCCTATGACGCCGTGACGCTCAAAATACTGGGGGCGACGCGGGCGCGGCTGATCGGCGCGGCGCTGCTGGAGTTTGCGACTCTCGGCGCGGCGACGGCGGCGTTCGGCGTCGGCGCGGGCGCGTTGGCGGCCTATGTGATCGTCGCCCGCGTGATGGACTTCGATTTCGTATTCGCCTGGGGCCCCGCCCTCGCCGCCGCGCTCGGCGGGCTCGGGCTGACGGTCCTGTTGGGTCTGGTGGGAACATGGCGGCTTCTAGGACTCAAACCGTCGGCGGCGTTGCGCGGCCTTTAATCGCGCAACAGCGCGCAAACCTCTTCGGCGATGGCCAACGAGGACGTCAGCCCCGGGCTCTCAATCCCCAGCAGATTGACGAGGCGAGGTACGCCGTGCTCGCGCGGCCCGTCGATGCGGAAATCCGCCGCCGGGTCGTCGGGGCTGGAAATCTTGGGCCGCACGCCGGCATAGGCGGGGACCAGCGCGCCCTCGGGCAGATCCGGCCAATAGCGCCGGATCGCCGCCTCGAAGGCGGGCGCCCGCTTGGGGTCGACGTCGTAGTTGGGAGCCTCGACCCATTCCACGTCGGGCCCGAAGCGCGCGCCCCCGCCGAGATCGAAGGTCAGATGCACGCCCAGCCCATGCGTTTGCGGCGCCGGATAGATCAGCCGCGAGAATGGCGCCCTGCCCGGCAGGGAGAAGTAATTGCCTTTTGCAAACAGGGTGTCGGGCGCCTGCGCGCCCGCTGCGCGCGCGACGCGGCTCGCGGAATGGCCCGCCGCATTGACCAGCGCGCCGACCCGCAGCCGGATCGGCTCCGCTCCGCCGACATCGACCTCAAATCCATCCCCCGCGCGCTCGGCGGCCAAGAACGGCGCGTGAAAGGCGAACGCCGCGCCCGCCGCCTCCGCCTCGCCCTGAAGCGCCAGCATGTAGGAACGGCTGTCGAAAATGCCGGTCTGCGGGCAGAGCAGCGCTCCGACGCAGGCCAGCGCCGGTTCCAGCGCCCGCGCGTCGGTCGCCGACATCAGCTCCAGCCCCTCGACGCCATTGGCCTCGCCCCTGGCTTTCAAAGCCATCAGCCGCGCGAATTCGTCAGCGTCGGCGGCGACGATCAGCTTGCCGCAGCGCCGGTGCGGGAGGCCGCGCTGGCCCAGGAACTCGTAGAGCGACCAGCGCCCGCGTACGCAGAGCCGCGCCTTGAGGCTGCCGGTGGGGTAATAAATTCCGGAATGGATGACCTCGCTGTTGCGTGCCGAGGTCTCTTCGCCGACGCCCCCGCGCGCCTCGACGACCACGACCCCGCGGCCCTCCAGAGCCAGCGCGCGCGCAACCGCGAGGCCGACGACGCCCGCCCCGACGACGAGGACGTCGGCGTCGTTCATAGGCCGGCGCAAGCTGGGAAAATCATGGCGGGGCCTGCAAGGTGGTCAGCCGCGCGTCGGGTTCGATTCCGCAGCCGCGCAGGAACTCGACGTAGACCCGCCGCAGCCGCTCTCGCGTGGCGGCGAAGGTCGCGACGTCGAACTCGAACAGTTTCGGCAGATCGTCGGCCGCGAACGAGTCCGGGATTTCCTGCGGCAGGCGCACGGGCACGCCCATCGTCTGACAAAGCTCCAGCGTGCGGCTGTCATGCGCGACGACCCCGCCCGGCACGCCCGCCTGAATGGGCAGCATCACGCCGTGGATCCGCGCGCCGACCGCGAAATCGAAGCCGTGCATCGCGTCGAGCCACGAGGTTGCGTCGGCGAAGGCGCCGGCATGGCGGCGCCGCCACAGGTCGAGCGCTTCGGGCGTGAGTTGCGGCGCGAGATAGGCGCGGATCGCTTGGGCTTCGGCGGCGGAGATCGGCTCGCCGCGCGCGAACCGCAGGAATTCGATGTCGCTCTGCACGACGTAAGATCCGCCCGTCTCGGAGACGAGCCGCACCAGCTGGCGCTCCACCTCGCGCGTGGAGGCGAAATGCCGGCTGCCCGCCGCGACGCAAAGCCGCTCGACGCGACGCCGCGCCGCGCGCGCCGAAAGTTCAGCGTAGAAATCCGGGCGGCTATTGAGAAAATTGGACGGGCAGCCCAGCGTGACGGCGTGCGCCCCGAGGCCGAGTTTTTCGAGCGTGCGGCGCGTAAATTCGCCGCGCACGGCGATGTTGGGCCCTGACGTCGGGGCCATTGCGGCCAGCGTGCGCACCCAGCGCTCGGTGCCCGCAGTCAGACGCGGCGGCTGCGCGAGGCTGGAGGATTGCGCGCCCAGACCCACGGCGACCAGCGGCAGGCCGACGGCTTCCAGATGCGCGGCCAGATCGCCCAGATCCGTATGGCTCCCCAGTTGATTGGCGGCGGCGAACACCAGGAGATCGCAACGCGCCCGCGCCTCCTCGCGCGAGACATGCCAAGGAAGCACGACGACGTCGGGCTGAAGCTGGCGCCAAAGCGCCTCGACAAACGCGAAATTGCCGAGATTGGCGCCGCTCGCCTCGAACAGCCGCTCGGCGGGCCCCAGAAACGAATCTTCATAACGTCGCGATGTCGCGAGGAGCCCTATCCGCATAAGACTTCGACGGTTCGCGAAACGTATCCAGGCGGCATGGGCCGCACATGTTGCATTTTGTTGCGAAGGCCTGGGGCGGCCCGATTTTCGCTTGATTGTGAGGCATACGAACGCGCGAACGCGTGACAACGGGCGCTGGCCGAAGAATTGACGGATGCGGGCAAGGTCGCAGGCATAAGAGCATCATGGAGCGCAACGCTTGAGCTTGCAACGCCAACCCGCCGCGCGCACGCGGCGCCGCCCTGCTCGCGGGACGCCCTTGCGTTCCGGCGCGCAGGCTGATTTAGCCGCCCCGGCGCAAGATCGGCGAGATCAGGGAGACCCATTGCGCATGGCGAGTTGGCGCCGGGCGACTTCGAACATCGCGGCGCAGATCGTCAGCCTCGCGGCGGGCGTGTTCGACCGCATTGTGCTGATTGGTCTATTGCTGCGCGTCTGGGGCGCGGACACGTTCGGCGCCTACGCCATCCTGCAATCCTGGGCCGGCCTCCTGCTGGTCGTGGAGCTGGGCGCGCAGATCTACTTCCAGAACGAGGAGCAGCACGCTTACGTGCGCGGCGACAAGGCCGCTTTCCGGCGCATCGTGGCGACCCATCAGGGCCTTTCGCTGATCGTGGTCGCGCCGCTGGCGATTTTGTTCGCCGCGCTGGTGGCGTCAGGGGGCGCGGACGGCGCGCTGCGCATCCCCGGTTTCGACATCGTCAGCGCGCGCTGGATGCTGGGATTGCTGGGCCTGGGCAATCTGCTCTCGGTGCTGCGGGCGCCCGCCAGCACGGTGTTCTCGGCGACGGGAGAATTCGCCTATGTGACGCTGGTCTCGGCGGGCGCGACGGTGCTCAATTCGCTGGCCGCCTTCGCCGCCGTCAGTTTTGGCGCGCCGCCGCTCGTTGTGGCGGCCCTGTTCTTTGCGCTCTACGGCGTCGGCTCGCTGCTGTTTTTCCATTTCGAGGTTCGGGCGCGGCGCGGCGAATGGATGGCGGCCCCCGCCTTGCCGACGGGCGCGGAGTTCATGGCCATATTCGGCCACGTCAAATGGTTCGCGCTCCAGATGATCGCGCCGACCGTGTGGCTTCAGACGCCAGTTCTCGTTTTCGCCGCGCGCGGCGTGGCGGGGGCGGAGATCGCGGCATTTTTGCTGATGCGCACGATGGTCAACCAGATACGCCAGTCTTTTCAGTTCGCCGCGGTCGGCGCCGGGCTGGAGATCGCCAATTTCAGCCATGCGGGGGATTTCGCGCGCGCCTGGGCGATCACGGCGGAGGTCGGGCGCATGACGACGGTCATCGCGGCGGCGTTCGTTGGCGGCATTCTGGCCTTCGGCCCGACCGTCACCTACTACTGGACTGGCGACGGGAATCTCTACGACGTGCGCGTCGCCGCCGCGATGCTGCTGCCGCTGCTCGTCATCGCGCCGATGCAGCAACCCGTCGCGCTGCTGCAATACACCAACCGCTCGCGCGAGGTCGGTCTGTTGCGCCTTGGGCTGGTCGTGTTCGGCCCGCTGGGTTGCGTGATCGGACAGGCGATGGCCGGCGCGCCGGGGGTGGCGGCTGGGCTGGGCCTCGCCGAATTGCTGTCTTATGGCGCACTCGTGCCGCGCCTCGCGCGCATGCCGGCTTTCGTCGGGTTCTTGCGCTATCTCGCGCGCTCGCTGGCGCTGGGCGTGGCGGCCACGGGGCTGTGCTGGGGCGCGGCGTTTGCGCTCGATGCGTTTATGAAGCCCTCGGGGCTATTGGCGTTTGGCGCCGAAGTGATGGCCTGGGGTTGCGTCGTCGTGCTGCCGATGCTCTTTGCCGCCCTGCCGGGAAAACTGCGCCGCGCGGCGCAGGCGCGGCTGGTTCCCGCCGGGAGGGGCGCGGCGCGCTGATGCTATTCGGATTGTCGAAGATCGGCTGGCTGTTCGCCGCGCCGAGCCGGGTTCTGCTGCTGCTGGCGCTCGCCGGGGCGCTGGCGGGTCGCCGGGGGCGCGGGGTCGTTCTGGCGGCGCTGGGGCTCACTGCGGCGGCGGCGGTCCTGCCGCTCGGCCGCCTCGCGCTCGCGCAGCTGGAGACCACGTTTCCCCGTTTCGTCGCGCCCCCGTCGCTCGACGGGATCATCGTGATCGGCGGGGCGCTCGACAACGGCGATTTCGACGCCTACCCCGCTAGCGGCTTCACGCCCGCCTTCGGTCGGCTCTACGAGGCCGCGCGGCTCGCCAAGCTCTACCCACAAGCGCGGCTGTTCGACGTCGGCGGCCCCTCGCCCCCGCCACCCGGACGCGCCGAAGCCGACGAGGCGGCGGACGTGCTTGTCGCGCTCGGCGTCCCACGCGCGCGCATCGAGATCGAACGCCAGTCGCGCAATACGTTCGAGAACGCGGTGGACGCGTGGGAAATCGCAAAGCCCCGGCCGGGGCAGACCTATGCGCTCGTCACCTCGGCGTTCCACATGCCGCGCGCGGTCGGCTGCTTCCGCAGGGCGGGGTTCACGGTGATCGCCGATCCCGTGGATTATCGCTTCGCGGGCGCGCCGGAATTAGGCTTCGACGCCGTGGGCGGTTTGGAAAAGCTTGACCTCGCCGTGCACGAATACTTCGGGCTGGCGAGTTATTTTGCGCTCGGGCGCACGGACGCGCTTTGGCCAGCGCCCTAATCGTCCGACGTCGCCGCGAGCGAAACGAAGCGGCGCAGCCGCGCTGGCGTCATCTTTCGACCGGTGAGATTTAGCCAAGCGGAACCTCGGGATCGCTGCGCCTCGCGCGCGAGGACGGAGAAATACCTGCTCGGAAACTCAGGCGAGGAAATCGTCCAGCGCATCCAGAAAACGCCGCTCGAAGGCCGCAAACCGGAATTCCGCCCGCCACCGCGTCGTACCCCCCGCGCCCAGCCTCCGGGCGAGGTCGCGGTCGCGCAGCAACGTGACCAGCGCCTCGACGAGCCCGCCGCTGTCTTCACGAGAAATAGCATACCCGGTCTCCCCGTCGAGATTGACTTCCTGCCCTGCGTCGGAGCGCGAGGAGATTACCGGAAGTCCCCGCCGCATCGCCTCGATAAACACCAGCCCGAATCCTTCCGACAGGCTCGGCATGGCGAACACGCTGGCTTGCGACCAGACCTTTTCGATGTCCGCCTCCGGCACGAACCCCGCGACGTCGATGTTCGCCGCCGCGCGCGAAGCGCGCGCGCGATCGCGCAACGCCTCCAACGCCGGCCCCCTGCCGACGAGCTTCAGCCTCGCATCCGGCACGGCGGCGACGACGCGCGGCCAGAGGTCGACCAGAATCCCCTGCCCTTTCGGCCATCCCGGCTCCACGCGCCCCAGCAGCAGCGCCGTCGGCGGGCCGTCGTGCGGGGTCAAAACGATTTCATCATCGGCGAACGAGCCGAGCCGGCACAGGCGCACGTCGCGCAGCCCTTCCAGCGTCGGGGCGGCGCGCTCGCGCGTGTAGGCGCTATTGACCAGCACGACGTCGGCGCGGGCAAGCGCGCCGGCGCGGTCGGCCCGCACCTCGTCCCACACCTCGATGCCATGCGCCCAGACGGCATAGGGTCGGCGGGGCCACAGCCAGCGGGCCGATCGCGCCGTGCCTGCGAAGTCATACAGGAAGCGTCCACCCGCCAGGCTCGCCGCCTCCAGCCCCACCTGAAACCGCACGCGCGACCCGCCATAGGCACGCGCTCTCGCTCCCCCGATCTCGTAAGGCTCGCGCTCCCGACAGGCATGGCCAAACGTCGGCCCGACCGAAGCCAGCGCCTTCATCGAGACGCGGGCGACTTCGGCGACGCCGCCGTTGCCGGGGCGCAGGAACTGCGCCGCCACATGCAACGTGGGGGACATCGCTCAGCGGCGCGCGACGGTCGCGGCGGGATTCTCGGCAAGCCGCGCCTGATAGACTCCATAATTCTCCGACACCCGCATCACGTAATCGCGCGTCTCGTCGAACGGGATTCGCTCGACCCAGTCCACCATATCGCCGCCCGCGCGCGGGTCGCCATAGGCCGCGATCCATTGCGCGACGCGCCCCGCCCCGGCGTTATAGGCCGCCGCCGCCAGTTCCAGCGACCCGCCCTGCGCCGTCATCAACTGTCCCAGAAAGGCGGCGCCCAGTTGCATGTTGTAGGCGGGATCGCCGACCAGCCGGCCATAATCGAATGGCACGCCCGCCTTGCGCGCGGTGTCCGCCGCGGTGCTCGGCAAGATCTGCATGAGCCCCTTCGCCCCCGCGCCGGAAGCGGCGCGCACGATGAATTCGCTCTCCTGCCGCGCCACCGCCATCACGTGGCCAAGCCCCGCCGAACCCGCCAGCGGCGTGAACTCCGGCAGGCCAAAAGTCGGGAACGCCACGGCGTCGAGCCGGTGGCCGCGCTCCAGCGCCAGCTTGCCGAAAATCACGTTGGTCGCCGCGCTGGCTTTGGCCTGCAAGACCTCGGCGAGCGCGCCCAGTTGCGCCTCGTCCGTCCACGTTCGCGCAGCCGCGTAGGCGACCGGCGCCACGAAATCTTCCAGCCCCGCGCTGAGATAAAGCTCGATCACCCGCGTCGCCTCGGCGCGCGCGTCCCCGCTCGCAGGGGAGGCCGGAGCGCGAAGCGCGATCTGTTCGGCGCCCAGCTTACGGGCGGCGAGTTGGCCGTAATACGTGACGGGAAGGGCGGCGGCCCTGGCGTAAAAATCCTTCGCTTCGTCCTGTCCCAGCGCCTCCGCCGCGCGGCCGCGCCAGTAATCGGCGCGCGCGAGGGAGATGGGCGTCTCGGCCGCGTTGGCGGCGGCGGCGAAATGAGGGGCGGCCAGCGCCGGTTGCTTGAGAAAACGCAGCGCGATCCAGCCCGCATAAAACGCCGCATCGACGCGCGAGGGGGACGAGCGCGCCAGCGCCTCCGCGCAGACGGCGTAGGCGCGGTCAAACTGTCCCTTGTCGAGCAGCGCGCGCGCCACCATCCGCCGCTCGCTCCACCATTTGTCGGGATCCACGAGCTTGTCGGCCTCGTGCGGGGCCAGCTTCAGCCAGGACTCGGCCTCGTCAAGTCGTCCTGCGCGGCGCGCGTCCTGCACATGGGCGAACATGAAGCCGGGATCGGCGCGCAGCGGCGGCGGCACCAGACCGGCGCTGCGCGCCGACATCGGCCCCTTCGCCGCCTCCCAACGGGCCGTGACCAGCGCCAGCGCATCCGCTCCCGCCGCCGACGCCGCGCGCCAGGCGGACGTCGCCCGCTCGGCGTAAAGCAGCCGCGACGCGCGCGCGAAATGATCGTCGCGCGAGAGCATCACGCCGAATTCGCGCAGCAGCGCCGTTTCCAGTGGCCCGTCGAGATCGCCCTCGCGCCAAAGCGCGCGCACGATTTTTCCCGCCTCCTCGCGGCGGCCGACCGCCAGCTGCGCGCGCGCCAGCGCGACGCGCCCTTGTGGCGTCGTCGGAGCCAGGTCGGCGAAAGCGGCGAGCGTCTCGGCGGGCGTGGGTCTGCCCGCATACATCCAGCCTTCGCGCTGGGCCTGGAACCAGTCGCGCAACGGCCAGTCGCGATGATTTTTCGCGAAGCCGTCAAGCCGCGCCGGCGTGGCGACGACGCGCAGCGCGATCCATTCGAGCGCCGTGCGCGTCAAGGGATCGGAGATCGAAGCCGCCGCCGCGTCCCCGCCCGCGAAATCGCTGCGACGGTAGAGATTGGCGACTTCGACGAACCGGGCGACGTCGGCCGCCTCGAAAGGCGGCGAGGCGGCGAGCACGGCGGGCTTGGGCGGGGGTTCGAGTCCGAACAACGGCGGAGGCGGCGGAAGCGACGCCGTGGGCAGGGAGTCCATCGCCACGAAGACGGGGTTCGCGGCGGGCGCTGGGGGCCGCAGCATCGTCCAGCCCACCGCCATCGTCGCGACGAACGCGGCGGCCGAGGGGCCGACGAACCAAAGCGAGCGCGACAGGGACATGCGAGCCTCCGCGCCCATTCTAGACGGCCTCGCGTTGAGGAGGCGTTAACCACGCGCCGGCCCCTTTCGAAAGCGCGCCCGAGGGTCTATGTGTCGCCCTCTCGCGCGGCGCGTCGGAAAAGCGGACATGGAAAAGCGGGCGAAGTTTCACGGTTCGATGCCGGCCCTGGTGACGCCGTTCAAGGACGGCAAATTCGACGAGGCCGCTTTCCGCGCTCTGGTCGATTGGCAGATTTCGAGCGGATCGCACGGCCTTGTGCCCGTCGGCACCACAGGCGAGAGCCCGACCCTGAGTCATTCCGAACACAAGCGGGTCGTGGACGTCTGCATAGACGAGGCGCGCGGGCGCGTGCCGGTGATCGCGGGCGCCGGCTCCAACAACACGGTCGAGGCGATGGAACTCGCCCGGCACGCCGAGAAAGCCGGCGCGGACGCAGTGCTGGTGGTTACGCCCTACTACAACAAACCGACGCAAGAGGGGCTTTACCAGCATTTCAAGGCCGTAAACGACGCCATCGGCATTCCGATCCTCATTTACAATATTCCGGGTCGCAGCGTGGTGGACATGAGCGTCGAGACCATGAAGCGCCTCGCCGAGCTGGAAAACATCGTCGGCGTGAAGGACGCGACGGCCGACGTCGGCCGCGTCTCGCGCCAGCGCCACGCCATGGGCGCTTCTTTCATCCAGCTTTCGGGCGAGGATATGACGGCCCTGCCCCATATGGCGGCGGGCGGCCACGGTTGCATCTCGGTGACGGCCAACGTCGCGCCCGCTTTATGCGCGCTGCTGATGGAGGCGGCGCTGAAGGGCGATTTTTCGTCCGCGCTGACGTTGCAGGACAAATTGATCCCGCTGCACAGCGCCATCTTCATAGAGCCTGGCGTCGCGGGGGCGAAATATGCGCTGAGCCTGATCGGGCGTATCGGCAACGAACTGCGCTTGCCGCTCGCGCCGGCGACGCCGCCGGCGGAAACCGTGATTCGCCGCGCGATGGTTCACGCCGGGATTTTAAACGCGTGACGTCGTGGTAGACAAACCCCCCGACAATTACAAAGTCGCCGCCGACAACCGCCGCGCAAGGTTCGATTACGAACTGGGCGAGGTCGTGGAGGCCGGCATCATGCTGACCGGCACGGAGGTCAAGTCGCTGCGCACCGGCAAGGCGACCGTCGCGGAGGCTTACGCCACCGTGGACCGTAGCGGCGCGCTGATGCTCTACAATTGCAACATCCCGGAATATTTGCAGGGCAACCGCTTCAACCACGAGCCCAAGCGCCCGCGCAAACTGCTTGTGAAAGCCAAGGAGATCGTGAAGTTCGCCAAGGGCGTGGAGCGCGAGGGCATGACCATCGTGCCGCTTCGCATCTATTTCAACGCCAAGGGCATGGCCAAGATCGCCATCGCGCTGGGGCGAGGCCGCAAACTGCACGACAAACGCGAGGCGGACAAGGAGAAGGACTGGAAGCGCGATCAGGGGCGGTTGTTAAGGGACAAGGGGTGAGCGGTTTGCTTCTGGATCTTGTTTGCCAATTCTAGGTGTTATATACATATAATGCATGGTAAAATGGCACATGTATCCTCGATCCCATTTTTGGCCGTCCAGCAGCAAAATCGATCGTTTATTTTAATGTGGAGCAATATCAGAACAAGTCGAATTTTTTAAATTTTCGATAGATTTTAAATTTACAGTTACAGCGTGAACTAAGTCAATGACTTAGTACCTTGCGTTACCTATACCTAATGCACGCCGATGCTTAATCGTAAATTCAATTTGTGGAAAATATTCCTATAGCTCATCTAGATAGGGGGATACGGCATATATAAATTCGGGATCGTTACGAGCATTGCCGAGTTTCAACGGAAGTGACTTTTTCACCTTTGACGGAAAATGTGAATTTGAAGAGTATGAGGCATCTTTATTATTATTGCGACGAGTTTTTGTGACGAAATTCGCGAAATCTACAACCTTAGTTTTAATTCGACTTAGAAAAGCGTTAATCCGCCCGTACACTCTTCCCTCCTATCAATTTTATATTTAGAGATTAAGCATATACTCAAACAAGCCACTCTGTTGGCACGTCGAGCGCCCTTGCGATAGCTTCCCGCGTCTCCTTCGCACCCTTGCGCCGCCGGCTTTCGATATCGCTGAGGTAGCCCTGCGAGAGCCCGGCGCGTTCGGCGAGTTCGGTTTGTTTGACGCCTTTCCATTTGCGGATCGCCGTAACTAGACTTGCGCCGCGCAGCAACGACGCGCTCACCTCAACGGGCAACGCGCTATCGCCGCGGGCCGCGATTTCGGCCATTGCCGCATCGTAGGCGGCGACGTCGGCGGCGTCCTCCTCGACCTCAGCGGCGAGCGCGGCCAGGCGCTCATATTCCGCGCGGGAGAGCAGAACCAACTCTTCCCCCGCAGGGGTAGTAATCATCTGAGCCATGGGCGTCTCTCACGAATAGATGATCGTCTGCCGAGGTCCCACATAGATCGCCAGAATTGTCGATAGGTCTTCGCGGAACAGCACGCGATATTCGCCCACCCGCATTCGAAAGCCCTCGCGACCCTGCAATTTCTTCACGTCCGCGCGCCCCTCGATGGCGTATCGGCTGATCGCGGCCTCGATGGCCTCGCGCGCCTGAACCGGAAGCGCGTCAAGCTGCCGGGCGGCGACGGGCATGAAAACGATGGTTTTCATGCGCGATATTATCGCTCAAGCCATCGCGAATGTCATCGAGATTTTGAGGGCGCGTGGGCTATCGTCTCCCGACGCCTGCCTCATTTTCATGCGTCCCGCCCATCGCTTGCCGTTGAACCCGCCGCCCCCCGCCCCTATCCTCGCCCGATGTCCGCCGCAAAACTCCTCGTCCGTAACGCCCTCCTCGTCACCGTCTCCGACGCCCGCCCCGAGCCGTTCTCCGGCTGGCTCGCCGTGGACTCCCAGGGCCGCCTCTCAGCCATAGAGCCCGGCGAACCGCCCGGCGATCTCGGCGCGCAGGTCATCGACGCCAACGGCGCGTTCGTCGCGCCGGGGTTCGTCTCCGCCCACAGCCACCTGTTCACCAGCGGCTCGCGTGGCCTGGGCATGGACAACGCCCTTTATGGCTGGGTGGACGCCATGACTCACTACACCCGCCACGCCGACGCGGACGACGTTTACTGGTGCACGTTCCACGGCGCGCTGGATTTCCTCAACAACGGCATCACCACCGCCTACGACTTCTCCGACAGCCGCCTTCCGTTGGAGATGGACGCGCAGGGGCAGCGCATTCCCTCCGGGCCGCTCAAACCCTTCGCGCACGCGAGCGCGCAGATTCAGGCCAAAGCCGACGCGGGCCTGCGCTTCATTCA